>JBBQWJ010000034.1:0-19340 GCA_038210685.1 Chitinophagales bacterium | reverse complement strand
AAAGAGTGAATTTTATAAATATCTGAAATCTATGAAATAATGGTAAAATGAACATCGCTTAGCGGTGTTATCCATCACATTTTAATAATGACGTTTCCTGTTTTTTGTCCACTCATTCCAACGGATAAGGAATACTTTTTTTTATAACTATTTGGTTGTATTGGATAAAACAGTAAACAAACAAATTCCTCCGATTTTTATTTTGTAGATATTTTTTTAAGCCAAATTTTTTTTAATTGGGAGTTAACGAGTCTTTCCTTGATTGGCTTGATATTTCTGCAATTGAATAAAATTTATGAACTTCTTTAAATTTTTTTAAAAAGTTTTTATACTTTTATTATTAAATTGTTAAATTTGCGAACAAAGTAATAAAAGTTAATATGAATCAGAAGGAAATTCTAATAAGAAATAAAATTCTGAAGGAGTTATACTTTAATAATAATCTTTCATGTGCTGACCTAACTGCCAGAATTCAAAAGAGTTTACCCGTAACTTCAAATTATATTGAAGAATTACTTGCCAAAAAACTGGTTTCAGAAAGGGGCTATGCACCTTCTACCGGCGGCAGACGGCCATTAACCTATTCGATTCATAAAAATGCAATGTATTTGGTTTCTGTAGCGATGGATCAATACGTTACTAAAATTGCCATTATGGATATGCAAAACGATTTTGTGTCTCCAATTGAAAAGGTTTTATTGCCACTGCCCAACAACCCTACAGCTCTTGAAACCTTGCAGCAAAAAATTATCCAGTTGGTTGATTCATCGGGAATACCAAAAGAAAAATTTGTGGGAGTAGGAATAGGCATGCCGGGATTTGTAAATGTGGAATTGGGAGTTAACTATTCTTTTTTACAATTACCCGATAATGAAAGTATTACTTCCCATCTTTCTGAGGCTATTGGGTTGCCTGTTTATATTGATAATGATTCTAGTCTTATCGCACTGGCCGAGTTTTATTTTGGCGGTGCAAAAAATGAGAAGAACGCGATGGTCATTAACATTGGATGGGGGATTGGCCTTGGGATGATCCTCAACGGCGAATTATTCAGAGGGCATGATGGCTATGCAGGTGAGTTTAGCCATATTCCACTTTTTTTAAATGGTAAACTTTGCTGGTGTGGAAAAGTAGGATGCCTTGAAACCGAAACTTCTTTATTGCTAATGATAGAAAGCGCTAAAGAAGGAATTAATTCCGGCAGGCTTTCCAAATTGAAGTCATTGCCCTTTGACGATCTTGAACTTGCTTATGAAGGTATTGCACAGGCGGTGCAGGAGGGAGATCAGTTTGCCGCAGAACTATTTTCAAAAGCCGGTTATAATATCGGCAAAGGAATAGCGGTACTAATTCACCTTTTAAATCCAAGAAAAATAATTCTAAGTGGAAGAGGTTCTTTAGCGGGGCAAATATGGTTGGCTCCGATACAGCAGGCATTAAATGAAAATTGTATTCCCCGGCTTTACCAGGGAACAGAAATAGATGTATCCACACTAGGCGTGCATGCTGAATTGATTGGGGCAGCCGCACTGGTAATGGAACATTATGAAGAAAGGAAACCATTAATTAAACCAGCTTTAAAAGAATCAGAATTTTAGATCGTCATCATCATATACCCTTTTAATTTTTAATCAGCATCAAAATTTTTAAACAACTATTATGAAAAGAAAATCAATCCGACTGCTCCTTGTCTTGATTATGGGCATGTGGAGTACCCTTGCTTTTTCGCAAGCAAAAAAAACTATTACCGGTGTAGTTATAGATGATACCGGTATTCCTGTATTAGGAGCAACCGTTAAAGTGGTTGGTTCAAAAACGGCCGTAGCTTCAGATGAAAGTGGAAATTTTACAATTGAGGCATTGCCAACTGATCATTTGCTTATCACTTCAGTAGGCTTCGAACAAAAAGAAATATCAGTAGGTAACCAATCGGCTATTTCTGTTACATTAAACAAAACAAATTCTTCTCTCCAGGAAGTAGTAGTAACAGCGCTAGGTATCAGGAAAGAAAAAAAATCTTTAGGATACTCGGTTCAGGAAGTGAAAGGGAAAACACTTGTCGAGGCAAGGGAACCCAACCTGGTTAATAGTCTTACAGGAAAAGTTGCAGGTTTGCAGGTTGTGCGTTCAGGTAATGGACCCGCAGGCTCTTCTCAAATTTTATTGCGTGGAAATAATTCTCTAACGGGACTTTCGCAACCTCTTATTGTAGTAGATGGAATTCCGATGGATAATTCTACAGGCCGTGTAGGTATTGGCGCTTCCAATGGTTTTTATAATTCATCACTCGATATGGGTAATGGGTTAAGCGATATTAATCCCGATGATATTGCTTCGATCAGTGTGTTGAAAGGCCCCGCTGCAGCCGCATTATATGGCTCTCTCGGTGGCAACGGAGTTATTTTAATTACCACAAAAACAGGTAAAAAGCAACCCGGCTTAGGGGTTACCGTTTCATCATCTGTCGGTTTTGAAAGCATTTTTACAAATCCAAAAATGCAAAACTCCTTTGCGCAAGGAAGCAATGGTGTTTATGATTCTATTTCAACCGCAAGCTGGGGGCCAAAAATAAATGGGCAAACCGTTACAGATTGGTCAGGTAACCAGGTAAAACTTCAGCCGTATGACAATATTGCAAATTTCTTTCGAAATGGAGTTATTTCTAATCAAAACATTTCATTTCAGCAGCAAATAAATTCAACTTCCATTTATGCTTCTTATAATCGCTTTGATGATAAAAGTATGATACCGGGACAAAAGCTTTCACGCAATAACCTTACTGCCAGGGCAGTAACCAAATTTGGTAATAATGAAAACTGGACTTTGGATACTAAAATACAGTTTATAAATGCTACCGCCAATAACAGATCCATTGAAGGGCAAGACTATAGTATTTTCGGTACTATTGATAACTTACCCAGGACGCTGGATATTCGCAATTTTAAAAATCCTTTAGATGCCAGCGGAAATATGTTTTGGTGGCAAAAAGGGAGTGGCGCAAACCCTTACTGGACGTCAAAGTACAACCTTAATTCAGATACCCGCAACCGCTATATTATGTATGCCTCTCTTAAACATAATTTCGCCAGCTGGCTTATGGGTGAAGTAAATGCGGGTGCAGATATGTACACAACAAATACAGAATCAAAACTATATGCAGGAAGCCCAGCAAGTACCACAGGTAATTATGGTTTGGGGAGACAAGGATACCAGCAAACCAATTATAGCGGGTTGCTTACCGCTAAAAAAGACAACCTCTTTGGTAAACTGGGAGGTTCAGTAATGGTAGGCGGTAATCTTATGGAATATAAGAACAGTGAACTCAACGGAAGTGCTGGCACCTTAAAAGTTCCTAACCTTTTCAGCGTAAATAATTCAAAAGGTAATCCATCAGTTTCGCAGGCGTTCAGCCAAAAGAAAATCAATTCTGTTTATGGATCATTAGAATTAAATTACGATGGTTATTTGTTTTTAAGTGGCACGTTCCGTAACGACTGGACTTCAACACTTAGCCCGCAAAACCAATCTTATTTTTATCCTTCTGTAAGTCTTTCTTATGTATTTACCGATATGATAAATAAAAACGGGGGCAACCTTCCTTCCTGGTTAAGCTATGGAAAATTGAGAGCTTCTTACGCCGAGGCAGGTAGCGACCTTGATCCTTATTCCCTTTATAACACTTATTATATTGGTACCGATCCAAATGGAAATACAACTGCCGGCAGAAACGGCATCCTGTACAATGACAGTGTCAGAAGTCAGCTCATTAAATCTTATGAAGCAGGCGCCGAGGTTAGGATTTTGAACAACAGGGTTGGTTTTGACGTGTCCATTTATAAGTCAAATGCTACCCGCCAATTGATTAATCTTCCTATGGATCCGCTGAGTGGATATAATTCCATGAAAATTAATGCCGGGAATGTTCAAAATACAGGTGTGGAAGTAACAGCAGATGCCCGCATTTTGCAAAATCCTAAATCTTTGAACTGGACTTTAGGAGTAAACTATTCTCACAATAAAACCACCGTACCTTATATTTATTCAGATGTGCAGAAGTATCAATTACCCGGTGGCGGTTTTGATAACATCCAGATTTTGGCTGTTGCGGGGCAACCATATGGGGAGATTTATGGTACAAAATTAATGAGAGTTACAGACGCTAAAGATCCTAATTTTGGTCAACTTATTCTAACCACTAACGGGCTACCCCAAGCCACTACTGATATATCAAGATTAGGAAATCAGCAGGCAAATGCATTATTAGGGTTTACCAATTCATTTTCTTATAAAAGTTTTGGGCTTATGGTACAACTTGATGCGAGATTTGGCGGGAAGATATTTTCTCAAACTTTAGACAATATGGAACGAAACGGAACAGCGGCTATGACTGTAAGCGGTGGTTCAAGAGATTCTATGATTGTAAAAGGTGTGATGCTTGATCCAAATACAAACGGTTATGTGGCAAACTCGAATAAGATTTCTACACAGCAATATTGGGGTGCGGTTGCCGGCACTGGAAATACAGGTATTACAGAAACCAATCTTTATGATGCTACGAATGTGCGCATAAGGAACATTCAGCTAAGCTATAGTTTACCTCAAAAAATGTTGAGCCGCAGCTTTATTCAAAAAGCAATAGTATCAGTATCCTGCAATAATGTATGGCTTATTACCAGCCACATGCATGGGGTAGATCCTGAATCAGTTTATGCTGCCGGTACACCGTCTGTAGGTTTTGAAAACGCGAGTCCACCTACATCCCGTATATTTTATGTCAATTTATCGTTAGGGCTCTAATCATTCACTAAATAATTTTAAAGCTATGAAACATATATTTAAAAAAACGTCATTATACTTAACAGCTTTGTTGTTATTTTCTGCCTGTAAGAAAATAACAGACATTAATACCGATCCTACTGCAGCAAGTGCAACCCAGGTGCAGGTTGAATATTTTATTGATAATTCTATTGTGCATGCACAAATGAATCCCGGTGTTTCAGAACGGGCCTTTATTTTGTACTGGCAGGCGGCAGGCCATCAAATATCAGATGCAGATGGAGCTACTTTTTCCTGGGGTGCGTATAGCGATGAATGGATCGGAGAATATTACGACAATCAATCCGGTGCACTCAATACCATCAATAGTGCCATAGATGTGGCAAATCAACAGATTGCTGCAGGAACACAAAAAGCTTACACTAATAATCTTATGCAGGTAGCACGAATATGGCGGGCCTATTTGCTAAGCGAAATGAGTGATAATTTTGGCCCTATGCCTACCGAGGCTTTCCAGGGAAAGAACCCCGGTTTTAATGATGTAAAAAGCGTATATTATTATGTGCTTGGTGAGTTAAAGGACGCAACTTCTAAACTTGATCCTTCAACCTCGGTTCCTTCCGATGTAGCATCAGAAGATCCTGCCTATGGATTTAATTTTACAAATTGGCAGGCTTATGGAAATTCTTTGCGATTGAGGTTGGCAATGCGACTATCAGAAGTTGATCCTGCAAAAGCGCAGGCAGAATTTGAAGATGCCGCTAAGGGCCCTTTGCTTACCGATAAATCACAGATGTTCCAGATACAGGAAAAGCCAGGATGGGATGATCTTTCGGGTGTGTACACCCGGTGTTGGTTCCAGTTACCGGAGGCTGTTACTTTTAATAACCTCGTTGTAAATCTCGGAAGCGTTACATCACAGGCACAAATTCCCTCTGTAATCAGTGATCCTACGGGTCAGACAGAAGCTATTGCCAACATTAAACCGGCCGATTATGCAGGGCAATATTATCCTGCACAATTAACTACAAAAACTAATAATCCGTTTTCAGCGTATTGGTTAAATGGATTACCCAACACCATAGATCCAAGAGCCTACCAGATTTTTTATATGCCGGGCAATAGCAGCGACCCTTCATTTCCAAGTGGAACCTGCGGGGCTGTTACCGCTAATACCACCGGCACCGTGAAAGATGCAAGTCACAATGTGCTAAAAACAATTGATGCAAAATACACATGGAATCCTACACCGGATGGTAACTGGGGTACAAAAGGTGATTGGCACAATACACTTTTTCAAGGCGAAGATATTGGAAGTTCTACGGGTATGTCTCCAACTCTGAAAAATCAGTTCAGAACTCAAACTGCAAAAAGAGTATTTTTTGCTCCATGGGAAACTTATTTCCTTTTGGCTGAAGGGGCTGCAAGAGGATGGGCTTCACCGGTGGATGCACAAACAGCTTACGAGACTGGAATTGCAAAAAGCTTTGACTATTGGGGAGTATCTCAATACCTGGGCGCCTATCTTGCTTCTACAGATTATAACAGGGATGGCACTTCTGTAAACTGGAATCATACAGCAGAACCAGGCGATACCCATACAATGAATTTTGTAGACGGTTTAACTGGAACTCCCGGAACAGCTTCTATAAAGTATCCGGTAAATAATTTGTATAAGAATGGTACGGTAAGAAATGACCATCTTACCAAAATTATAACTCAAAAATTCATAGCACAGACTCCATGGTTGCCTTTAGAAACCTGGAGTGATCACAGGAGACTAGGATTGCCATTTTTTGAAAATGTGGTACTTGAAGGGCCAATACAAACGCTGCCTGATTTGACTTCATCAAATTACATGTCCAGCAATGTGAAGTTCTTTCCTCAACGCCTGAAATATCCTTCAGGGTTACAGAATAGTAATGTCGCCGGATACAAGCAGGCTGTAAGTGATCTTGGTGGTGGTGATGCAGTGTTAACGCCGCTGTGGTGGGCACAACAATAAAATGTTGTAATCAAAGATTTTCTCATAATCAATAAACGATCGCCAACCCCTAAAAAGGTTGGCTTTCTTTTTTCACCTTAATTCCTGGCAAAAGAATTTCTTTCAGCTTTTTCATCCTTTACGCAACCAACAGTAAAGCAAGAATCCCGATAATTATCGGGAGAGAATTTTTATTTTGGAAGTATGGTTTGGATTGCTGTCTCGTGAAGGATACGAGCTACAAGCGCAAAGAAAAAAAGCAAATCAAAAGAAGTTTGGATTACTTTACATTTAATTAAAACAGCAGAATGCGAGTAATCATTTACACAATTATTACATTGCTGATGTTCCATTTGGGAAATGCCCAACAAAAAGATAAACACCAGCTTGAATTAAAAACCAACCTCGCAAATATTGTGGCAGGAGGCCCTTCGGCAGCGCTTGAATTCAGATTGAAAAATAATTGGAGTTCGATGGTTTCAATCGCCTCTGGTCATATTGACTATGGAGATTTTGGCGGAGTAACGAGGTATAAAACTATTACCCTGGAGGCCAGAAAATATGCTGCTGATAATTGTTTTTTTATTGGCCCTTACCTAAAGAATATAGGAAAAAAAATTAAACAGGAACAATCTTATGTAGGTGGAACGATACCATATACAATCGGGCAGGATAGGGATTTTATAGGTAATGGTTTTTCTGCCGGAGCTTCATTAGGGATAAAGTTTTCTATTTCTCAAAAATTAAATCTTGAATTAAATGACCAAATTGGTTTGGGTCGTTATTATAGGATGAAAGATAAAAACAACAATCTTCCTTCCGGTAATTATTTAGATGCAAGAATAGCTTTGTGGATAGGATTTCAGCTTTGAGATTCAATGAATTTTATTGATAAAAAAGATAAATTTATTTGAAAGCCTCAGCCAGCTAAAAATCCGGGAAAAACCTTTACTTAATATTCTATTTGACCCTCACCGTTGTGGCTTCTTTTTTAAGCACGTTCCAAATTGCCGGATCTTCAGAACCCAATACCCACACAGAGATACCGCGTAAATGATTATCAGCCGCCAGTTTAAATTTTGGCAAAAAAGATCTCGCATCTTCTATAAACAACCAGTTGAATATTCCGCCAGTTTCCCAATGGGTGAAAAATACCTGCTGATCTTCCATCCATTCCGGAACAGCCTGGTACCTGTCGAGCAAATCTTTTGCAGCAGCATAACTGATTTCATCGCGGGTTGAACCCGGGCCTCTATTGGTAACGGTGGGATACCAATAATCAGAATAGTTAGGTATGCCTAATGATATTTTATTAGCAGGAATACCTGAATTGAGCAGGTAGGCTACAATCTTCTTCATCCAGGGAAGGCCAGCAACCGGGCCTGGCGGTGTGTATGCCGTGTGCTGGTCATAGGTCATGATGGAAATAAAATCACTGACGGCAGCAATGGCGGGTATATCAAATGCACCGCGCCAGTTTTCATATAAAAAATGATGATATGCAGGGTTGGCACTCTCAGGCGCGGGCTGGTCCGATTTTACAACAGCACTGGAAATAGCAAACCCATATTTGTGCAGGCTGTCAGCGGTTTGTTTATAAAAAGAGGTATACGCATCCTTGTCAGTAAAGAAAATATTTTCAATATCAAACTGCCATCCGTAAAAATGAAACTCGCGGGCATAAAACAACATCAACCTTATGGCTTCTTTTCTTGCTGCTTCGTTGGTTAATAATGCATGGATTCCTTTTTGATCAAAAGAAGCAAAAAGAGGCATCACTTTTATACCTTTTTTTTGAGCAAGTTCCAGTATCCGCCTGTCTACTTCACCGGTAATTACGCCAACACTGTCTATCTGGTATACATCCGGGCAAATTATAGAAATTTCATCGGCATGCTGTACAAAAGACTGGTAACTTTCTGAGGAGCCTACCAGGTAAAATACATTTTCGGATTTATAAGATTGAGCATAGCCTTTACCAGTAGACAGGGTAAATAAAATCAATAAAAGAAAAACTAAAAAATAATGTGTCGGATTTGTCTTCATGAAAAAAATTAAATAATGAAAATAGAAATTGCAAAATACAACTTTAGAACTTTTCACGCACAGCTGAAATTAAATTCTAAGTCCTGGTTTTGTAATTATTTTGGTGAAGGTTAAATCATTTTGAACCGGGGTTTTAGTTATAGGTTTTGTCTATACAAGTATAAAATATATAGATAAGATCATAGGAAAGATTATTGTAAATTTGGCACTATCAACTAATTTAATTTTATCAAAAATGGAAGACAATAAACAACAGAGTAACGTTTGGGATGTAAATGAAAGTGAAGCCAAATGCCCTTTTCATGGAGGTGGCATACAGCACAGTGCTGGCGGCGGTACTTCAAACCACGATTGGTGGCCTAACATGCTGAATCTTGACATACTGAGGCAAAATTCGTCGCTATCAAACCCGATGGACGAAAATTTTAATTATGCTGATGAATTTAAAAAGCTTGACCTGGATGCCGTAAAACAAGATCTTTTCAACCTGATGACAGATTCACAGGATTGGTGGCCGGCGGATTATGGCCATTATGGCCCTTTTTTTATCAGGATGGCATGGCACAGCGCAGGTACCTACCGTATCTCGGATGGCCGTGGTGGCGCAGGTTCGGGTACTCAACGTTTTGCACCGCTTAACAGCTGGCCTGATAATGCAAACCTCGATAAAGCGCGTTTGTTGCTTTGGCCTGTAAAAAAGAAATATGGAAAAAAGATTTCGTGGGCTGATTTAATGATTCTTGCAGGTAACTGCGCTCTTGAATCAATGGGATTTAAAACATTTGGTTATGGTGGGGGCCGTGAAGATGTTTGGGAACCTGAAAAGGACATTTATTGGGGTTCGGAAGGAGAGTGGCTTGGTGATAAAAGATATACAGGCGACCGCAACCTTGAAAATCCGTTGGCTGCTGTTCAGATGGGATTAATTTATGTAAATCCTGAAGGCCCCAACGGAAATCCTGATCCGCTTGCTGCTGCAAAAGATGTTCGTGAAACCTTTGGCCGCATGGCGATGAACGATTATGAAACGGTGGCGTTGATTGCCGGTGGGCACACATTTGGTAAAACACATGGCGCTGCAGATCCGGGCAAATACGTTGAAGCTGAACCCGCAGCTGCTGGTATTGAAGAGCAAGGCCTGGGCTGGAGAAACTCTTTTGGTACAGGTAGCGGGGACGATACCATTACAAGCGGACTGGAAGGTGCGTGGACACAAACGCCTACGAAATGGAGCAATAAATTTTTCGACAATCTCTTTGATTTTGAATGGGAATTAACCAAGAGCCCTGCGGGTGCCCACCAGTGGAAACCGAAAGATGGTGCAGGTGAGGGTACAGTTCCTGATCCTCATGATCCATCAAAGAGCCATGCGCCATTTATGCTCACTACTGATCTTGCTTTAAGAGCCGATCCTTCTTATGAAAAGATATCAAGGCATTTTCATGAAAATCCTGCTGAATTTGCAGATGCTTTTGCGAAAGCATGGTTTAAATTAACGCATCGTGATATGGGCCCTAAAGTACGTTATCTTGGTCCTGAGGTTCCTGTAGAAGAACTCATCTGGCAGGATCCGGTTCCTGCTGTAAATTATGAACTGATTAATGATACGGATATCGATCAACTAAAATCTAAAATTCTTGATTCCGGCTTGTCTGTACCAGAACTGGTATCCACTGCGTGGGCGTCTGCATCTACTTTTCGTGGATCTGATAAACGTGGTGGAGCAAACGGTGCACGCATTCGTCTTACTCCACAAAAAGATTGGGAAGTGAACAATCCACCTCAACTTTCGAAAGTATTATCGAAGCTTGAAGGCATTCAAAAAGAATTCAACAGCGCTCAGAATGGTAAGCAGGTTTCGCTGGCTGACCTCATTGTTCTTGGTGGAAGCGTGGCTATTGAAAAAGCAGCCAAAGACGCGGGTCATGAATTAAAAGTTTCATTTTCACCCGGTCGTGCAGATGCTTCACTGGAACAGACTGATGTAGAATCCTTTGCAATCCTGGAGCCTTCTGCAGATGGTTTCCGAAATTATCTTGATCCTATGCACAGGGCGGCAGCAGAGGAATTGCTCATAGGCAGGTCTCAATTGCTGACACTCACTCCGCCTGAAATGACCGTTCTTATTGGAGGTATGCGGGTACTAGACACCAATTTCGACCATTCGAACTATGGCGTTTTTACTAAACGTCCGGGACAACTCACGAATGACTACTTCGTCAACTTACTGGATTTAGGAACGAAATGGAAGTCGACTTTACAAGAACAGAATCTGTTTGAAGGGAGTGATCGTGCAACGGGCGATGTTAAATGGACCGGAACCCGCGTTGACCTCATCTTTGGTTCAAACTCAGAATTGCGTGCTCTTGCTGAGGTATACGGTTGTGAAGATTCACAGGATAAGTTTATTAATGATTTTGTGACAGCATGGACAAAGGTTATGAACCTTGATCGCTTTGATATTTCCTGATTTCAATGCCTTCGGGCAGGCCGCAAGGTTGAAAATATTATTTAAGATAAAGAGGTGGTTCGTTAACGGGCCACCTCTTTTTTGGGGTTCTTGCACCAACCACAAGCCGGCAAATTAAAATATAGATGCATTTCCAATAAATTTCTATTAAAAAGGAGAAATTATCGTAAAGAATTTTTAACCGGATGAATTGAAAAAACTATTCTGTTTTATCAAAATAAAAATCTTAAATAAAGGTTGCTTTACTGGCCTAAAGTTCCATCATTTATCCACTCAAGGAACAACTACAGTGGCAAAGCGAACGTTTTAACAGGATAAACCCTAAAATCCTGTTTTAAATCATTTTCATTTTTCCCAAAAGGTCCCGCGATAATAAGTTGCCTGAGCTCCACGAGTCTTTTAATGTTTTTAAAATGTCCGTCAAAGCAACTATCCTTAAATTGTTTATTTGTTGACTGATTATCTCCGGATTTAAGAATGACAAAGACATAATTTTTCATCCCATAGTCATCTGCCCCTAACTTATGAACCAGAACTGAATCATATTTAGGGTTTATTGATTGACCAAAAGTTGTTGTAGCCAGAGTAATTGCAAGAAAGACTACTGTAAAAAGGTTCTTGTTTTTTTATTTAGAAAATGTTCATTTAAGTTACCACTTTACAGGGGGAATAATAGAATTCCATCTTATAAATATCTGCATGAATTATTTTAATGTGTGGAGTCAATAAATTTCGCCACATTATCATGTAATAATTTTAATGATTCCGGATGCAAATAAACCATGTGGCCAGAGTTGTACAATTTGAATTCGATATTTTTTTGTAAGCTGGCGGGCATGGGAAGATGATGCATCTCGTACTGGCCCTGGAAATAGGGAGTGCCCAAATCAAAATAGCCACTGTTTAACATCACTTTTAAATTGGGATCATAGATCATCGCGTGAGCAAGGGCCGTCATTACATTCGGGTAAATATCTGCCTGCTCATCGGTAGAGCCCGGTATCTTATGCTTGTAATCCCATTGACCATACACCCCCGCACCGCCGGGATGAAACGTTTGCCCAATACCATATTTTAATTCACTGCGAACATAATTATTAAATGTGGCGATGAAGGGTCCACTTATATGAGAATCCATCGGGTCGTATTGAGTTTGTTCTCCCAGGGGATTCATAGCATAACCATCATATCGCGCATCTAATCTGCCAGTAACCTTGTTGTCCTTCGTTAGCAATTCATGTGCAAATTGCTGGTCTTCAACCCTCAGGTTGGCTTTTTTTATATAATCAATACTTAGGCCGGTATATTCATGAAGTTTGGCTGCAATCTGGTTAAAAGTTTCTGCATCAAGCAGGGAACCTTTATTGAGCGCCAGTGCATAATCATTCATTGCAAAATGTTCCACTTCTTTCAGAAAGGGCTCCATTTTTTCGGGCCGGTTTGGAACCATGTGATGATACCACGCAACAGCCGCATAAGTAGGTAAGGCAAGTTGATAAGGCAGGTCATTGCCGGGCTCGGCGTGTGGATTATCAGGAGAATTTGCCAGGTTCAGAAGTTGTGAGAGAAGAATGACTCCATTGAGGCTAACGCTTTTATTTGTTTCAAGAACATCAGCTAGTGCAGCGGAACGAAACGTACCATAACTTTCTCCAAATAAATATTTTGGGGATTCCCAGCGATTGTATTCAGAAATAAATTGAACGATAAATGAAGCAAATGCATTGGCATCCGGATCTGTTCCATAAAAATCGGCAGGTTTCCCTTCGCCGCCCATCTCTTTAGTAATAATCTTACTGAAGCCTGTACCCGGCGCATCAATAAAAACAAGGTCGCTGGCATCTAAAAGGCTATAATCGTTATTTACTGTTTTATATGGAGCTCTTGATTGAGATGTATCCTCCAGGAAAACCCTCTGCGGGCCAAACGCGCCCATGTGAAGCCAGACGGTAGAACTGCCCGGGCCGCCGTTGTACAAAAAAGTTACCGGCCGGTTGGATTGGTTTTTTTCACCTTCTTTAAAGTAAGCGGCGTAGAAGATGCTGGCCGTAGGCGTATCAGCGGCATTTTTAAGAATAATCGTTCCGGCTACAGCTTTGTAATTAATGCGATTGCCTTCAACAGTTACAGAACCATAGGTTATTGATTTTTTTGGTTTTTTATAATTTATTATCGTGTCTTGCACCACGACTTCGACTGTGGTAGTTTCTTTTTTAGCCTGGGCATTAGCAATGAAGAAAGTAAACTGCAAAACAGCAGAAAGAAATATGATGGTTGTCTTCATTATTTTATTTGTTATTAATGAATAGTTGTATTGGCTGCATTAAAAATACAGTAAACCAATAAATTTTCAGGATTTTAATTTTGAAATAAAGGTTGGGATGTTGGTTATATTTCCAGGCAAACATTTGCAAATGCCATCCTAAAAGAAGCAGGTTTAGTTTTGATGAGTGAAAGCAGCGCTCTCAATGTGCTTTTACAACAGGGAGCATCCAATAAAAAATCAGCGAAAGCTAATTGGCGGTTGCATATTTTTTCAGTTTTTCTACAAGCGACTTTGTTTCGAATGGCTTGCTGATAAAATCAGTGGCTTTGCATTCAGGATAAGAATGTTTTAAATCGTGCATGGCAGAAAAGAGTACCACGGGAATGTGATTGTGTGGGCTGTTATCTGCTTTTAATTCCTTGCATACTTCTCTGCCATCAACATCGGCGATATTGACGTCTAAAAGGATCACGTCTGGTTTAAAATAGTCTATTGTTTCAAAGACATTTCGACCATCATAAATTTTAACTACTTCAAATCCATGATGTACAAGGATGATTTCTACTACTTCCGCTATATCAACATCGTCATCTATGAGCATTATTTTAGGCATAATTCGATTTTAAAGGTATTTCATTTATACCAGTAAACGCTGCAATATGCGTCACCGGTTGGATTTTAGATTTAAAAAAATGCCGGGCCCTGGATAAATGACCCGACTGGTATTGAGTATATTGGTATTGTTTCTCATAAGAGGGCTTTGTGCTATTTAATAGCATTGGATAAGCGGGAATATTTTTAATGTTCTCATTTTCGATTGCAAAGTTCGGTAAAGCCATTACCGCAAAAAATAGCAGATGTTGTTTGTTTTTTGTAATGGTGTCACTGGCACTTTTGGTTGATTTTGTGACAACCATTAATAAAACCTGCTTTTTTTGAAAAATAACCATAGTGCTAATCTTAATTATTACTAAACTCAACTATTATTTCGGGGATCCTTTCGAAGTCCGTGAACTTATTGAGAAAGTGATCGGCGCCAAGTTGCAGGCATTTTTCTTTCTTTTCTTCGCTGGCGTCTTCTGTCATCATGATAACAACTTTAACAGGATACTTCTTTTCTTTTATCGTGCGCAAAAGCTCTATTCCATTGTTATCAGGAAGGTTGATATCAAATATAACTACCTCTGGCTTATGAGTTTTAATGAGTTGCATGCCGTCCTTAAAATTATAACCACATAATATGTCGCTGGTACCTGGAATTTCTTTGAGAAGAGCCGTGATCCTGTCACATATAATTTTAGAATCGTCCACAATTAATATAGTAGGTTGATTATTCACTCCGAATAGTTTTACAGCCTCAAAGGCGGATGAAGATTAGTAGAAGATAAAGGAAAGAAATATGGATTCAAAAAAGTGTAACCACTTCTACAATATATTTGTAACATAAACTTGCGGCGTTGTAACAGAATCTGCTACAAAAGATAATCATATCAGTTTATTAGCAATGGCGTAAGTTATGATCTCCGCATTGGATTTAAAATTCATTTTTGTTAGAATCCTGCTTCGGTAAGTGCCTACGGTATTAATGCTCAAGGATAATTTATCAGCTATTTCACGCGTACCAGTTCCCTTTGCAAGCAACTTGAAAATATGGAATTCGCGGTTAGAAAGCAGTTCATGAGGTTTTTTATCTTCTCCATTTGCCAGTTCGTCAGCGAGCCTTTCCGCAACGGATGGAGGAATGTATCTTTTGCCTGAAAGTATAGTCTGCACAGCCTTCGCCAATTCTTCGTCCACCGCATCATCTTTATTTAAAAACCCGGCTCCGCCAGCTTTAATTACCCTTATTGCATATTCTTGTTCAGTATGTACACTCACAATTAATACCGGAAGAGTTGGAAAGTTTTTATTAATCTCTTGTAATATTTCGAGGCCGCTTCTTCCGGGCATATTAATGTCAGAAATAACAAGGTCCCAATTGTCCTGCATCACTTTACTCAATAATTCTTCCGCACTGGCAGCGGTGTCAATATCGGCAAATGGTATTGTATCCGAAATTATTTCTCGTAACCCTCTTCGTGCAATTGCATGGTCATCGGCAATAAGAATATGTGGCATAAGTTTATTTACTTTAATTTAAATGGCACTGATACATGAACAAGGGTTCCTTTGCCCGGTGAACTATTAATCTCATATTTTCCGTCCATCATAATTACTCTTTCCCTGATACTTACGAGTCCAAGTGTTTTTTTGTGATGAAGTTCTTTTAAATCAAATCCGCTGCCATTATCAATAATGTCCAAAATTAACCCGTCTCCATCCTTCTTTAATAAAGAAGTTACCTTTTCCGCATTTGCATGTTTGGCTATATTGGTCAACGATTCCTGGAAGATCCTGTACAACCCTATTGAAATACCGGGGGAAATGCTAAGGTCATCTTTTTCATCGACCTGCGCTGTAAAATTAACAGCTATCCCTGACCGTTTTCCAAAATCCTTACAGTACATATTAAGAGCCGTTACCAATCCCAGGTCAGTGAGTACGGCCGGGTGTAGGTCGGTAGAAATACGTCGCATGGTTTGTTTGGTATCATTCAGTAATTCAAGCGCATCTGCAAATCTTTTGGTAACCCTATCATTTGCGGGCATTATTTGTTTTCGAAGCCATACAACATCCATTTTAAGCCCTGTAAGCATTTGTCCCAGTTCATCATGTATTTCCCGCGCGATACTTTTACGCTCATCCTCCCTGGCAGTTTGAAGATAGGCAGCCAACTGCCGCAATTGTAAAGTGGTTTCTGCCAGTTCGCTTGTCTTGTTGTCTACTTCTTTTTTTAATGCTTCATTAAATCTGTGCAGCAGGTCGCTTGCTTTTTTAGTTTCTGTAATATCACGTGTAACTTTTGCATAGCCTGTTAGCTTGCCATTGTCATCACATAAAGCGGTAACCACCACATCTGCCCAAAACTTTGAGCCATCTTTTCTTACCCTCCAGCCCTCAGTTTCAAATTCTCCTTTTTCCTTAGCCATTTTAAGAATAGAAGAAGGTCGTTTTTTTTCCTGGTCTTCTTTAGTATAAAAAACCGAGATGTTTTTTCCCTTAATTTCGTTTCCCTTGTATCCCTTAATTGCTTCGGCACCCTTATTCCAGGTGATTATGTTACCATCAATATCCAGCATAAAAATGGCATAATCCCTTATACTGCTTACCAGTGAACGAAAAATTTCTTCACTTTGCCGTAATTTATTTTCAGCTTCAGTGCGCAAAAGTTCTATTCTGTTTTCGTGGATTAGAAAATAGAATATGAGAAAACAAAATATGATGATGATAGCGCAAACAAAGAATGTCAAAGCTAATTCCGGGCTGATAACCGATTTCGGGATAAAGTAAATTCTTGCCAGGCCTAACATAACAGGGATTACAATGGCGCCAAAGAACAAGGAATGGCCTAATAAATTTCCCGTAACCGTAACCGTAAATTCTTTAGTAAGGCCTTTTTCAGGATGAGCAAGCAGAACCGCAAGGGATATCAATACAAAACAAGCGGCTGTATGAACGGCCATCGGATAGCGTTCTACAAAGATTACAAATTCAGGTGCTTCATAAAGATATCCGAGCAAAGTAAAAGAAGCAAAAAGCAGTACGGCGAGCGCAATATAATGAGCCGGCATCCTGTTTTTGCGTGTTTGTTTATGTATGAGCAGAACGGCAATCCCCGAAAGTATAAAACTGATACCGGTAGTGGAGGCCATATTATTTGCAAGGCCGGAATTTTTCATAACAATCTGGTCTGCATAAAATAACCTGTCTATTTGTGGAAGCGCCACAAAAAAAATCGCGATTAACTTATAAAGGCTGGTAGCAATCACTATCGTTGCTAAAATAAAGCCGCTAGACCGGCCCGCTTTTGAGCTGCTGAAAAAAAGAAAAAGGAATGCAACGCCAAGAACCATTAATGATATCGCGGTAACAGGGTTCATCCCCACTAGGTTAGGAATTGGATATTTAAATCTTTTAATGTTGAATTTCCATCCTGCAAGAACCAATGTGGCAATAAGAATTTCAAATAGGATGCATATAAATGCCCAACTCTTTAAAGATGATCTTTTTAATGAAGGGTGTATATTCATAGTACTACTTGCCAGTTCATTCATAACAGATAGAACCGGCGGTCTTTTCATACTCTAAATTAAATATTTTCTACGGTATTGCTACAAAGCAAAAATAAATAAAGTAAAAATCTCTGGATTTTCTCTGTTTACTACTGCGCAAATAGAGATAAAAAGGATGGGGGATATTGGGTATATAAACCTTGTTATTAGGTAAAGAAAACCGGAGTGGCAAAATGTATTGAATCGCAGGAGGCACACCTGATTTTAAAATGACTACCCAGGTAATCTTTTTACAGATTATCCGGATAGTCACAATTATTAAATCAGTCGTTTTTTGAAAGTACTTTATTTATTCTTCTGCTTTTACCGGATTCAATAAATTTTCTTCTATTACTTTTTTAAATACATGCTTGGGAAAAGCTCCGGGCTGCATCGTAGGTTCACCGGCAGCATCAATAAAAAGAATAGTTGGTATACTCTGTATGCCAAATGCGGCCGATAATTCCTGTTCCTTATCTGTATTTACTTTATAAATAACAATCTGGTTTTCATATTCTTTAGAAAGTTCTTCCAATACCGGGGCCACCATTTTACAAGGGCCGCACCAGTCTGCATAAAAATCGATGATAGCCGGTAAAGTGCCCTGGTATTTCCATTCCTTTACGGTATCGTAGTCGAATACTTTTTCTTTAAAATCCTTTGTGGTAAGTTGTATCGTTGCCATAGTTTATTTTATTTACTGTAAAATTAATACCATTGCTATAGAAAATTGGTAACAAAAGTTACTGATAAAAAAACACCGGTCTAAAGGACAAGGACCCAAAATAAAAATCCTCAAAAAAAGTTTCTTTACTGAATAGATATTAGGGAAAGAAATCAGAAAATAAAGTCAGGAATTATTTTATCTTTAGAATTTTAAATTTTGATAAGTTTGTGGCTATTAAGTATTACTGCAAAACCAGGTATGTTTAATGATTTACTTACTGCTCTGCTAATCTAATTTTACCAAATTAATCTAATGGCAACATCCTCTAACTCTGATAGCTTGTATTTCCTTTCCGGGGGAGGCGAAATGGGACAACTGATTCGTGAAACAGACTGGAGTAAAACACCCTTAGGAGATCCGGAAAATTGGCCTCACAGCTTGCGCACCGCAGTAGGAATCATACTAAATAATCCATTTGGAATGTATATCGCCTGGGGCGAAAATTATATTCAGCTATATAATGATGGGTATAGACCAATTCTGGGAGCAAACAAACATCCGCAAGCATTAGGGATAAGCACCCGCGAAACCTTTTCTGAAATATGGCATATCATCGGCGATATGTTCGATGGAGTAATGCAGGGCAAGGGAGTGGGCTTTACAGATTTTATGCTGCCATTAAATAGAAATGGCTTTGTTGAAGAGTGTTATTTTGATTTTTCCTACAGCCCTATTTTGAAGAGTAATGGAAAAGTGGGTGGAGTTTTGGTAACCGTTATTGAAACCACCAACAAAAAGAAAGCACAGGATGCTTTAAAGGAAAGTGAAAAGCGATTCAGGGCTATGGCAGATAATATACCCAATCTTGCATGGATGGCCGATTCTGAAGGAGGAATATTTTGGTATAATAAGCAATGGTACGAATTCACCGGCACCACCCCTGAGCAAATGAAAGGTTGGGGATGGCAATCTGTTCATCA
>JBBQWJ010000033.1:0-19847 GCA_038210685.1 Chitinophagales bacterium | reverse complement strand
CGGATATTACTGCGTATTGCAAGATGCCATGACGATGAAAGCATGAGCATCCAAGCTTTGAGCATAGCTGAAGGTTTGTCCGCTGCTTATGTTGCCAAACTTACAAGAATCCTTCGCCAGGCGGCTTTTATCAACAGTACGCCGGGAAATGTAGGAGGTTATATTTTAGCAAAGCCAGCCACAGATATCAATGTAAACGATGTTTTAAAAACTCTCGGCGGGTCTTTGTTTGCCAAAGACTTTTGCAGTGATTTTTCCGGGGCAAAAAAGCTTTGCACCAATTCTGTTGATTGTTCTGTTCGCTCCCTATGGCAAATGGTGCAGTTCTCAGTGGATCAACTATTGGATAAATTAAGTTTATACGACCTTATCGGCACTGAAACAAAATCAGATAATCTTCTTAATTCTCTTTTGCAACAACACCAATATCCGCAAAGAGAAACAGTTTCCTGATTTTCCCTCTATTGCAGTAATTGTTTAACTTTAGTTCATGAAAGAACTTTCGTATTATATTTCAATTGATCCTGAAATCCGTTTTGGAAAACCTTGCATTAAAGGTACAAGAATTGCTATTGCTGATATTTTACAATGGCTTGCGTCAGGAATGACTCATCCTGAAATTCTGAAAGATTACCCATCTCTTAAGGAGGACCATATAAGAGCTGCACTTATGTTTGCAGCAAACAGGGAATCAATGATTAAAATTATTGCTGAATAATGAAGCTTTTGTTAGATGCAAATCTTTCCTGGAAATTATTAGGTAGATTGAAAAATCACTTTGATGATTGTTTCCATGTGGATCGAATTGGCTTAAAAATTCCAGCGACAGATAATCTTATTTGGCAATATGCTCATTCTAATGGATTAATTATAGTGACAAACGATGTTGACTTCCTAAATCTTCTTGATTTTAAAGGATTTCCCCCTAAAATAATTTTATTAAAGACAGGAAATCAAAGTAATAAATATCTTGAATCTCTTTTGATAAAGCATAAAGATGCAATCCAATCCTTTTATGAGAATGATCAAATTGGACTGTTAGAAATATTCTGAAAGTTTCTTTTTTTCCCAAAGTCCAATTGATTCCATCCTACTTTTCAATTTAAACCGGATAACAGTAAACCAACAAATTCCGCGAATTCTTCTTTTGAATTCTGGTAAAAGCTATTTCGCCGGGTATCATTTATTAATTCAGCACTGTTTTTGTATACCAAAAAACTGTATAAAAATTAATTTATGAAAAGACTTATTATTTTATTATCCGGGATTTTTTATCTCGGAAACCTTTCGGCTCAAAAAACTGCCATTTCTGATTCCTTAACAGATCTGCAATCCGGTCATCCGGCTATGATTAGTTCCAAGGCTCCGCATGCGCCCGCAAGCATATCTCCATATAAGACAAGCGTGGTAAAAGACGGAATCACCATTGCTGCCACAGTGGGCGCGACGTTAGCAGGATATTCATTGATCAAAAATAAAAATGATCTTACCATGGCTGATCTTGCCACGAAAACCAAAAGCAGCCTTCCTTTTTTTGATCGGTTTGTGGCAGGCAATTATTCTGACAAGGCTAATAAAGACAGTTACATATTATTTGACGGATCTTATGCAATCCCTGTAGCGGCAGCATTAATAAGCGGAAAAGAACGCTCCAAATTCGGGCAGATAATGGTAATGTATCTTGAGACAATGGGCATTACCGGTGCCATGTATACACTCACGGCGGGTTTTGTTTACAGAAGCAGACCTTTTGTGTATGGAGATAAAGCGCCTCTTGAAAAAAGGCTGGATAAAGGCGGTCAGCGTTCTTTTTATGGTGGCCACGTAGCTACTACGGCCGCGGCTACTTTTTTTACCGCCAAAGTTTTCCAGGATTTTAATCCCGGTTCAAAACTTACTCCTTATTTATATACCGGCGCGGGTGTGCTTACGGCAGTAATGTCTTATGAAAGAATGCGGGCAGGTTACCATTTTTTTAGTGATTGTGTGTTATCAAGTATTATTGGTGCGGCAACAGGAATCGTAGTTCCTCAATTGCACAAAAAGGAAGCATTTAAAAATATTTCTCTCACGCCTTTTTATCAAAATGATGCAAAAGGATTTTCATTGGTTTATAAATTCAGATGAGCGAAATAATCTCAAAATAAAAAACCGGGTCGTTTTGTGACCCGGTTTTTTATTTTGATTAAATCTTTGAATTAGAAACTATATCTAAGACCAATTTTCATGTTCCAGCGGGATGTGAAATCTGAAATTCCCCATACTTGTCCTGTAGTCGAATTGGTAGCATACTTTGGATTAAAAGTAAATGTGGGTGTAGTTGGATTTGTCCACAAACTTGATTTGGCAACAGTTATCGGTGTTGCTTCCTGGTAGCTTACGAAATAAGAACGTCCCCATTTTTTATTCAAAAGGTTTGACACGTTGAAAATATCAACTGAAAACTCTAACCTGTGAGTTTTGTAAATATTCCATCCTTCAGCAAACTTAAGGTCAAAATGGTTTTCCCATGGTGAGCGGGTACTATTTCTTTCTAATGTCTTCCCTTTATTCGCACTTAAATAGCTGTTGGAGTTGATGAAAGTTTCGAGGTTTGCCCAATCTGAAGGATAAGCTAACTGTGCTTCAGCCTGTGTAGCCGGAACATACATAATGTCATTGCTGTTTCCGGGATTATCACCATTTACATCACCATAGTAAGCATAGCTAAATGTTTGACCAGATTGGCCTGTATAAACCAAGCCCAATGTGGTTGAAAACGCTCCGTATTTAAATACTTTGGTAACGTAAGCAATTACTCTTGATCCCGGATCGTAGTTTGAACGGGTAAGGCTTGCATTATTTAAACCGTTTACAGTATAAACATAGCGCCAGTTAGAGTATGCCTGTGATGAGGTACCATCATTTACAGAATAAGAATGACCTAAGTTGTAAGCTGCGCTAACAGTAAATCCTTTCTTAAATGGACGTTGTAATTGAACTGTTGCATTATATGAATATCCTTTGCTGGTATTTTTCAGCAGGATAACATTTGCAAAGCGGGAATCTATTGTATTGCCGCTGTATTGCTTACGTGTAGAATTTCCAATAGTTACTGATTGAGTTGGTGGAACACTATTGATATCTTCATAATTGATATCATTTAATGTTTTTGTAAAGATTCCTTCAACTGTTCCAATCAATCCCCAAGGTAATTTTTGGTCAATTGCTAAATTGGCACGTAACGTTTGCGGAACTTTAAAGTTACGGCTTGTAACATCAATTTCAGATGGAGCGCTATTTGGATTAGCCGGAATGTAAGCACCTAAATGAGGGTCTTTATCATTGTAATTAAAGGCAGCTCCTGCAGGTATATTTGAGTAAACATCATATTTTATAGACTCTACGCCGGTATTTGAATACTGGTTTGAGATCCAAACAAAAGGAACACGGCCTGTAAATAGGCCAATTCCACCGCGTATTTGAGTTTTGTGCTCACCATTCAAATCATAGTTAAAGCCCACGCGTGGTGAAAATAACAACTTGCTTTTAGGAACTTTATTGGTAGCAACACCATTATCCAATGCAATTTGCGAAGAATTAAAGTCAGTGTTGGCAGATGGCTTGTTGAAATAAACCGGCATATCTATGCGCAAACCATAACTTAAATGAAAATTATCACTAACCTGCCATTCATCCTGGCCATAAACACCAATTTGGCCAAAGTGTATTTTTGCAGGCGCGAGGTCTCCACCGCCTTTTGTTGAGTAACTCACATGATATTGATTTGGAAGGGCACCTGTCACGAAATCTGAAACGCTTCCATATTGGTAAGCTCCGTAAAATGCACGAAGAAACACGTTAGTTGTATTATAGAATTCGTTGTCAGTTCCAATCGTAAAAGTATGCTTGCCTGCATAAATATTGTAATTGTCAGTCAGCGTAAAGTTATCCTGATCCAACCTGTTGGCTGATGAATATTGTTCGCCACCTACATTATAAGTTAAGCCATTAGCATCTTTGATAGTAATCGTTGGGAAATTGGGGCTGCTGTAGCGGTTGTCCCTGATCCTGTTATAGGTAACGCGGAACATATTTGAATGCCTGCTGGAAATATTAGAATTAAGTTCAATTACAGCAGAGTTTGTTTTGTCCTCGAATTGATAACCACCGTTTCCAAAGGTTATTCCGCTGGCACTACGACTAATATTATAGTCGCTGCCTTTTACATAACTGTCACGTATTGTGAGTTTGTTTTTTTCATTCAGGTTCCAGTCGATGCGGGCAAAAACAGAATTAGACTTTCTATCCTTGTTTATGCTTCCATAACTACCCGGATCATAACCGTAATTGCTCTTTAAGAAATTGCTAATGCTATCAAGGGCGCTTACTTTAAAATTAGAACCTGAACCGCTTTCTTCAGGATTATAGCCTAACGGTTGTGAGCGCTTGTACAATTCTGCATTTACAAAAAAGAACACTTTATTCTTAATGATGGGGCCACCCAGGCGGAAGCCTAAAGTTTTATCACTGAAGTTATCCAGTTTTTTTCCTGTTGTTACACTTTTTCCAACAAAATCCTGGTTTTGATAATAGGTATAAACAGATCCATGGAACTGGTTGGTACCAGACCGTGTAACCGCATTAACTCCACCACCTGTAAATCCTCCTTGTCTTACGTCATAAGGAGAAAGAACAACCTGAACTTGCTCAATAGCGTCAAGCGGAATTGGATTAGTCCCTGCCTGTCCTCCGTTTGTGCCGGAAGCCGCCAGGCCAAAAGCATCTGTAGCATTAGCACCATCCACAGAAAATTGGTTATACCTGTTATTGGCTCCACCAAAAGAAGTGCCCATGGAACTTCCATCGCTACCACTGTTATAGGTAACTGCCTGGGGAGTTAACCTGGTAAAATCAGCAATACTGCGGCTAACTGTTGGCAGGTCCTTCAATTGCTGCTGTGAAATATTAGTGACAACGCCTTGGTGATCAGGTCTTATTATACCATTTTGGCTAAAAGCAACTACTACTTCATTAAGAGATTTGGCATCGGAAATAAGCACAGCGTTAATATTTACAGGTGTGCCTAATGATAGATTTAAATCATTGAAATCCTTTGCTTTATAACCCACAAAAGTTACTTCAACCTTGTAAGGCCCACCTACTCTCATATTTGGTAGCGTAAACTGACCGTCGGACTGGGATGTAGTAGCATATACGGTTCCGGAAGGAACGTGGGTAGCTTTTATGGTAGCGCCCGCTAAAGGTGCGCCTTCTTCGCTTTTTACTGTACCAACTATACTACTCGTTGTTACCTGGGCATTCATGATTAAAGGGAACAAGAAAGCAGCAAATAGTAATGGTACAATTCGTTTTAATTTCATAAACTATTGTTTTAATTTGTTTTTAAGGCCGCAAAGAAAGTAAAAATTACTCTAAAAGCGGTTAAGTTTTTATTAACAAACTCAAGGCAATTTTTGGCAAGTTTTCGCTGCACGAAGTTGTTAACAAATTATTAAGAGTTTTGCGGCAAGAAACTGAAATGCATGAACCTCAACAAATCTTGTAAATAAAGGTCAATCCTAATCTTCAGGGGATTAGTTATGCAAAATAACCAATAGGAAGGAGGTGTGATTGCCAGCTGATTTGAGGGCAAATTATTGACTACGTTTAACCGTTTTGAAATCGTTTGTTATCGATGCTACCACTAACCCCGTAGTATCTTTGTTTTTATATTGAATGCGTACGTGAAAACGGCAGTTATAAAGATTTTTAGAGGCTTCGGGGTAGAAGGCCACATCTTTTACTGTGGCTCGCGTGTCTGGTATCAGGGTTGTGTCCAGGTAATTGTTCATAGTTTCTATTAGTTTGTTTTGCAACGCAACCCCTGTTAGCACCTTTTGTTTACAAGCGGAGACCAGGGAAAAGAATAGAAAAGCAGTAAGAAAGTATTTCATATCAGTTTTTTGCGATAAAGTTAATTAATAGTAAGTAGTATTTACAGTAAACGAATAAATATTGAAGATTACGTTTTCTATCTGATCAAAGTCACAATGCCCGTATATAATTTTTTTTGCCTTTTGGTATCGATAATATAAACATAAGTGCCGACAGGCATGGGATCTCCTTTAAAGGTTCCATCCCAGGGCTGCTGATACCCTTCAGAGTGAAAAATCAACTGTCCATACCGGTTAAATATCTTTACATCACATTTGGCATATAAATTTAAAAAAGGAATTCCCCACGTGTCATTCAACCCATCATTGTTGGGCGTAAATGCATTGGGTATTTGGGGTTCGGGTAATATTTTAACAGCAACCTGCGAACTGTCTTTGCAACCACCCGTCCCCGTTACCGTAAGTGTATAAGTGATATCATCCAGGGGAGTAGATGTTGGCTGAAGAAGGGTTTCACTATTCAGGTACAAAGCCGGGTACCAATAATATTGCAAATCATTTCCAGTAGCGGATGCCAGTATTTGACCGGATTCACCTTTTAATAAATAAAGATCAGGTCCGTCGTTCACTTTTGGAGAAGGGATTATTTGTATTTGCTGAGAACCGGAATCCACGCAACTGTTTGTTGCAGCATACGAATAAAAAATGTTTGTCGTTCCGGCAATTGCTATTTTTGGATCAAATAATCCGTTTGCTGAAACCCCTATTCCTGAATAGGAAAAATTTCCCTGTAAATCAGGAACAGCTGCGAATGGTTTAATAGAAAAAGTTGAAGAATTATCACATACGGCAGCAATAGGCGTATATTGAATTTTTGGGGCACGAAGCACCCGGATTTGGGTAGTTGATAGATCCTGGCAGGAAATTCCAGAGAAGGCAACCATTTTAACGGTAAAGGCGGAATCTGCAGAAGTGAGTGCCGGTGGAAAATTATGATCATATAATTTGCCCGGGTAAGGCTCTTCATCTATTGTGGAAACTCCCGAAGAATCTCCCCAAAATAATTGAACTTTCGTAATCTTACCAAAGTCTACAGATGATCCGTTATTCAATTGTACAGCTTTGTTGCTGCATAGTGCCGATGTGTTATTTATAGTAAATGCAGATTTAGGAACAGCTCCGTTCACAGTAAATATTTTTCGTAAGCTGTCCGTACAACCCTTACTGTTGGCGACTTTTAAGGCAACCGTATAATTGTCTGCTGCCGAATAATGGTGCGAAGGGTTTTGCAAAGATGAAATGTTGGGATTAGCGGGCTGTGCATTTGGATCGCCAAAATTCCAATTATAAATAAAAGGAAGCGTGCTATTGTCATTCGTATAAGTACTGTCTGTAAATTGGCCCACTGCATCATGGAGGCAAATTTCGGGATTGATGAAATTGATTTTTGGTTTTGGATACACTCTTATTTTTACACTGTCCATAGAACCGCAACCGGGGTTGCTCGCAAAAGAAGTTTTTACATAGTAAGTGTGAATTTGAGAATTGGCTGAGTCGTTTGGTAAATGCAATAACGGCGCTGATGAAGTGGTATCGTTAAGCCCTGTTGAAGGAAACCAAGAATAAGCATAAGTGGAATCTCTTGCACCTCCCAGTGCTACTGTGTCGGCTGGGCAAATTGCCGTAGAATTGCCTGCAAAAGAAGGTGGCATTTCTGTATACACTACCACATTTTTTATGGATTGATTGTCGGTGTATCCCGCGGTGCTGGCAGTAAAGCCGAGATAACCGGTAAAATTAAATTGCTGGTACCCGCTTACCATTAAACTGTCGTTTACAAATACTTGTATATTTCCTTTATCGTAGGTGATCTCTGCATGGCTGTAATTTGTAGAGCGAATGAAGGATATTTTTCCATCTGAATTATCTCTTGTAGGTTGCCCGGTGCATTCATTATAGCCGTTTCCCCAGCGAATCTCAACTTTTGGCATGTCTTTATGAACTGTGTTGGGATTGAAAGGAATACAGTTGTTCCAGGTATCGAAACAAATTTTCAAGCCATTGGCAGTTGCGGGGATTCCTAAACCTCCACCAATAACAAAGCCCGTAGGCGGCACATCCAGAAAACAAAAGGCAAGCCCGTCGGCCCCGGTACCATCATAAAGCCGGAAATCAAATTCAGCTTTCCATTTGCTGCAAATGGAAAGATTGATCGGTTGTTTAAAAAAGGCAGCGCCGCTGGTTTGGTTAACCGGGCAAAGAAGCAATTCGGAATTTCCTGCGCCAGTTACATTTGTTACTCGCGCGGCACCCTGTAAATTCCATCCTGAAGTATTCATGGGTGAACCATTCAACTGGGCAAAAACATAATTCTGTCCAAGGGTGCGATTGGCAAATATGGTGAGCACCAGCAGAAAAAACAGCCTGTTGAAAAAGTATTTATATGGAAGCAATGACCATAAAATTAATTGTAATGAAAAATGAAATAGTAAATATACAGTTATTCAATCTCAATTCTAAATCATAAGAATTGCCTGGAACAGTAAAGCAATAAATTCCCGTTATTTTTATTTTACTAATCAGCGGCAGTTATTGTAAATTCCTTTTTCAATTTTATATCAGAAGAGGAAGTGCCAATTCTTACTTCAAATTCTCCGGGCTCCACCGTCCAGTTCATGTTCCTGTCTAAGATCTGCAAATCTTCAGGGTGAAGTGTAAAATGAACTGTTTTGGTTTCACCAGGATTTAGGGTAACTCTTTCAAAACCTCTTAATTGCGAATCGTAAACGGTAACACTCGAAACTTTTTGATGAACGTACAATTGTACCACCTCATCACCTTTTCGTTTACCCGTATTCGTTACATCTACACTTACTTCAATATTTCCGTTTTGTTTTTGAGTGGAAGGCGTTACCACCAGGTTGCTGTAATTGAAAGTGGTATAGCTTAATCCGTAACCGAATGGATACAGCGGTCCGTTTACCCTTGTATTTCCATAACTAAAACCGCCAACGCCCTGGTCGGCCTGGGAACCGGGTTTGAAGGGAAAATTCATTTCAATCTGCCCTGTAGTTTTTGGAAAAGTAATAGAGAGTTTTCCGCCGGGGTTATAATCTCCAAACAAAGTTTGTGCAATGGCTTTTCCTCCGTATTGATTAGGGAACCATCCTTCTAAAATGGCAGGAACATATTTATTGGCCCAGTTGATGGTTAATGGTTGGCCGTTAATTAAAACCAATACTACTGGTTTCCCTGTGGCATATAAAGCTTCCAGTAATTGTTCCTGCCTGCCTGGTAAATCAAGACCTGAGCGTGAAAGGCCTTCACCTACACGGGCTACATCTTCGCCTAGCACAGCAATGATCACATCATTTTGTTTGGCTTCATTTACAGCTGCGTCTATGCCTTGCTGTTCGGTTGCTGTAAGTGGTGTATGGATGATCTCACTTTCAGGCCACGTGCTGTCAACCACATCACAACCTTTTAAATAATTTACCTCTGCACTTTTTCCCAAATACTCTTTTATTCCATCCAAAACAGAAGTTACTTTGATATGATTTGGTCCATAGCGGCTGATAGCATAATCAGTTTCTGCAGCAAGGGGGCCGGTGATAAAAACTTTTTTCAGTTTGCTTTTATCCAAAGGCAAAGTTTGGTTGTCATTTTTCAAAAGCACCAAAGATTCTTTTTCCATTTGCATCACAAAATTTTCATGATGGGCTGTTCCAACAATGGTGTCAGCTGCTTTTACATCTTTTACATAAGGATGATCAAAAAGTCCAAGATTGAATTTCACACGTAACACATCTGCCACACGGCTGTTGATGGTTTCCATGTTGAGGCTGCCGTCTTCGATGAGTTCACGTAATGGTAAAATATATTCTTTTGGCGGACTAAAATTCGTATGCACATTCAATCCTGCTTCTACAACCTGCTTCACTGCATCCTTAAGATCGCCTGCCACATGATGTTTTGAAAAAACATATTCCACCGCCTGGCTGTCGCTTACTACATAACCTGTAAAACCAAAAGCTTCGCGAAGCAATTCGGTAAGAAAATAATGACTGGCAATGATAGGAACACCATCCCAATCGTTATAACTGGCCATTACACCCAAAGGATGCGCTTTTTCAATAACTTTTGCGAAAGGATACAAAAACATTTCGTGTAATTCTCTTGGTGCCACATGAGGATCCGTTCTTGCTTCTCCATCACGGCCACCTTTGGGCACACTGTATACGGCATAATGTTTTATGGTGGAAGCAACACCTTCACTTTGTATGCCGTCCACCATTTGTATTCCCAATTCAGAGATAAGGTATGGATCTTCTCCATAAGTTTCTACCACTCTTCCCCAGCGGGGATCACGGCTTACATCAAGGATAGGCGCGTAGATATTGGTATAGCCCAAAGCTTTGGCTTCAGTGCCTTCAATTTGCCCTGCTTCAAAAACTAACTTTCTATCCCATGTACTTCCGATGCTGATAGGCGCGGGGAGTGGTGTGGCACGGTCGTGGTTTAATCCATGAACGCCTTCATTGGTGAAGTCAACGGGTATGCCTAAACGTGTTTGTTCCACGAACCATTTTTGTATTTGGTTGATGGCGGCAGCGTGATTGCTATAAGGATAAGTAAGTTTGCTTGAGTAATATCTTTGTGGGCCATTTACAACTCCATTAAGTTGTTCATCAATATTGGCGATACCATCTTTCCATATCTCATTTTTCCATTCAGGAGTGGGAAGACTATCTTTTAAAACTCTTCTATAACCGTACAAAGTTGCCATCTGGCAGGTCTTTTCATTTACATTCATCTGTGATAAAAGATCCTGCACTCTTTTTTCAACCGGCTGATGCGGGTCTTCAAATACATCCATCTTGCCATTTTTATTAAAATCGATCCAGCCGTTGTGATAGATATTTAATTGTGCCTGCGCTGAATTGAAAGAGAATAAAAAACAAAAAATAATAAGATAAAGAAACTTTCCGTTCGGGTTCATAAATATAAAAGTTGCAAAAACAACAAGTCAATACGTTGGTGTTGTTTTCAGTGAATGAATAGAGAACAAACTTAAGTCAAAAATCATTTTAATGTACGTACGGATTATTCTTATTCTTCTTTCGTTTCATCAATCACATTCAACAAACCATTATCAAAACTGTCATCGGCCAGTTGCCAGAACATGATGCCGTCGAGATGATTTTCTATCACATATTTCGTTTTTAATTGTATGGAAGTTGAATCATCATAAGTGGCAAACAAATTCCTTTCGGGGTTGTAGGAATACGGCGCCTGTGCAACCATGTCCCAATAGTTTATAAAGCCATTTGCTGCTGTAAGTGTGTCTGAAAAATCTTTGTAAGATAGTCCCCGGTAAAATTGTGCGGGTTGATAGAGCCCGTTATTGGCTGTGTCGGTTACTTCAAAAATCCTTGCATAAAAGGCGGCGCCTATCGCTATTTTTGAAGCTGGAACACCTGCGGCAATTAATTCTTTTACTCCGGAATTCACTGATTCTGGATTCCCGGTTGTTGAATACAATGGTGTATGATGTCCAGAAACTCTGCTGTCTCCTGAAGTGAGATCATAACTCATCAGGTTTACGCGATCAACCAAAGGCATCACTTTTTTCCAGTTGATAGAAGAATTAATATAAGAACTAAAACCACCTGCGGCAAAACTAATCTCCTGTTTTTTGCCAAGCTTTTTTCGCAGCAATTTTACCAGCGCGGTAAAATTGTCTTTATCATCGGGACTGTATGGATGGCCTGGAAAGCCTTCTATTGCAGGGTATTCCCAGTCCAGGTCAATTCCGTCAGTTCCAAAATAATCATTTAATTCTTTGGTAGTTTTGGCAAAAGTTTTTCTTCCTTTTTTGCTGGCAAAAACATCAGAGCAGGTTTTGCAGCCGCTCCAGCCGCCAAGAGATAACATCACCTTCAAATTTGGATTTCTCTTTTTTAATGCTACCATATTTTTTATGGTTGCGCTGTCGCGTGCATTCATCACAGCAAGTGAATCGCCTTTTAAATGGCAAAAACTAAAAATAAGGTGAGTGAGTTTTTCTACCTGGAAACTATCAATCATTGTAGGCCTGCCCGCATAATATGCTATCACGTTAATATCAGCAGGTTTCTTTTTTTGCGCATTGCAAAAGAGAGAAGTAAAAATTAAAAGAGCCAAAAAGTTGTATCGAATCATAAAATCATTTTTTCAAAACTTAGATTTTACAATATAGTAAATTAATTGACCACGGTCCTGATTACAGTAAATTAACAATTAAGATGTATTCCTGTTTTAAATAATAACGGTAATGGTTACATGAAAATTAGAATTGCGTATCCTTAATGATTTTTAAAGGGCAAGTTTGTTGATAAATTATTTTTTTTCTTAAATTATTTTAATTTATTATCTTTTCGCTCTAAACCAGAATAAAATGAGAAAATCAATTACTTTACCAGCCATTCTTATTATAGCAATTACTGCGGTTTTTTTTAATGCATGCGTTAGTACTACGGATACCTCAGAATCAATACAGGCGGATAAAATAAATGAAGATTCTTTGCAACAGGTTGTTGCCAGGGGAGAATATCTTTCGGTTCATGTAGCAGCTTGCATCCATTGTCATAGCCAAAGAGATTTTACCAAATATTCCGGCCCTGTTGTTCCGGGTACTGAAGGAGGAGGAGGACAAAAATTTGATCATTCAGAATTTGATGCTATGCCGGGAACTATTTACAGTAAAAATATTACTCCTGATTCTGCAACCGGTATTGGTACATGGAGTGATGGGGAAATCATACGTGCCATCACTCAGGGGATTAATAAAAATGGTGATACACTATTTCCTTTAATGCCATATGCCAATTTCAACAGGATGTCAAAGAGTGATTTATTGAGCATTGTTGCTTATATAAAAACCCTTAAACCTATCAATAATAAAGTACCTGCCCGTCAATTAATGATTCCGATTAGCATGGCTTATCCTGGCCCGGCATTGCAAAAATCTATTGACGGAAATGTGAGGCCACCAGAAAGTGACTCAGTGAAATATGGAGGATACCTTGTTGCTATGGCTGGTTGTGGAGATTGCCATACACCTTATGCAAAAGGGCAGCCTGATTTTAGCCGTGCTTTTGCCGGAGCTAATGAATTTAAACTGCCAACTTTCAAAGTAAATTCAGCGAACATAACTCCTGATTCTGCTACCGGCATTGGGACCTGGACTGAAACTGCTTTCCTGGGTAAGTTTCTAACATGCCGCGAAAGGAAAGGTTATGATTTTGATCCCGGTAAAGACAATACGGTTATGCCGGTTGTTGAATTTGCAGGTATGACAGACGAGGACCTCAAATCCATCTATGCTTATTTGAAAACAGTGAAACCGATTAAGAATAAGGTAGTGAAATATCCTGAATAGAGTTCTCAAAGTTGTTTAGTGCTACTCTTTGTATTAAAAATAAATATGCGGTATGGCCCTGGGGCGGAGATCAGGTGATTTGTAATTTTCTAAAACTGCAAAAAATAAAATTTTGAACAGTACCAAGAGGCGTTGTGTGGTCAACAGTTATACACTTTATTTTTTCAAAAAACTTTTGTAGCCTTTCGGTCATAGTCTTTTCTGAATATTGCTTGATTTCTAATCCACTACATTTTTGAGGGCCCTGCTTCGAAAATGTGCCGATAACTAAAATACCCGTCGGATTAATACTCTGCTGAACAGTATGAAGGTATTTTGAAATTTCATTTTCCTGCGTTAAAAAATGAAACGCTGCCCGGTCGTGCCAAAAATCATATTTTTCGGTCGGTGTAAATGTTGCCGCGTCAGCAACAATCCATTTTACTTTTTCTGCCCTGCCACCAAGACGCTGCTTTGCTTTAATAAGTGCGGCTTCTGAAATATCAAGGATGGTAATATCCTGATAACCCTCATCAAGTAAGTGTTCTGTCAAAAAACTGTCGCCCCCGCCAACATCTATTATTTTCGCGGTTTTTGGCACTTTAAATTGTTTGAAAAAGCCTAAAGAAGTCTCTGGATTTTCCTCATACCAACTAACCTCTTTCAAATCCTTTGTTTTGTAGATGTTCTCCCAATGTTTTTTTCGATCAAACTTTTCCATTTTTAGCAATTGATTAATTTTTTTTAATTTGTATACTTTGCCAATGCCTCCATCCTTGAAACAGTAAACTAACAAAATCGACGGAATCTTATTTTAAGAAATAGGCTGTATCGCACGAACCATATTGATAAAACTAATGATGAAGTTAACAACAAAAACTCATTAGATTTTGTGGTTTGATAAGAATTGAAGTGTTCATTAAATGGAGAATAGAGAATAAATAAATCCTTCGGTGACTATTGTTACAGTATAGATATTTTGATGCGGGTACTTTTGCACGCAAATTAAAATATTGATGAGTAGAAAAAACAAATTCTTTTTTTTAGTAGCGATAGTGACACTCTTAAATGTAGTCCCAGCAAGTGTTTCAGCGCAGGATACTTCAGTGAATCTAACCTTGAATGAAACCATTACTGTTACTTTAGCCAACAATTCAGCAGTTAAATTAGCAAGCCTTGATGAGGGCATTGCTGCTTCTAATTATAAACAAACAGATGCTATTTATCTGCCTCAGGTAGGTTTTTCTTATGCGGCCATGAGCACCAATAATCCATTGAATGCCTTTGGATTTAAACTGCAACAAAAATCAATTACGCAGTATGATTTTAACCCTGATCTTTTAAACCATCCATCCGGCACTGCTGATTTTACCACAAAGCTTGAAGTGCAACAGCCCATAATAAATATGGATCTATGGTATAAACGAAAAGCTGCCGATAAGCAAATAGAATTATATCATTATAAAACACAACGAACCAAAGAGTACCTCACGTTCGAAGCTCAGAAAGCTTATATGCAACTGCAATTGGCGTATGATGCGGTTAATGTGCTGGAAGAAGCATTGCAAACCACAAAGTCGGTTTACACATTTACGAACAACCATTTCCAACAGGGATTAGTTCAAAAATCTGATGTGCTGAATGCGCAGGTGCGCCTGGCATCAGTGGAAAGTAATCTGGCAAAAGCAAAAAGTAATATCGGAAATGCATCTGACTATCTCAGTTTGCTGATGGGAAAACCTAATGGCACGATTTATAAAGTAAGTGGCCTTGCCATTGCGTTTACAGAAATGGATACTGCAACAAAAATTGCGGCTTCAAGATCAGACCTGCTGGCGATGCAAAAAGCCATTGAAGCTAGCAATTTAATGATCAAATCAAATAGAATGAGCTACCTGCCGAAGTTAAATGCTTTCGGAAGTTACCAGCTTAATGATAAACGCATGCTTGGCTTTGGAGCAAATGCTTACCTGGCAGGTGTGCAGCTTACATGGAATATTTTTAGTGGAAACACGATTAAAAACACAATCAATACACAAACATTAGAGCGAAATAAATTGGAAGAGCAATTAGCGGATCAAAAAGATCAAAGCCAATTGGAACTCAATAAAGCTTACCGCGATCTTGCCGATGCTCAAAACGATATTCAGCAACAAAAAATAGCAGTTGACCAGGCATCAGAAGCATTGTCTATTTTACAAAACCGATATCAGCAAGGATTGGTAAATACAACTGATGTTTTAATGGCTGCCACACAATTGTCGCAACAAAAATTCAATTTGTCACAAGCTGTATTTACATCAAATGTTACCAGGGCCTACATTCAACTTCTAACCTCATCCACCAATAAATAAATTTCTTATAACATGCAAATAACTATTCATCCAAAAAGAGTATTGTACATCCTGACCTTTATAACGGCAATGCTTACACTAAATTCCTGCTCATCAAAAGATAATCTTAAACCGAAGGAAAATACGGATACACCTATTTCTGTAACAGTTGCCACTCCATCTTCAGATGAACAGCAAAGCATCAATATCAGCGGACAGGTTGAGGCTGCTCAGTCCGCCAATATCAGCACAAGAGTGATGGGATATATTACGATGTTGAAAGTAAAAGTTGGCGATCATGTAAACAAAGGTCAGCTGCTAGCCACTATCAGTAACCAGGATATCATGGCCAAAAGAGCACAGGCTGACGCTATGATTGCTGAAGCAGAGGCAGCACTTAAAAATGCCCAAAAAGATTATGGCCGGTTCACCGTTTTATACAACCAACAAAGCGCTACTGCAAAAGAATTGGATAATGTTACGCTGCAATTGGCTTCAGCCAAATCAAGGCTGGAAGGGGCTAAGCAAATGCGTAATGAAGCAAGTGCACAATTAAATTATACGAATTTAACAGCGCCATTTTCCGGAATTGTTACGCAAAAATTAGCGGATGCCGGAAGTATGGCCAACCCGGGCATGCCTCTTTTAACTATTGAGCAAGCAGGCAGCTACCAGGTAAGTGCGGCTGTACCGGAAAATACAATAGATAAGATTAAAGAAGGTCAAAAAGCAATTCTATCTGTAAATGCTATCAATAAAAATATCAATGGAGAAGTAGTGCAGATCAATCAATCTTCCCAGTTTACCGGCGGCCAGTACCTTATTAAAATCAGTATTCCTGATAACGATAAAAAGGGTTTGTATGCAGGGATGTATGTAGATGTTGCTATCCCATTGAAGAAGGCAGTTGCAACTGTTACTAACCATGATGCGCAGGTGCTTGTGCCGGCTGCAAGCATTGACTACAGAGACCAACTCACAGGTTTGTACACCATCAGTAGTAACAACACTGCATTGTTGCGTTGGGTAAGATTAGGAAAAACATCTGGAGACAAAGTAGAAGTGTTGAGCGGTCTGGATAAAAATGAACAATACATCGTTAGCGCTGATGGAAAATTATATAATGGCGCTCCGGTAAAAATAAAATAGTCGAGAGGAGTAGTGTAAGCATGACCGTTATAGCAATTCGCTACGGGCTTAAAAAATTATAAACGAATTAATACATACAAATGAAAAATGGTTTTGCAGGAAATATAGCAAAAGCTTTTATAAAGTCGAAATTGACGATACTGTTGATGATCGCATTTTTATTGATTGGCGGATACAGTACCTATTTAATTCCCCGCGAAGAAGAACCCCAAATAAAGGTGCCGATGGCCGATATTTTTATCGGCTATCCAGGCGCCGAACCCAAAGATGTTGAAACGAAAGTGTCAGCGCCTATGGAAAAAATTATCTCCAATGTAAAAGGCGTTGAATATGTGTATTCCACTTCCATGAAGGGACAGGCAATGTTGATCGTTCAATTTTATGTGGGCGAAAATGTTGAGAATTCGCTGGTGAAACTATACAGTGAACTGATGAAGAATATGGATAAAATGCCGCAAGGCGTTACGCTTCCATTAATAAAGACACGATCGATAGACGATGTTCCGGTATTGGGTTTAACCTTATGGAGCGAAAAATATGATGACTACCAGTTAAAACAAATCGGGCAGGAACTTAAGAATGAAATTAAAAAGATCCCGGATGTTTCAGACATTAATATTATTGGTGGCAGAAGCCGTGAAATAAAAGTATTGCTGGATAAAAATAAAATGGCTGAAAACCATCTTGACTTTTTATCTATCAGTAAACAAATACGGGGCAGTAATGTGCAGATGCAATCCGGTAATCTATTGCAACAGGACACCGCGTTTTCTGTAGAAACAGGAAATTTTCTTTCCACCGCAGATGATGTTGGAAACCTTGTTGTGGGTACCAACCAGCAGCAACCGGTATACCTTAAACAGGTTGCGAAGGTTGAAGATGGACCTGAGACTTCTAATCAATATGTCTTGTTTGGATATGGCAAGTCAGATACCACTAAATCAAATTTGTTCAAATCAAATTATCCCGCCGTCACTTTATCTATTGCAAAAAAGAAGGGTGCTGACGCGATGAAATTATCAAAGCAAATACTTGGTAAAATTGCGCACATTAAAAATGAATTATTACCCAATGATGTGCAATTAACGGTATCAAGAAATTATGGAGAAACTGCATCTGATAAAGTATCAGAATTATTATTCCATTTATTTATTGCAATTGTAGTGGTTACTTTATTTGTAATGCTGGCAATGGGATGGCGTGGGGGACTGGTGGTTTTCCTTTCGGTGCCTGTAACATTTGCGCTTACGCTTTTCAGTTACTACTTCATGGATTATACGCTTAACCGTATCACGCTTTTTGCTTTGGTGTTTATAACGGGAATCGTAGTGGATGATTCCATCATCATTGCCGAAAATATGCACCGGCATTTTAAGATGAAAAAGTTGCCTCCTTTGCAGGCTGCTATCTATGCTATAAACGAAGTGGGCAACCCTACCATCCTGGCAACATTTACCGTTGTTGCGGCAGTGTTGCCGATGGCTTTTGTATCAGGTATGATGGGCCCTTATATGAGCCCGATGCCGATTGGGGCTTCCATCGCGATGATGTTATCATTGATCGTAGCGTTAACGCTTACCCCATACCTGGGTTATATTTTCCTTCGCGAAAAAGAAAAGAAAGGTGGATCTCATAAGGAAAGTAAGCCTCATGTGTTAGAAGAAAGCCCCATTTATAAGATCTACCGTTCATTCATCAGTCCGTTATTGGAAACCCGTTGGAAGCGATGGACATTTATTATAAGTATTGTAGTGATATTGTTTGCATCCTTGTCCATGTTCTACACAAAGGCTGTTGCAGTTAAAATGTTGCCATTCGATAATAAGAATGAGTTCCAGGTAGTGATTGATATGCCTGAAGGAACTACGCTTGAGAAAACGCAGGCGGTTGCTAAAGATATTGCAGATTACGTTTCTACACAACCGTTAGTAACCAATTACCAGGCATATATTGGTACTGCTGCACCGATTAGTTTTAATGGTTTAGTGCGTCATTACGATTTGAGAAAGGGTGATAATGTAGCCGATATTCAGGTAAATTTAATAGATAAAAAAGACAGGAGCATTCAAAGCCATGATATAGCCAAACTCATGCGTGGCCCTATACAGGCTATTGCAAAAAAATATAACGCCAATGTGAAGATTGTGGAAGTGCCGCCGGGCCCTCCTGTTCTGTCAACACTGGTTGCTGAGATATACGGGCCGGATTATAAAGACCAGATTAAAATTGCAAAACAAGTTAAAGATATAATCAAGAAGACAAAAGATGTGGTTGACGTTGACTGGATGGTTGAAGCTGACCAACCGGAATATCATATAGAAGTTGATAAAGAAAAAGCGATGCGTTATGGTGTTGCCACAGAGCAGGTAGCCGCCACCGTTAACGCGGCTTTATCAGGGTTGCCTTCCGGCAATATTTATCAACCGGTTTCTTATGATCAAACTGCTATCAAATTAGAATTAAGTGATTCAGACAAGGCAAGTTTGGATAATATTCTTGATTTGAAGATTGCAAATATGCAAGGCAACGAAATTCCTATCAGGGATTTAGTAACAGTAACACGGGGAATTAAGCAAAAGAATATTTATCGCAAAAATCAAAAAGAAGTGGTGTATATTTTGGCTGATATGGCTGGTAAGTTAGAGAGCCCATCATATGCAATTGCGAACATTTCAGATAGTTTAAAAAATGTAAAGCTTCCAAAAGGTTTTTCATTAAAAGAAGAGTACACTCATCAGCCTGAAATGCAGGATAATTTTTCTTTAAAATGGGATGGCGAATGGCAGATCACTTATGAAGTGTTCAGAGACCTTGGGATTGCCTTTGCCGTCGTGATTTTACTGATCTATATATTGATCGTTGGATGGTTCCAAAACTTTACGGTGCCTTTGGTTATGCTGGCTGCCATTCCGCTATCACTTATCGGGATTGTATTAGGCCACTGGATGTTGGGCGCTTATTTCACGGCAACTTCCATGATAGGTTTCATTGCTTTGGCCGGTGTGATGGTCCGAAACTCGGTGCTATTGATCGATTTCATTAACATTCGTTTGCGGGAAGGTATTCCTTTAAAGCAGGCCATCATAGAAG
>JBBQWJ010000032.1:0-20043 GCA_038210685.1 Chitinophagales bacterium | reverse complement strand
ATTTGAAGTAGGCATCGGTTGTCTTGACATGAATGCTATCTGTAAATATTAATTGAAAAATTATAAAAACAACATTGAGGATAATGATGTCAATGACAAATAAGGTTATTTGCAGGTATCGTTCAAACTGTCGGTTCACTTATTTAATTTAATGCTTTAATAACTACTATTTTCCTGTAAATATTGTGTTGTATAAATTTATCAATTTTTCACTTTCATGGTTCCATGAAAGATCATTTATAATCCGATTGTAACCGAAGTTTCCCATTTTAATACGTTCGTTTTCATGATCAAGTAACCACATTATTTTATTGGCGAAATCTTCAGTTGAAGTATTTTCAGCATATAAAGAAGCGTTTTGGGCAGATAATTTACCTTCTTTTAGAGTAAACTGGACAATTGGTTTTTTCAATGCCATGTATTCCATGATCTTATTCATGGTAGATAGGTTATTCATCTCTGTTGGCTTATCGGGATTTACACACACATCAGAGGTGTTTAAAATCTCTACCATTGTTTTATCATCCACCCTCCCATAAAAATCCACAAACTCCTCAAGTCCCATCTCAGCAGTTACAGACTTTACTTTAGCTAATTCTGTTCCATCTCCAATGACGGCAAATTGTACATCCTGCCGCTTTTCAATTATTAATTTTGCCGATTGAAGTAAAAGTTCCAGCCCTTCCTGTTCGCCAATAACACCTACATAACCAATAAGGAACTGTCGCCCTTTTTTATAAGAATTATTTCCCTCGCCCAGTGTTAAGCGGTCTAATTTGGGCCCACTTCTAACAACCTGAACTTTTTCCGCCGGCATTTTACCACGATTTATTGCGATTTCTTTATAGGATTCATTTGTTGCAATACTATAATTTGCAGCAGCAAATGTTAAGCGTTCAGCAAGCAACAAAAAATTATAAAAAACCCCTTTTTTATTATATTTTGCAATGTATAGTTCAGGATTTATATCATGATGATCGAAAACATATTTCACTCCAAACAACTTATAGAATAGCGCTACAAGAAATATAAGGTCTGGAGGATTGCAACCTTGAATTACCTGGAATCTTTTTTTTATAAATATTTTCAGGCTTAGAAAAAATTCCCAAAAGAGTGCAACTGAATATTCCAGGAGATAACCGAAAACTCCATTAGCTTCTAAAGGGAGTGAATGGCGATAGATGTCAATATCATTAATACATTCATATGATTTTTGATATCCTTTCATTTTTGGGCATATTATGCTCACTTTTGCTCCGGCTTCTTTAAGAGTCGTAGCTTCCTGCCATACTCGCCTGTCGAATGGAACAGGCAAATTTTCAACAATTATTAGTATATGTTTTCCTTTGAACATTGATTACCAGTTAATTCCTACATAATTAGGATTATTTAATAGGCTCTCATCCAACCGAACCATATCGATAATTATTTTATCGGAATATTCTTTTAATAATGGAAAAAACTCTTTTTCTTTTGTATTTATGATAATGACATCTGATAAATCAAACACTTTTTTTGCTGTATCGACCATAAGGCTGGAAAGATGTGGTATTTTAGAATCTATATATTCTTTATTGGTTCCTGTTAATAAAGACACATTAATATTTTGATCATAAATGGAGATGTCACAACCTTTGCCAATCAATGATTCAATTATGGAAACAGCTGGACTGTTACGTAAATCATCTGTGCCTTCCTTAAAACTGAGACCCAGAAAACCTAATTTTTTATTGCCATACTTGTAAATCATTTTGATGGCTCTTTGTATTTGAAGTTCATTCGTTTTATCAATACTGTTTATTACAGGAACTTCCACATACATATCATGAGCCAGGGTTTGCAGACCTTTTAGATCCTTTGGGAGGCACGAACCACCATAGGCAAAGCCGGGTTTAAAATAATAAGGGGAGATATTAAGCTGTTTATCCTTGCTAAAAATTTCCATCACTTTATGAGAATCAATACCTAATTCCGAACAGATATTCCCTATTTCGTTTCCAAAAGAGATTTTGAGAGCATGAAAAGTGTTATTTACATATTTCATTATTTCAGCAACCTGTAAGTCACTAATGACGATTTCAGCTGGTAATTTCTTATAAAGTTCTGCCACTTTATTTGCAGCAACAACGTTGTCTGAACCAATTAAAGTGAGAGGGGGGTTAAAGTAATCATTAACTGCAGTTCCTTCCCGTAGAAATTCAGGATTATCAACTATTGCGAAATCAACATTTCTTTGCTTTTGGGAAATGTTTCCTATCTGCGTTGCAACTTTATCGCAAGTACCTGGAAAAATAGTTGAACGAATAACTATTATATGAAAATCTTTTTTCTCTTTTAAAGCTAATCCGATATCTTCTGCTACTTTAAAAATAAATTCTAAATTCAAGTGACCCTTGTCACTGCTGGGAGTGCCTACACAAATTATGCTTATTTCTGTTTTAAGAACTGCTTCTTTTGCGCTGGTTGTTGCTTCAATATTACCTGCCTGCCTTTGTTCAGAAATGATATGGTCTATATCTTTTTCGATAATAGTTGCTTTTCCAGCATTTATTTGATTCACTTTTGTTTGACTTACGTCAACGCCAACTACATGATGGCCATTTTTTGCAAGGCAACCAAGGCTCACACATCCTACATATCCTAATCCAAAAATACTGATGTTCAATTTTAGAAATTTTTATAGAAATTTTTATACCACAATTCAAGAGAAAGCAGCATAAAAAGTTCGTGTTTATAATTACGTTTCCTTTTTTTGTGATCCGAAATCATTCTTTTCAAAGCATCCAAATTAAAATAAATTCTACTGAATGAGCTTTGTGCAAAAATCAATTCTTCCAACGTGCCCGATAATTCATTTTGAAACCATTCGTCAACCGGTGTTGAAAATCCTCTTTTTTTCCTTTGAATTATCGAATTTGGTATCCATTTTTTTACTGCTTCCCGGTGCAGGTATTTTCCTGTTTTACCTTTTAACTTAAACGATACAGGCAAGCTTTCAATAAAATTCACAAGATCAATGTCTAAATAAGGCACCCTGTTTTCAATCGAATTTGCCATGGTGATTTTATCATTAAATAACAATAAATTATCTGGTAGCATTGTTCGTGTATCAACAAATAATAGTTTAGACAAAGAGCCATTAGTGCTATCAGCAAGAGCGTATGGCTCTGAAAATAGATAGTTTAAAGATTCATTTTTGTATTGCTTTAATTCTGTTTTATAAATCTCATTTTTTAAATCCTCAGTATAGATAGTGAAGATACCGATAAACCTGTCTAAATCATTTGTATACTTTATTGCATGTAACCCTCTCGCCAGGGTATGATTTCTTGGAAAAGTTTTACCCAATAAGTCAAGTGGAAGCAGTTTAAGCAGTTTTTTATTAGACGAAAGAAACTGTTCCCCAAAATACCGTTTATATCCTGCCATTGGCTCATCAATACCTTGCCCGCTCATTACTACTTTTACATATTTAGCGGCCAAGGCAGAAACAGAATTAAGCGCAGGAATAGTTGGTTCGGCAATCGGCTCTTCAACATGGTAAAATGATTCATAAAATGTTTGAAGGTAAATTTCCTTATTGATAAGAACCTGGTGATGTTCAGAATTTATTAGGCGCGCTGTTTCTTGTGCATATTCTGTTTCATTAAAATCTCCTTTCCCTTCAAATCCTAAAGTAAACGTATTAACAGGGTTTGAAGTGAACTGAGACATTAAATACCCCAACACAGCAGAATCCAGTCCTCCGCTTAACAATAAACCAATTGGAACATCCCCTAATAGTTGCCTTTTAACTGCCTGCTGCAATAAATGCCGGTATTCTTCAATAGCACTTTGTTCATCAATACGGTAATTTATTTTTTGCGGCTTATTCCAATATTTATGCTCTTTTATTTGGCCATTGAAATCATAAACAAGATAACTGGCAGCTTTTAATTTGAAAATATTTTTAAAAATAGTTTGAGGTGCCGGATTGTAGCGAAAAGAAAGAAATGTATTCAAAGCATTTAAATCTATCTCTTTGTTGTAGGCTTTATTGGCAAGAATTACTTTTAATTCTGATCCGAAAACTAGTTTTTTTGAATTGAAATAATAATATAAAGGTTTTACACCAAAATGATCTCTTGCGAGGTAAAGTTTCTTTTTAACTTTATCTAAAAATCCAAAAGCAAAAATTCCATTAAACTCTGAAATAGCCTCAATTCCAAATTGTCTTATATAATAAAGAATAGTTTCAGTATCGGAATGTCCTTTAAAGTTGACCCCTTGTAATTTTTTTCTTAACTCTAAGTGATTATAAATCTCTCCATTAAAAGTAATACAATAATTGCCACAATCAGAGTACATCGGTTGACTCCCAGCCTCGCTTAAATCAACAATGGATAACCTCGTATGTCCGAAATAGACATCATTATCCCCAATACTATCTCGGATAAGCCCTTGCGAATCAGGTCCACGATGCTTTATTAGTTCAAGAGTTTTTTCTCCTATTTCAGTATTAATACTACCTACGATGCCACACATTCAATTAGTTCTTTAAATAGTTAGTTAATGCATAAAATAATTGTGACTGAGCCCATCTTAAATAAGGGATTTTATTTTTCATATTGAAAATGCTAACCCGGGTAATAAAACTTCCATTCTTGTTTTGATATTTGGTAACCAAGTCTTCAACCATTCCATTTACAATATCCTTTGCATCCTTATCCTCAGGTTCCATCAATAAACCAAGTGAAATTCCTTCTGCATAATCATATAACTCTCTTTTAACAATATTCAATCTTGAAAGTTTGGCAAAGGGTAGAGGTCTTCCTGTAGGATCAATCAGGTTCTTTTTATAAAAATTATATCCTTTATCTATAGCAAACGAAATTCTTTCATCATTTTTTATTTTATTTATTTTAAGAAGGTTTTTTAATACGAAGCATGTATGAAAATTATCTACAAAATTATCTCTCTCATCATTTACAGCATATTTCCAGGAACCATCCGGATTTTGATTTTTTAGAATAAAATTAATATTCAGTAATGCTTTCCTGGTTGCTTCTTCATTATCAAAACGAATAGCACCTTCCATTAAAACATAAGCCCTATAAGCATTTGCATTCACTATCTGGCTATTGTCAACAGGAGAATAGCTGCTAGCGGCGGTATCTTTGTCTATTTGAGTATCTGTAAGATCATTTAATGTGAACAGAAATGTTGAATAAGAAGTATCTAAATATTTCTTATCTTTTGTAATATCATACAATTTAAGAAAGGCTTCAAAACAATAGCCTGTAGTTGTTATTAACGGTACTCCGCTCGTCCATAAGCCACGCGTGGTCATCCAATCAAAAGGATATCCCCAGCTTTTACCTGAAAATCCGCTAACAGAACTTTTTAATAACTCTTGTGCTACTTTTTGTGCTTCTTTCAAGTACTGTTCATCAGAGGTTATTTCATAAAGATTTAGAAATCCCATAATAAAATGTGCGTCTGCAATAGGAAATCTTTTTTTAGAAACGAGAGTTTTCCTTATTGAAGGAAAAAATATTTCTGATAAAAAAACCGGGGCAACTAAAGGAATCCCGACAATTTTATTTTTATAATAAACCTCTTTCGCTTTAATACCATAACCTGTACTCCAAAAATCATATTGATCGTAAGAATAATAACCATTTGTCTTAATCCAATTGACAAATTTTTCAATGCTTTTAGACGCTTCTTGCCGATAAATTGCGGTATGGTTCTCTTTAATTAAATCCATTTTCTAGTTTCTATTCTTGTATTTGATAATAATCTGCCTTCCATTTTATCTTAATAAGAAGAATGTTTAATTTATAAGTTTTTAAAGTGATTATTTAAATTGCTCACAATATTGTGAGAAGTAAATTTTTGTGCCAGGGCCAGGTTATTTATTTTTATTGTCTCACGTAATTGTGGATTTGTTGCAAGAGTGATAATTTTTTCCGATAAATCTGTTGGATTTTTTTTCTCTACCCATAAACAATTTTCATATTCTGTAAAATAATCTGCACAAGCATTTACTTTGGTGGTTATTACAGCCTTTCCAGCAGCAACTGATTGAAATATTGCCATGGGAAATCCTTCTCTGTATGAGGGTAAAATTGTAATATCACAGTTTGAATAATAATACTTTGTTTTTTCTTCAGGAATATGGCCCAAAAATTTAATTTCATTTTTTAAATCCAATTCTTCAGCAAGTTTAATTGTCTGTTCAAATAACGGGCCATTTCCCAGGCAGATCAAGTTAAAGCACAGCGACCTTTCTTTGGCTACTTTACAGGCATTGATCAAGTCTAAAATCCCTTTTTGTTCAAGAAAACGACCAACAAATAAAAGAGTGATGGCGTCTTTTTTAATTCTTTCCAACTTTTTAAAATTTGGATCTGAATCATAAGCGGTGAAATCAACCGGATTCGCAGTGATCTGAACTTTTTTTCCAAAGGAGATTCTTTGAAAATTATTAAGTTCTTCTTTGGATAAAACCAATAACAGATCTGTGTTGTTCAAAACATATTTTTTAAGTATGTTTTTTTTAAACACAACGGACTTTATTGTTCCATGTGTTTTCAAAACGATCTTAACTTTTTTATTAAACATTTTTAAAATGAAAATAGAAAGAGAATCACGCATCAAGGTTTTATAATCAAAAGCGGTATTTAAATATACAATGTCGCTTTTTTGGTGTATTAGTTTTCTTTTTAGATTGATTGCGTTTTTTAAAATCAGGAAAAATCGTGAGACGAACCCTTTGACGTAATCAGAATTACCATAGTAAGAAACTTCTACCTCATTTCCAATTTCCTTAAAAGCGTTTACTTCTGCTTCTGCTATTTCTCTATGTATTTTTACAGGAACTCCAAATAAGATTTTCATCCAAAAAGTTTAATGGCTTTTATTTTCAATCTCCCAATTTTCCAGACTCATGTCTTTGCTATTTGTGGCCTTATATTTTGATCAATGCAACCTCCAATACTTTTTCCAATAAGTGACCATGAAAATTTCGATTTAGCCAAATTATATCCATTTTCTCCCATTTGTTTACATTTTGCAGGATTTTTAAAAAGAGTACAAATTGCATCCGTATATTCTTTTACACTATTATTAGTTAGATATCCATTGTAATCATTCTTCACTAAATCTGGCAGAGATCCTATATTATTTGCAACAATTGGCAACTGGTACTTCATTGCTTCAATAAAAACTATTCCGAAGGGTTCTCTTAAAGTTGGAAGAAAGAAAACTGAAGCTTTATTATAATATTTCGCAACTTCTTCAACCGGAATTTTTCCAACAACATTACTATTTGGCAGAGAAATTTTCGGAGAGCATCCAACAATTGTTAAGCTGGCATCAGGATGACTGATTAAGATATTTTCAAATGTTTTTAAAAGCAATGGTCCCCCTTTTCTTTCCCATTCTATACCTACAAATAAAACATTTTTATTCGCGTATTTTTCTAAGTTATTTGGGCTTTCATTTAATACATTACTTCCTGCATATACAGTTACCACTTTCATTTCAGGAATTTTATATTGATTTATAAGAGACCAGGATATCAAGCTGCCAAAAGTAAATATCATTGTTGCGTCTTCATATATTTTTATCTCTGCTTTTTTAATAAATCTATCCGATTTCATATATTGTTTGGGATCTATGTCCGGGTACAATTTATTTGTTTGAGTGGTATGATCTGTATAAACAAAGTGTGGAACATCTTTTAATTTACCATTAAACAAGGATTGTGTTTGAAAAGTGAATAGATAATCTTTATGCTTGTACTTTTTTCGAATTTGACGGCTTAATTGCAGCGAAACGTATGAAGTTGCAAAAAACCATATTACCGAATCTTTCCATTTTTTTTCCCCTGAAATGATTTCTACACCGTACTCAGTTACAAAAAAGTAAAGATTAATTATATAGTGAAAGAACTTTAATTTGTGTTTTTTGATATCATAAACTATTACGTTGTTATCGGGATATTCATCTACCAAAAACTTGTGAACATTATTATTGATTTGAGAAAAACTTCCCATTTTCATAAAAAGGATTTCTTTATTAGCCATTTAAAGAATTTTTGTTTTTCTCATACCATTTTATAAACGCTCCAATACCCGATTCAATATCAAATTTTGGGGCATAGCCAATTTCATTTCTGGCTTTGGTAATATCTGCATAGGTGGTTTTTACATCACCAGGTTGTAAAGGCAGAAACTTTAAAATAGCTTTTTTGCCCAACAATTGTTCAATGGTTTCAACCAGGTTCTTTAAGTTTATTACTCTTGATTCGCCTAAATTATAAATGCGATATCCTCCAATTGAGTTTAATGCGCAACTTATGCCATTAACAATATCATCGATGTAAGTATAATCCCTTGAAGTATTGCCATCGCCGTAAAAAGGAAGAGGTAAGCCTTCATCAATTAATTTGGTGAATTTATGTATGGCAAGGTCTGGCCTTTGTCGTGGCCCAAAAACAGTAAAAAAGCGTAAACATGTTATATCAAAATTGTATAGATGGCTATACACATGACATAAAAGTTCGCCACTTTTTTTTGTTGAAGCATACGGAGAAATCGGATTATCAACCCTATCATTTTCAGAGAAAGGGACTTTTGCATTGTTGCCATAAATAGAGGATGAAGATGCAAACAACATTTTCATTATCCCAAAAGTTTTCATTGATTCTAATAAATTCACTGTGCCGTTTACATTCACATCGTAATATTCTGAAATAGACTCTATAGATGGCCTTACACCTGCTTTGGCAGCCAGGTGAATAACAATCTCAATCTTATTAGAAGAAAATATGGAATTTAAAGCCTCTTTATCCCGAATATCAGTTTCATAAAACTGGAAATTCTTATTTAGAAGGAGTTGCTCAAGATTTAAATTTTTTATTTTTCTGGAATAAAAAGGATCAAAGTTGTCAATCCCTACCACAGAATGTTTCTGTTTAATAAAAAAGTCACATACGTGAGATCCAATAAAACCTGCTGCGCCTGTTACTAAAATATTCACTAATTATTTTTTTCTTTTATCAAATTTTGGTATATCCTTATATAATTACCAGTCATAATTTTGAGATCAAATTTATTCTTTGCCATCTCGTATCCTTTAGCTCCAAATTTCTCAAGCAAACTTTTTTGTTCGATTAAACATTCTATTTTTTCAATCAGTTGATTTTCGTTGCCAGGTTCTATTAAATAACCGTTTTCATTATCAATCACTACTTCGTTGGTTCCTCCACCACTTGTTGCAATTGCAGTTTTACCCAAAGCCATATATTCAATTAATGAGTTTGAGATACCTTCTCCATGTACTTTTGAATTGGTAAGTAAAACACCAATATCAAAAATATTGATAATCGACTCAACATCCGTTCTTTTGCCTAAGAATAGAATTTTATTTTTTAATAACGGAGGTACACTGTTTTTTATTTCATCTATATTATTTCCATCTCCAACTAAAACAAAACGGATATTTTCATGTTGGGTGGTTAGAAAGATGGCTGCTTTAATTAATGTCTTATAATCCTTGCGTTCTTCAAAGGCCGCCACCATTCCTACAATGAAAAAATTATTTGGGGGGTCACCAAAAATTTTTTTTAGAACGATTGATTTTTCTTTTAATTTTTTAAATCGGTAAAAATCCATTCCGTTATACACTGTGAAAGCCCTTAGGGATGGCGCTTTATATGCTTTCAGGCCTGCATTTGAATTACCGATAATAACATCTGAAAATGGAAAAGTCAACCTGGCCCGAAACCAGTTTTTATTAAATATATTTTTTCTTACAGGGGTATCAACTACTAAACCGTTTACTAATTTAATCTTCAACAATTTGCATGAAGGTATTGCATAGAAGGCAGTCATTGCATCCCAGCAGTGGATTATATCCGGTTTATAGACGTTACAAATTTCATAGAATTTTTTAAAAACCGAGAAGTCTTTTTTTGTTTTTCTGATCAAATAGTGAATTTTAATATTAAGGTCAAGAACCTGCTTATAATGAATTTCTTTATCCATTACCACCAATATAAAGTTTATATCTTGGTAAAGATTTAATTGTTTCATTAACTCAGTCAACCTTCGTTCCTTGCCTCCCGAATTTAGAGAATCAATAAAGAAAAGGATCCTCATAATTCCGGTTTTTGCTTGAGCCATTCTTCGAAGAAGATCAACGACCAGATTTTTAAACTCATATTGCGCATTCCTATTTGGTTGTTTCCAACTGTATTTTTGATATAAGAAGCGCTTAAATATTTAGATGAAAAGGAGTTTGAAGAAAGCAAGGTATCGTTTACATATTCTTTAAGTCCATCTTTAAACCAAAATGAAAGTGGTAAACCGAAACCTTGTTTAGCGTGGTTAAAGATATTCACAGGTAATAAAGGCTTCATTGATTTTTTAAAGATATATTTCTGCGCATTTCCTTTTAGTTTCAGGTTCGAGGGTATTTTAAAAGTCAATTCTGCAAACTTATGATCTAAAAGAGGAACGCGGACTTCTAATGAATTCAACATGCTAGCCCTGTCGACTTTGGTAAGGATATCGTCTACCATATAAGATCTCATATCCAGGAACTGAAGGTTGGAAACAAAATCATTTTTGCTTCCTTCTTTTAGTATTTGTTTTTTATAGTCTTCGGAAGCTATTCCGTAATCAATTTTAGGATGATGGTTCAATAAAAGTTTTTTTCTTTCATCCCTGGTCCAAAAAGAGGCATATGCTCCTACATATTTTTTATCATGAGAAAGTAAATATGATAACCCCTTTCCTGAAACAGATTGAGGAATCATTTTATGAAGATTCCCCCAAATTATTTTATTAATTGCAGGATTATCTGAATGAAAGGAAGAAGATTGTAGTTTATTTAATTTGCTATAGGTGTCATAGCCTGCAAATAATTCATCTCCTCCATCTCCTGAAAGCGCCACTGTAACAAATTCGCGAGCCAATTTCGATACATAATAGGTAGGTATAGCAGAGGTATCCGCAAAAGGTTCGTCGTAAGCATTTACCAATTTAGGTAATAAACTTATAGATTCTGGTTCTACTATTTGTTCATGATGTTCAGTTTCATATTTTAAAGCAACCTCACGTGCATATTTTAATTCATTGAAAGCCTGCTCTTTAAAACCGATTGAAAATGTTTTTATAGGTCGCGTGGAATTTTTTGCCATCATTGCTACAACAGAACTTGAATCAATTCCACCACTCAAAAATGCGCCCAGGGGAACATCGGAGATCATGTGTAATCTGATAGATTCAGAAAGGCTTTCCTGTATTTCTTCAACCCACTGCTGTTCTGTTTTTGAAAAATCCGGTTCAAACTGAATATCCCAATACCTTTTTATAGTAACAGAAGGTTTTGGCCCCGGTGATAAAAGCAGGTAATGTGCCGGTTGAAGTTTTTTTATGCTCTTGTAAATTGATATATCACCTGCAATATATCCATAAGTAAAGTAAGAATCCAAAGCATCATAAGATAAAGTATTTTCAGTATCACCGGATTTTAAGATTGCTTTTATTTCTGATCCAAATACAAATTTATTCTCATCCTGATAGTAATAAAATGGTTTAATTCCAAATCTGTCTCTGGCACAGAAAAGCTGCTTTTTATTATTATCCCAAATACTGAAAGCAAACATACCTCTCAGAAATTTTAAACATTCGGTTCCATATTGCTCATATAAATGAACAATTGTTTCTGTATCAGATTTCGTTCTGAAAATGTGTCCTTGCTTTATTAAATTTTCCTGTAACTCCAGGTAGTTGTAAATTTCTCCGTTAAATACGATCCAGATACTGCCATCTTCATTTGATAAAGGTTGGTGGCCTGCTTTTAAGTCAATGATACTTAATCGCCGAAATCCCAATCCGACATTTTTATTAATGTAAAAGCCTTCGTCATCAGGTCCCCGATGAACAATGCTTTCAGTCATGAGTTTTATTTCATTAGGATCAATTTTATTAAGTGAATCAAAATATATTTTACCTGTTATGCCGCACATGTATTTATTATTATTTTATTAGAACGAATTGAAAAATCAATTTCTCTGATTTGATTGAAATAGAAAATCATCTAATTTTTTTCCAAAAAGATGATAATTAAAATTATTGTTAGCTACCTCATATCCTTCTGCGCCAATAGAGAAAGCATTTTTGTCATTTAAAGCGTATATAATTTTTTTTGCAAAATTTTCAATTTTATTTGGCTCAACCAGGTATGCATTTTTGTCATCTTCCAGATATTTTGGGATCTCTCCCGTAATCGTAATTACTACTGGTTTTCTGGAAGCCAAATATTCTCCTAATTTAGTGGGGAATCCGGCTTTTGATTGATTGGTATCCGGCCTTGCTAAAACTAACAAATCTGAATTCATTAGTATTTTCGGAATTTCATTGCTTTTTTTTAAACCGAGAAAACTAATTACATCATTTAATCCTAAAGACTCAACTTTATTTTTTAAATTTTTTATTTCGTGATCTCTTGCTGTTCCCACCAATTGTAACTTAATTTGATTCGGACTCTTATTTACCTGGGATATTACTTCTATTAAATCTTCCAATCCATCCTTATTTCCAACCATAGAACCTATATAGGTAATTATTTTTTCCTCGCAGGTTACTTTTTTTTGTAATGAAACATTACAAAACCTCTTCATGTCAACAAGTATCGGAATTTGTAAAATTTTACTCGCTGAAAGATAACGGGAATAATAATTATACAAAAAATCAGAAATAACAATTATGCCATTATACATTTTTAATTCCACATGTTTGAGCAAAAATGTATAGAGTTTAAGGTTCTTCTTTTCTTTGATTAAAAATAATGGAGCTTCATTACATTCTTTTACGATCGGAATTTTGAGCAATTTTAAATACAAAAAGAAGATTAATTCATAATGAAAATTAATTGAGTAATAAAGAACTGTTACTCTTCTGTTTTTTCGTAACCGGTTAATTATTATAAAAGTATTGAACACGCCAAGGGCTTTTTTGATAGTCCTTTTTATTACATTTGGTTCATATAAGGAAGTCTTCTGGGCATAATAAAAAGGAATTCCCTCATGCCTGCCTAAGTAATTATAATCTTGTTTTTCTTTATGTGATGAATGAACATTTATAATAAAGGGAAAGATTTTGAAATCTTTGACCCCCTTTGAATATAAATGAATTCTATTTGAGAGGGAATTTCCTGAGGGGTAACTTAAATCTCCTAGTACAATCAATGCCTTTTCTTTATGGTTACTTTTGACTTTCAATTCTAATAAATTAAATAAGTTTTTATAGTAAAACAACTTTTAATCCAGATTTATAAATAGATATCTAAATCATGCCATAATCGTGTTTTTTGGTTTTCAAAAATCTCACTTATATTGACTGGTAATGTTCTTAAAAAGTTAAAAGGGTAAAAACAAATTAATTTAAATAGATTGAAATAATATTGTTTTCTTGTCTTTCGGTACTTACTTATTATCAGCCAATGTTTAAGTTGAAATATTCTTTGAGAATCTTTTAAACCTAAATTAAAATAACGCGAAATTGCGTTTTTATATATGTTAATGAAACATTTGTTTATTTCTTCATCTGAATTTTTGGTTAGTTGTGCTACACCATGATGACAACGGTAAACTGCCCCATAATGATCAGAAAATGCTCCTTTGTATACTTCACTTACCCTCATCCATAGATCACCATCCTCACCATTGGAGAAAGATTCATCAAAATAACCGATTTCATCAAAAACCTTTTTTCTGAACATTAAACTATTAGTATGTACAATTTTAATCCTGGATACGACCGGATTTCTTATATCGTTTTTAAATATGAAACTATGCGTCCATGGTTTAAATAAATATTTACCATTTTCTTCTTTTAATTCAAGCATTCTGCAAAAGGCAAAACCATGAGATTTATTTTTTTGCAGATGAAGAGCAAGCTTTTTTAAATGTCCCGGTAAATAAAAATCATCAGAATCCAGAAAGCTTACAAATGGTTGGGATGCTAATCGTATTCCACGATTTCTATTAGAAGCAACACCTTGGGTATTACAATTTTCAGGTTTTAAAGCAACTATCACTTTGTCACCAAAAGATTTTGCAATATCAATGGTTTTATCTGTAGATCCGTCATCTGAAACAATTATTTCAATATTCCCTTCATAATCCTGTTGAAGAACGCTTTTAATAGCCTCTCCAATAAATTTTTCCCTGTTGTAAGTCGGTATAATTATGCTGATTCCAGAATTCATTTAATTATAAGTTGAACGATAAAATCCGGGAAATATTTTTCATATTAATTCAGGTGACATCAAAAGATTTTTAATTTCAATATCTGATAATTTCCTTATCTTCTTAGAATAACATACTCCTACTGAAATCCAAACCAATAAAAAATTTAAGGTAAATGTGTTTACCATGGATGGATATAAACTGATTAATGAAACTAATATCCAAAATGATGCAGCTTTCGAAAGCATGTTTTTTGAATAAAATAAACCTAAAAAAAATGCGGGAATTAGAATTAGTAAATACAAGACCAAATTAATAATGCCTCCCTTTAAAATTATCTGGAGGTATCCGGTTTCTATATAAGATCTGTAATCTGTCAGCTGGTTTTCATCAATATCAGGGCAATAATATTCACCATTTATTCCTCGGCCTGCTACCCAGTCATTTTTTTTTAAGTCCGAATAAAAATACAATTCTACTGGCGTACGTGTATCTTCTTCTCCTCTTTTTGCTATAAAGCTAAACAAGGTATTATTACTGATATTGTAAATAGTACTTGCATAATAAACTCCTGCGATCAATAGTAAAACAGACAAATAAATAATCAATATTATTTTTTTACTATTGAATAAATATAGAAAATAGGAGAATAGCAAGATGCTGCTGCATATAAGTGATAAGCCTCTTCGAGCTTTATAAAGCGAAAATAACAAGCAAAGTAGCATAACACCTAACGCTAATAAGTTTATCTTTTTTAAATGGTATTTATAAGTGAGCAGGATGAAACCGCAGGTAATTCCCAAAAATTTGGCAAGATATTCAATTACATCCTGTGTATCGGAAGATCGGTCCAGTAGTTCTTTTACATAAATAACATTGTAAAGGAGAAAAAATATCCCTAAAATGACAATAGCCTGAAATAATTTTTTAAAGAAGAAGAAATTTTGAGGGAATAAAAGTATAAGTGGTGCAAAATAAATTACAATCCCAAAATTAGCATCTACTATCATTGCTTTTACCGCATTATAATTAAAATGAATTCCCCTTGAAATTATCGTAAAAGACCAAATAAGGTATAAAGTAAAAATTACTATAAGGTAACGATTCTTTATCTTGAATTCTGCAAGATATATCCCGGCTGCAAGAAGCAATAGAAATCCCAAGAATTGAATCAATTCTCCGATTTTTAAGTTGAAATGTGGGTTTGTTTTAATTACATAGGCTAATGTATAAATTATAAAACCCGTCCAAAAGATGTTAAGAGCAATTAACTTCTTCCGAGGCATTAACCTTTCCTGTTCTAAATAAGTTTCTTTAACCATTATTAGAATAAGCAGTTTTTACTATGAAAGTGCTCTTTGATAAGTTTCTGCTGTATTGATAGCACAATTTTTCCACGAAAATTTCTTAAGCTGAATTTTTCCTTCTTCAATAAGTTTTTCTGAATGCGCTTTATTGTAAATTACTTTTTTAACTGCTTCTAAAATTGAATCCTTACTCGTTGGGTCAAAAAATTCTGCAGCATTTCCTGCTACTTCAGGTAAAGAACTTGTATTACTAAGGCACACTGGGCAATTGTTTGCAAAAGCTTCTAATACCGGCATACCAAATCCTTCGTATTTAGATGGATAAACAAACACCAGTGCATTTGCATAGAGTTCATTTAACTGGTCTTCATTTACACCAAACACAAATGTTCTATCAAAAATTTGCAGTGATTTTAATTCTACTATTTCATCTTTAAGAAAAGCTTGCCCCACGCAAACCAGCTTTAAATCTTCATCTTGCCTTCGTAGTTCGCTAAAAGCTTTGGCGAGGTTCGAAAAGTTTTTATATCCTGTTCTTACACCCACAAATAAAATGTATCGTCCTAAATTATTATTAGCAGGCCTTTTTTTTGGTGGATTAAAGCCATGATAAATTACGTCTATTTTATCGGGAGAAATATGTAAAGTCTCTATCAAATCCTTTTTTGTATTTTCACTAATAGAAATTATCCGGTTAGCTTTCTTAATTATTTTCTCCATATCCGGAATAAGAGAGTCATTTTTATATTGTTCTTTGAACCTAAACTCTATTAAATCATGTACAGTAATTACGTAAGGCTTTTTTAGATTTTTAAGGAAATAGGGGTCATAATAAGTCGGATGAAATATATCAAACTTGTTTGATGAAATTTTATACTCACTGTAATGCTTGTTGATATTATAAAAACTGGTTTTTAGCCGTCCCTTTCCCCTAAAATCGCGTGCAGGGAGAGAAAAATTAATCCTTTTAAAATTATAATCTTTTAGATGTTGGTTTCCTGAAAAAAGAACCGATAGATCATAACTATGTTCTATCGGAAGATTTTTCATCAATTCACAGAAATATTTTGTAATTCCTCCATATTTCTGTTTCAAAAACATCTGATGATCAAATAATATCTTCATGATTACTTAATCCAAATTCCTTTTTTTTGTTTGTTTACTATCATGTGGTATTGAATGGGGGCAAGAATGAGTCCATTAAAATTACAGGCTATCGAAGCTATAAATAGGGAATAGGGCCCCATGTGATAGTATTTAATTAATAGCAAGGCAACACCTATAAATATAAATGGGCTTATGATGCAGGCAATAAATTGGATGCGTAGCGCATTGATGCCATTCAACAGTGCCACATAAGTGGCCACAAAGGTTGTCATCATAAAATAAAGAAATCCCCAGAATGAAAGAGAGAAACTAATATGTACTGTTCCCTTCCCTAACCATAGGTTATAAATATCCTGGGCAAAGTACAGCATAATGCATCCTGCAAAGAACAGTAAAAGGTTTAGCTGATTGTATTTTCTAATCCCTTTTCTAATCCAGGCTAGATCGTTTTTAAGATAGGCCTCTGTAGAAGCAGACCAGAAAGGCGCCAGGAAAATTACAAATACCATATCCAGTACTCCAAAGTATTTGTATACTATATTGTAAGAAGTAACATCTGCTGTGGTAAAGCTGCGGGCAATAATGAGGTTTGAAGTTTCATATTGTATGATACCTGCAACCTGGATAACAAAAAATATTATTCCTAAACTTAGTAGTCCTTTAGAATGAGAAAACTTTACTTTTGATAGTGAAGGCTTGAAACTCTTATATGATCCTCTGAAGAAAAAAATACTGGCACCTATATAAACCAAAATGGGAGAAACACAGAAAACGGTGCCTAATTTAATCAGTGAACCATGAGAGCTTTTAACAAGAATTATAATAAAAATGAGTGATATAATCTGGCCTAAAACGGTAACTAAGGTTGTAATTGCGGGTTGCTGATTTGCTATTAAAATAGTGGTAATAATTCTTAAAACAAATTGGAGGCAGAAGTATGTAAATACTATGATTGCCAGAATGGATACTTCAGAACTCATACTTTCTGAAATATTAAGAATGTGGGACCAATTCAGGAAATGGTTGGCTAGTAAAAATACTAACCACAAACCAGTGCAAATTATGGTAAGTATGGCGTAAGTAGTACTTACATAAATTTGCGCAAGTTCTTTTTCTCCTTTTGCAATGGCCTCGGCTAATTTATTACGTAACCCCTGGGTCAGGCCAATATCAAAAAAGCTAAACCAAACGACGATGGAACTTAAGGTAAGCCACACTCCATATTGGGATACATTAATATAATTAATTGCTAAAGGAACCAACACCAGGCTGATTCCAATACTAATTCCTTTTAAAAAAAAGGTAATTATTATATTTTTTTTTGCCTTTACACTTCGTTCCTGGCCCTTATTAATAAAACTATTAATATAGGAAAGTGCATTTTCAGCTTTTTCCTTTAAGGTTATTTTTGATGCTCCTATGCCCAAAATTTACTTTGTCTTTTTAGTATTATTTAATTTTTTTTGTAAAAGGCAATTACATAAAATACTTCCTTTCTATGCTCATCTTATATGTTTGCAAGTCGCTTGCAACCATTTCTTTAATCATTTTCTGGAGGGTGTACTTTGGAGTCCAACCCAATTTTTCTTTGGCCTTTGAAGCGTCTCCAATTAAGAGATCAACTTCTGTAGGGCGGAAATAGTTAGGATCAATTGCCACGACTTCTTTTCCGGCTGGTAATTGGTATTTCTCATTGTTACAACGTGTTACAATTCCTTTTTCTTCAGCTCCTGTACCTATAAATTCTAATTCAATTCCTGCTTCATTAAAGGCCATTTTAGTAAAATCCCTCACAGTAGTTGTAATCCCTGTTGCGATTACAAAATCCTCAGGCTCATCAAGTTGTAAGATTCTCCACATGGCGTCAACGTAATCCTTTGCATGTCCCCAATCCCTTTGTGCATTTAAATTTCCAAGAAATAAACAGTCCTGAAGGCCTTCTCCTATTGCGGCCACAGCTCTTGTTATTTTACGTGTTACAAAGGTTTCTCCTCTTAACGGGCTTTCATGATTGAAAAGAATTCCATTGCAGGCAAACATGTTGTATGCTTCGCGGTAGTTTACCATTATCCAATAGGCGTACAATTTGGCTACACCATATGGGCTTCTCGGATAAAATGGAGTTGTTTCTTTTTGAGGCACTTCCTGCACTAAACCAAATAATTCTGAAGTTGATGCCTGGTAAATACGCGTTTTTTCTTCTAATTTTAAAATGCGAACAGCTTCTAAAAGACGTAACGTTCCTATGCCATCTGCATTTGCAGTATATTCCGGATTGTCAAAACTTACCTTAACGTGACTCATTGCCGCAAGATTGTAAATCTCATCAGGTTGAGTTTCTTGAACTATACGGATAAGATTAGTACTATCCGTCATGTCTCCATAATGTAATTTAAAATTTGCGTGGTTTTCGTGTGGATCGACGTATAAATGATCGATCCTGTAAGTATTGATCAATGAAGCCCTTCTTTTTACACCATGTACAAAGTATCCTTTAGATAGAAGTAATTCGGCGAGATATGCCCCATCCTGCCCGGTTATACCGGTTATTAATGCTGTTTTCATGATTCAAAGCTATGATTTTGGAATGACTAATTAAGGCACGAATTGGAGGAAATTGTGGTTCTCGAAAACTGGCAAGCATTCATCATTCCTGTATGAGAGTATTTTTAATTTCAGTTTTGTCAACTTCAATTGTTTTTTGGGAAGTCAATTCAGTTTAAAATTAAATTTCATGTTTTAATTTAGTTCAGGATTGCAACCACAGATCTTTTTCTCCAAATACCATTTCCTTCTCTTTTGCATCTATGGTTTCTACTTTTGCGACAAGTGTAATTCCCATAGAAGGAAGCTTTGCTTTGGCTACGGTGTTTTTAATTGTCAATATATTTCCTGACATTGAATACCGGGAACCATCAATTATTCTTGCTACATCGGTTTCATTAACTTTTGTTTTTTCTAATGTGATATCCTGGTAATCAGAGATGAAATCTTTTATGATTTCTATTTCATCATCTTTTATTTTGGCGGGTTCCCCCTTCCAATACACAAGGTTGATCACTCCATCAACAGAAAATAATTTGAAAATTTCATTTTCTGTAACATTGGCAAAAACGTAAGATTGAAACAATGGCTCTTCCTGTGTTTTAGACCTTCTAAAAGAAGTTATCTGCTTGTAATGTAATGGCAAAAAGTTTTCTATTTTTCTTTTTTTTAGTGTTGCCGTCACTTTTCTTTCCCATTTGGGTTTCGTATAAATAATATACCAATTCTTCTGCATAATTTTTATTTTAAAATTTAAATTTGCAGCAATTCAAAGGATTGATACTGGTGGAATACAATAAGAAGAACAAGGCTTCGCCTATCTCAGTTACATCTTATTGT
>JBBQWJ010000031.1:0-21566 GCA_038210685.1 Chitinophagales bacterium | reverse complement strand
AAGTAGGCGTTTTTTCCGGCTCTTTTTGGTTTAGAGATAAAGATGCCAAAGATTCTTCTTATTCTGATGATAAAGATCGCATCATCATCAGTAAAATACGCTCTTCAAGAAAACGGCCTCATCTTCAATATTGGTTTTATGCAGGTGGAAATGAAGAAACAGCTGATCGGGATAAAGATGGTACGATCGATGTGATTGATGATACCAAAGATCTTGTAGATCTTATTAAAAAGAAAAACGTTTCTACTTCAGGTGATATAACTTATATTGAAGAAAAAAATGGCACACATGATTATGATTCATGGAGCCATGTTTTCCCTCAATTTTTGATATGGGCAGAAGGAAAATAAAAATCTCAATTCCTCTGTGAAATATTGCTGGCGCCACTTGAGCTGATATCTTTTCTTTCAGGATTTCCTTTATAATTAAATGTACTTGCTCCGCTCGCTCTGGCTGAAATTGATTTGTTCACTGTGATTTTTACATCACTTGCGCCTGAAAGTTGGGCAATACAATTGTCAACTACCAGGTCATAATTTTTTACATCGCTTGCTCCGCTTGCTCCTATTTTTAAATTTTCAATTTGTCCGCTTATTTTTATAGTCGATGCACCGCTAATATCCATTTGAACATTCGTGAAATCTACGGTTCCTTTCATATCACAAGCGCCGTTAAATTTTATTTTTAAGCTGTTACCTTTTAGCAGGCCATTAATAATAAAATCGCTTGCTCCTGAACCTTCAATGCTTTCCAATGTTTTGAAAGAAACATAAGCGCGTAATTTGTGGTTGGAATTAAATCCAAAAGAGTTATTGTGGTAATAGATATTCAATACCCCGTTTCTTACTTCTGTTATGATATCATCACGATATTTATCTTCTGAAGCGCTTACTGCCAGTGCATCTTCGTTACTTTGAGAAAGATAAACATCAATTCCCCCCGACACCTTTATTGCTGAAAATGAACTAACATTTCTTACCTGAACATTTTTATCATTTATAATCGTTTGCGCGTTCGATTGTATTGTCAATACTGCAAAAAGAAAAAATAAAATAGGTTTCATATGGTTGTTTTTCAGTGAAACGAAATTAGTGGCAAAAAGTTACAAATTTTAAAAAATGAATTACTTCTTGTTATCTTTGCATTTAGAAACAATTTACCGGGGTGCGTCCGGCCACTTTAAAATTTGATGGCCAGATTGCTGAGAAAATACCCGCATACCTGATCAGGATAATGCCTGCGAAGGGAGGACAACATAACTTTCCCGTCTTCTTTTTCATGCATTGTATTGATTAAAATTTACAACATGAAAAGAATATTAATAATTTCTTCGTTTACTGTCATCAGTTATATTTCAAATGCGCAGGATACAACTGCACATAAATTCGGGGATACTTTAATGCTAGATAATATTGAGGTTACTTCTATTCGCGCCGCGGATAAAGCACCTTTCACCAAAACCAATCTCAGCAAAGAACAAATAGCAAAGGTGAATTTGGGTCAGGATCTTCCTTATGTCTTAAACCAAACGCCTTCGGTGGTTGTAAACTCTGATGCAGGAAATGGAGTAGGCTATACGGGCATTCATATCCGGGGCACTGATGCATCAAGGATCAACGTTACGCTAAATGGAATTCCTTACAATGATGCAGAAAGCCAGGGAACGTATTTTGTAGATCTTCCGGATATAACGTCCTCTGTGAATTCTATCCAAATCGAACGTGGGGTAGGAACTTCCTCCAATGGGGCCGGCGCTTTTGGTGCAACGATCAATCTTTCTACTAATGAAGTGAATAAAGAAAAATACCTCAAACTTGATAATAGTTACGGCTCTTTCAATACCTGGAAAAATACATTGAAAGTGGGAACAGGCTTGTTGGCCAATCATTTTTTGATTGATGCAAGGGTTTCAAAAATTTCAAGTGACGGATACATTGACCGCGCCACTTCTGATCTCAAATCTTTGTACTTCAGCGCTGCTTACCTGGATAAAAAAAGTTCCTTACGATTTAATATTATAAGTGGTAAAGAAAAAACGTACCAGGCATGGTATGGCGTTCCTGAAAGTTATCTGGATATCCATCGAACTTACAATCCTGCAGGAACTGAAAAACCGGGTTCGCCTTATGCAAATGAAACGGACAATTATATTCAAACGCATTACCAGTTTTTTTATAATCATAGAGTGAATTCTTTATTGAGTTATAATGTTGCCGCTTTTCTGTCAAGGGGAAAAGGATATTATGAAGAATGCAGGGCAGATCAGGCATACAGCGATTATAACCTTCCGGATGTTATCAATGGTAGTGATACTATTTCTTCAACTAACCTGATCAGGCGGCTATGGCTTGACAATTATTTTTACGGTTCTATTTTTTCTTTGCAGTATCATAAAAATAAAACACAGTTTACATTCGGTGGCGGATGGACAGAATATGATGGAAAACATTATGACATTGTAACGTGGGCGCCACAAGGGTTTCCTCAGGATTACAAATATTTCAATGCCCCTGCACAAAAAAATGATTTGAATTTTTATGCAAAAGTGATGCAGTCTTTAGGTGCCGGTCTTACAGGGTTTTTGGATCTTCAGGAGCGATTTGTGAAATATAATATTGATGGTTTTGAATCTCATCCCGACCTGTCGGTAATAAAGAATTATACTTTCTTTAATCCCAAAGCCGGTATCTCTTTTAATAAGAAAAATTTACAGTCTTATCTTTCTTTTTCAGTTGCTTCAAAAGAACCCAATCGCGATGATTTTGAAGCAGGAATCAATCAAATTCCTAAACCTGAAATATTGTATGATTTGGAATTAGGAATTGAAAAGAAGAACCAGCCGTTTAACTATGGCGCTACTTTTTATTATATGTATTATCACAACCAATTAGTGAATACAGGGAAAATTAATGATGTAGGTTCTTACACAAGAACCAACGCGCCGATAAGTTACCGCGCGGGAGTTGAGTTACAGGGTGATGCGATAATTACAAAATGGCTTAATGGTTTTGCTAATCTAACTTTGAGCAAAAATAAAATAAAAGATTTTACAGAGTATGTGGATAATTACGACAATGGCTTGCAAAAACAAAATGTGTATCACAATACCGATATTTCCTTTTCACCGGATGTAATAGGAGCTGCAGGAATAAATTTTATTCCTGTAAAAAATGGAGAAATAAGTCTCATGTCAAAATATGTGGGAAGGCAATACCTCGATAATACTTCTCATATTAGCAGAAGCATTGATCCTTATTTTGTTGAGAATATAAAATTGTCGTACACCTTCCATCAGAAAGGGTTTAAAGAAATGAATTTAATTTTCCAGGTAAATAATGTTTTTAATAAAATGTATGAATCCAATGGTTATACCTATAATTATATTTACGGTGGAGCCTTTACAGTTGAAAATTATTATTACCCAATGGCAGGAACAAATTTTATGGCGGCCATAAATATAAAATTATAAAGATTGCTTTGTTCAGTTTCTTCCCTTAAGCATAGGCACAAAAGAAAAATCTGAAAAAGTTTCTTCGTCCAAAGATCCGTATTCATTTTTGGTAATTCGCATCATTTTTTGCTTTCCATCTTCATCAAGCGGAATCACCATTTTGCCACCTGTTTTTAATTGATCAATTAATTTAGGTGGTATAAAAGGCGCAGCCGCAGTGATGATTATTTTATCGAAAGGAGCGAAGGTGGGAAGACCTTCAAAGCCATCACCATAAAAGAATTTAATGCTTGGATACCGCGACCGTAACACGAACTTTTTATTTAATTCGAATAAATTCCTTTGCCTTTCAATAGTAAAAACTGAGGCGCCCATTTCTGCCAGAACCATTGCCTGGTAAGCACTTCCCGTTCCTATTTCAAGGATTTTTTGATGTGGAGATACTTCCAGAAGTTGAGTTTGATACGCTACTGTATAGGGTTGAGAAATCGTTTGTCCTTCACCGATAGGAAAGGCCCTGTCCTGGTAAGCAATATGTTCCAGCGCCGTATCCAGAAAAAAATGACGTGGGATATTCATCATTGCATTGAGAACATTTTCATCAGTAATTCCTTTGGTTCTCAGAGAATCCAGCAGCTTTTTTCTTAATCCTTTATGCCGGTAACTGTCATCATAATTTCTCATGGATGCAATTTAGAAAATTGTGTTGATGATGTGGTGAAAAAAGGTGATTCTGTTTTTAAAGTAAATCAGATAAATTAAGGCAAATAGCTGCGTAATTTTATTTTGGCTTTAATCAGGATTGGGATAAAATCACTTCATTCTTCTTTCAATCTCGTCAAGGTTAATGTTTACTTTGCCGTTGGTAAATTCCGGTTGTTGAACCAAACGTTTTTTATCATTAAAGCCCAGTGATACTGCCTTTTGCAAATCGGCTTTGGCTTTTGCACCATTATTATTTCTTGCATTAAGGAGGGCTGAAAAATACCAGGCTTCACTGTTTGTGGGATCTGCTTTTTTATAAAGCATTACAAAATGTTCTGCCTCTTTAATTTGATTTTGGTTGATGAGTTGGTTGCTTATAGAATAAAATGCCAGGGAAAGGTAAGCATTCAAACGCTGGTACATAGCTCCTTCAGTCGTCTTCGCTTTTGCTTTTGATTGTACCTCTGCAATTGTTTTGTTCCAATATTTTTCATCGCCTTTTTGAAACTGCTGTTGAAATCCGGCTTTAATATTTTCTTCTTTATTCAATAACGTTTGGCTTGCCTGCTCTTCTTTTTGGTAAGAGGCTGTATGAGTAATTGAATCTTCTTTTTTGTGAAACCAAACCGATTGATTTGTTACATCATCAAGCATGCTTGTTGCAAGTCGACATGTTTGCGTGGCTTTCAAATATTTATTTTCTTTTAAATCGGATGCAATGTGTTTTTGATTATGGAGGATAAACTGACTGACGAATGGGGTGTCTTGCGGAATTAAATTTTTTCGCATCGCATCAAACTGAAATCCTTCAAAAGCGGTGTTCATGATACTTTCAGGCGCCCACTCATGGATGCCATTGAAAAAAATGATGCGGTGGTGCGTTAACGTTTTATCCAATATTTTATCAACAGAAACCAAATCTGTCATGTTCATATCTCCGTTTCCGGTGATAGCTGTAAAACTGAAATTAAGGTTTCCGGCTGTGGTAAGATCTTCTAAAGCTGCACCATTCGCAATTACTCCCTTAATATTATCATGATGCAATGCGATAAAAGTGGCCACTTTTGCACCGCCTGAAAATCCGCAGGTATAAATTCTGTCTGAGTTTACAGGTACCCGTTTTTGTACATCATCATTCAATATGGTCCAGATGCTTTCCGCATCGTTCCAGTCGTTGCCGTTCTTTGAATCATTGCTTCCCGCCAAAATAAAATGAAAACTATCTGCAAGTACTTTATACTTTCTTACAGGAAGGGCGCCATCGCCATGCGCGTCAAAAAAATAAACAATGGGCAAAGGCTTATTGCTGGTATCCTCAGGAATATACAGAGCATAGGATTTTGTCGGATCAGATTGGCATAATACAGGGTTCATGATCTTTCCTTTTTGAAAAGTATCATTTAATGGTGTTTGCAAAACCAGCGACGAATCAAGATTCGCATCCTCACTGTTGCTGTTGCCTCCGCATCCAATTGTATAAACAGAAAGTAGTACCAAAATGGCGAAATGAGAAGCTTTCATTTTAAAGTAAGAAAGTTTTAAAGGATGTGCAATAAATAAATTCGATGTTCAAATATAATAATTAAGAACCTATTTGGTTAAGAAACAAAACTCCAGTGAACGAAGAAATAGAGAAGATTTTTATTTCTTGAAAATCTATTTCATCGCTCCTTGTCTCTTAAAATCAATTCACCTTTAACCATCCATGCAACTCCAAATGCTTCTACTGATAAGGTTTCCATCCAAAACGTCAGGTTATTGCCATCATAAATAGTGGAAGGGATGATATTTAAAAATCCTAAAAACGCTACACACATGGCTGCCAGCATTACCACCCCGCAAGTGCGGTACACTTTATTTCTGTTTCTTTTATTTGGGGTTCTTTGGCTTGGGCGATGTGAGGATTTTGTAAAAACAAACAAAGCCATAACTGCCAGGCTCAACAGAAACAGAGCGGCACATATATAATGAAACTTCGGGCGGAACGGGCTTTGTTCAAAAAAAGTAACGGCAACTGAATCGTACTTTATTGTATGGTTATATCCACGAAGATTGCCCGTTGGAAAAAGTAGCATTAGCAGGGCAGAAAAGCCAGCAATGCTCGACAAGATATAATCTACCAGTTCCTCTCCTTTATACACTAGCAAAAAAACAGCCAGTAAACTAACAATTATTTCAAAAAGCGAAGCTGCCCTTGTAAAATAATAATGGCTTATTGATGGCAGGATTGGATCAAAGCCGTTGGTGAATTGCAAAAATAAGTACACCAATAATGGCAAAAGAATTCCCAATGACCCGACTAATTTTCTTAGTGTACTTTGATATTTTAATGCAATGTCTCCAGTGTTGCGGTAGTTGGGGAGAATAGATTTTTGTGCAGGCTTTGGTTTCATTTTAGTTAGATTTAATATTTTCGTTTGAAAAGAAAGTATCGAGGCCCGTGTTCAGTAAAAGGGATGCTTTTTTCTCTGAATCTTCTGATTAATCATTTAACTTTTATACCCTGGCTTTGGAGGCACCCGGTTTATACAACAGGCATTGCAATGAGCATTTTTATAAAGCTACGAATTTGTGCTTTGAACAAACGTTAGCTTAGCGATTTTTTTGCAGTGTTACACATTTACTTCAAAACAATATAAAGTTTTGCTTTGCTACATAAAGCCGTTCCAGATCTTATAGGTTTGCTGCTAAAATATAATTACAGTTCAAAGCACTATAAAGCTCTACTCTATACGGATGCTGATTTGTTCATATCGCAATGCCTTCTAACTTCTGAATTTAGAAGCGATCTGCGCTACAAAGTTTCATCGCCTGACGGAGAACATCGGTGCGGCTGCTATTGAGTTAAGTAATGAAGAATTAGAGGAAATAGAAATTGCTTCGTCACAGGTAACGGTAATGGGTACACGTTATACTGAAGCCATGGAGAAATCAACGGGTTTATAAAAAGAATTCTTCACAAGTGAAAAAGGATGGCAGATAGTAAACAAAGGAAAAACCAGGATTTTTAATTTGGTAATTCTAACATAGGTTTAAAGCATAACGGAATTAATATTGCTACCTTTCTATTAGCATTTCTCAAAATTAAAAAAAGCAAATATGGAAATTACAAGAATAGGCTCACAACCTTCCGCAAAAGGGCCCGAAGACTGGTTTACCGGTACCGTGCGTATCGATCCATTGTTCCAGCCTGAATCTCCCGCCAGGACAGCGTCCGCAACAGTTACCTTTGAACCCGGAGCGCGCACGGCGTGGCACACCCATCCGCTGGGGCAAAGATTGATTGTTACCTCAGGATGCGGATGGGTGCAACTCGAAGGTGGTCCTGTTGAAGACATTTATCCGGGTGATGTGGTTTGGTTCTCACCAGGAGAAAAGCATTGGCATGGTGCCACTGCAACCACAGCTATGACGCACATTGCTATCCATGAGGAACTCGACGGAAAAGCCGTTGACTGGATGGAGAAAGTTACAGATGAAGAGTACAAGAGCTTAAATAAATAACCTGCATATTTTACTTTGAATGGCTTGCGATATTTTTGATGAAGTATTGAAAGTAAAAATATTTAAAAATGGAAATTACTAAAGGTGACTTTTTTCGGAAAAGGAAATTTAAAAAAGTGAGTTCCAACAGAAAAGTTATATTAGGCATTCGCCGTGGGCTATTTCGAATGTTTAGTATTTTTATGTTGATGCAATTTATTTTCAATAGTGCTTCTGCGCAGAATAACAGCCAAATGGTGCGGCTGGCAAAACTCGTCATAGATTCCAGCCAACTGCAAAGCTATAAAGCTTTGCTTAAGGAGGAAATTGAAACTTCTGTCCGCGTTGAGCCGGGAGTGCTAACTTTATATGCAGTGTCTGAAAAAAATAATCCAACGCACATAACTATTTTAGAAATTTATGCTGATACGGCGGCTTATAAGGCTCATTTGCTAACACCTTATTTTATAAAATACAAAAACGGTACTAAGGATATGGTTAAGTCTTTGGAACTTGTCGCGGCTGATCCTATCGTGCCGGAAATGAAGATAAAGTGATATGCAAAAATTGGTAAAATCCCATTACAACCTCTTAAATAAAATTATTTGCTCTATTCACTATTAGGAATAATTTATTTTAGAATTCCTTTTTTTGCCATGTCATTTAAAATCATCTGGCCATATTCATGTGAAAGGGTTGCAGCCGAAGCCGGATCAAAAGATTCTGTTTGAACAGAATAAAGAAGTTCCCTGCTTTCCATATTATAGAAATTACTTTCCCAGAAATATTTGGTGTTCCTGATATAATATCCGGGCGTGTAAATGCGGCCGTAAATGGTGGTATAATAACCGTAGAAACGCCTTTGATAGATAGTGTAAGGTGAGTAGTATATCCTGGATGGCACATAATAACGTTCGCGTTGCTTGTCGAGTAACACAATGGTGATTACCGCATCCACACCATAATCTTTTATCTTATCCAGCACTTCCTGCTCATTCATATTGTCAAATGCCTTCGGGCCAAGTTCCCTTAACGAAGAGATCGCGGTGTAGCCATGATTTTGAAGGTCACCAACGAGATGATTTTCCATATCTTCCCGCAGGCTTCGCTCTTTTTCAGGCAGCATCGCAACCACCATAATTTTATTATAACTTTTTTGAGGAAGATTATCTGATTTCCATGAATTAATGATCTTTACTGAGGAAGAGCAACTGATCAACAACAGGATTATCAGTGAAGCAACAAAGTATCTGAGTTTCATAATTGATGTTTTTGGATATCTAAGGTAGAATTAGATATATCTGCCATCAATGATTATGGTCAGTAATTACTACAACTGTCATCAGAGAAAAAAAGATTAATTTATTTTATCTTTTGGTATTGTGCAGATTTGGAAAAACAGGAATTGTGAAAATTTGTTGCTTTACTGGTCCGACATGATCTTTACACGATCTCTTTCAATTTCTCTATAACCGTATCCACTTCTTCTTTTGTATTGTATTTGCTGAAAGAAAAACGAACGGTTGCCTGGTCTGAATTTTTTGAGATTGCATTGATGACATGACTTGCAGCTTCTGCACCAGAAGTACAGGCACTTCCTCCACTGGCGCAAATGTTATTGATATCCAGGTTGAAAAGAAGCATCTCCGATTTTTGGGTTTTAGGAAAAGCCACACTTAAAACTGTATAAAGACATTTACCATTCGGATCGCCATTGAAATGAACTCCGGGAATATTTTTCTTGAGGCTTTCCTTCATGTAGTTTTTAATTTCTTTTATATGGTCGCTTTCTTCTTCCATGTTTTCTACGGCTATTTCCAATGCTTTGGCAAAACCAACAATACCGTAAATGTTTTCAGTGCCTGCACGCATATTTCGTTCCTGGCTGCCGCCATTGATCAATGGTTGGATCTTTATATTTTTATTGATGTACAACATGCCCACTCCCTTTGGGCCGTGAAATTTATGCGCCGCTGCGTTTATAAAATGCACATGTAATTTTTGTAAATCGATCGGAAAATGCCCCACGGTTTGTACCGTATCTACATTCAGTATTGCATCATATTTTTCCGCGAGTTCAGCTACTCTTTCAATATCAGTAATGTTACCTATTTCGTTATTAGCATGCATTAAAGTAACCAGGCATTTTTCTTCACTTTCTTTCAAAAGTTTTTCAAGATCTTCATAATCGATCACACCATTTGGTAAGATGTTAATGTAAGACAACTTTACCTTTCCTGTTTTTGCCAAATGTTCAACAGAATGTAGTGTGGCATGATGTTCCAGCGGAGAGCTGATGAGGCGTTTACAACCTAAATCATTTACTGCTGCATTAATAGCCGTATTCGTACTTTCTGTACCGCCACTGGTAAAAAATATTTCTGAAGGATGCGCATTTAAAGTTTTGGCAACTGATTTTCTCGCAGTTTCAATCGCCATTCTTGTTTCCCTTCCATAAGAATAAATGGAAGAGGGGTTGCCAAATTTTTCGGTAAAAAAAGGCATCATCACTTTGAAAACCTCAGGATCCAAAGGCGTGGTAGCAGCATTGTCAAAATAAATTCTTTCCATTTAAAAACCTGTTTATTGGTTTATTAGTTAACTGGTTTATCAGTAAAGCAACAATAAATCAGTCTTTTAATTTTCAAATTTTCAAATTTTCTGATTTGCACATTAACTCATCACTTCATGAATATCTTTCATGATCTTGCGGGCGATATTTTCAGCAGTAGTCTCAAAATTACTTTCAGAATAAATTCGTAAGATTGGCTCTGTATTGCTGGTTCTTAAATGAACCCAATCGTTGCCAAATTCTATCTTCAACCCATCTTCTGTATTCATCGGGTTGTTTTTATATTTGTCTTTAATTTTTTTAAAGATATCTTTTACGTCTACATTATTTTCAAGCGTTATTTTATTTTTAGAGATAAAATAATCAGGATACATTCCTCTCAGTTGCTTGATGCTTTTTTTAGAATGTGCCAAATGGGAAAGAAACAAACCAATTCCAATCAGTGCATCACGACCATAATGAAAATCCGGAACAATGATTCCACCATTGCCTTCTCCACCAATAACTGCATTTACTTCTTTCATTTTATTCACCACATTTACTTCGCCTACCGGCGATGGAAAATATTCTCCTCCATGCTGATGAGTAATCTCTTTAAGTGATTTCGTTGAAGACATATTACTGACCGTATTCCCTTTTCTTTTGCCAAGAATATAATCTGCCACAGCAACCAATGTATATTCTTCACCAAACATGCTTCCATCTTCACAAACAAAGCAAAGCCTGTCCACATCAGGATCTACAGCAATTCCTAACGAAGCATTTTGCTTGATAACTTCATTGCTTAGGCCGATGAGATTTTTCGGAAGCGGTTCGGGATTGTGTTCAAATTTTCCGTTTACATCATCATTGATCATCACAATATCTTGCACGCCCAACGCTTGTAACAACGCAGGAATATAAATAGCTCCGGAACTATTTACCGGATCAACAACAATTTTAAATTTGGCTTTTTTTATCGCTTCCACATCAACAAGATCATAATTGATCACCGCATCAATATGTTTTTGCAAATAAGAATTATCTGTCTGGTACTTTCCGATTTTATGTACAGAAACAAAATGAAATTTTTCGCTTTCAGCAATGGAAAGCACTTTTTCACCAGCTTCCGCATTTAAAAATTCACCTTCATTGTTTAATAATTTCAAAGCATTCCATTCTTCGGGATTGTGGCTCGCTGTTAAAATTATTCCGCCAGCAGCCGCTTCCTCTTTTACAGCAATTTCTACGGTAGGCGTGGTGGTAAGGCCAAGATCAATTACATTAAAACCGCACGATAGTAATGTACTTGCACAAAGGTTACTAACTACGCCTCCGCTGATTCTTCCATCGCGGCCAATCACAATTTTTTTATTTTGGGAGTGTTGATCCAGTGAAGTTGCAAATGCTGCTGTAAATTTTACAATGTCTAAAGGAGTGAGATTTGTACCGGGATTTCCTCCTATCGTTCCTCTTATCCCGGAAATACTTTTTATCAGTGCCACATCATTATTTTAAAAGTGCAAATTTACTTTTTTCTTGCCTGAATTGTACACTTATTATGTAATTAAAGCCATGTTTAACGTAGGAGTAAATTTTACTTTTTTAAATTTGTAAAAATTAAAAACCAACATGACAGATCAGCAACCGTGGTTTAAAGAATGGTTTGATTCGCCTTATTATTATCAATTGTATTTTAAAAGAGACAAAACTGAAGCAGTTGCTTTTATTGATAAATTAATTGATTATTTAAAGCCGAAGCCTAATGCGCTTATGTTAGACATCGCATGTGGAAAAGGCCGTCATTCAGTGCAACTGGCTTCCAAGGGTTTCGATATTACGGGAATTGATCTTTCAGAACACAGTATAAAGCAAGCTAAAAAAAAGGAAAACGATCATTTGCATTTTTTTATGCATGATATGCGGTTGCCTTTTTGGATCAATTATTTTGATTATGCTTTTAATTTTTTTACCAGTTTCGGATATTTTAAAACACGCAGAGAACATCACAATTCCATCAGGACTATTTCCCAATCTCTGCATCCGGAAGGGATCTTTGTTATCGATTACCTGAACGTGCATTATGAAGAAGATCACCTGGTGCATAAATCAGAAACAAAAATAATGGACACCAATTATTTTATTACAAAATGGTTTGATGAAACACATTTTTATAAAAAAATAGTGGTTAAAGATGATAAATTGAAAGTGCCGTTGCAGTTTGAAGAACAGGTAGCCAGGTTTACATTAGGAGATTTTATTGAAATGCTTTCTTTTCATAGAATGCAGGTGCAGGAAGTATTTGGTGATTATAAATTTGGTGCGTACGATATTAAAAAATCACCGCGGATGATCATCATCGCAAAGAAGATGGTACATGAGTTATAAATATTTCACAGTAAACCAACAATCCCGATAATTATCGGGATAAGGTCTTTATTTTGCTGATTTAAAGATCACGCTACCGCTTTTTTCTGTGTCGGATTCAATCCTTACTTCATATCTTTTATCACCGTCTGTAACTACCATTAATGCTGTATTTGGTGGGATAGTTCCCATGTTGTCTGCATACATAGTTACAATATTTTCGGGAGCGTTTTTATCAATTGAAAGTGTAAGTGAAATTGGTTTGTAGGATAATCTTTGATGAGATAAAACCATTTTTCCGTTATAGAAAACAGAAATAGAATCACCGTCAATTTCACCATTATCATAAAAATCGAGCTTAAAAGTTGGTTGACTGATGGAAATGATTTTTACGATATTTTCTCTCCGATTTTCAAATCCCTTTACATTTGGTGAGATGGTGGCCGGAGTTTCAACATCCTGGTCCGGATGTGAAAAATCTTTTTTCGTAACCATGCTTTGAACGCTTTCTGCTTTCTGGATGGTCGATTTTTTAGGTGGCGCTTTTGTTGTTACTGCAGGCTTAGATTTTTTAGGAGCTATAGCAACTGAGTTTTTATGATGTAGTTTTTTTTCAGGGGCTTTTGCAACAGGTTCGTTTGTACGTGGCATATACCCGATTGGCAGAGGGTCTGCAATTCTACGTGAAAGAACGGTAGTGCCTTTTCCGCACATACCCTGGTTAGGGGCTGGCCCCCACGTTCCGCGCAATATTTCCATACCTGAATCTTGTTCATAATGCAAATGGTGTGTTTGAAAACAGTTTTGGAAACCTGGCGGTGTATTATATTTGGTTCTTTCAATTTCGGTTACAACAATGTCGTTTGTTTCACGATCCAAAGTTCCTGTGAGCCGGCAAATCGTGTAATACCTTTTTACTCCTTCCTGAAAATAAGTGTAGGAATAACCCGAAACACGGGAACCATCGGTTGTTAATTCCAAAACATATTTGATGTCATCATCAAAACCTGGAATTCCCAAACCTCCTTCATCAAAACCACCTTTCCACTGGCCGTTAAAATCAATTTTTTTATTGTGGGATGATTTTTTTTGAGAAGTGAAATTTTGTGCGTAAGAATGTTGGGCAAACATTCCGGAATAAATAGACATCAAAATTAACAGGGTAAAAAATCTTTTCATCATGCCTGATTATTGATTCAATCAAAATTAATTGTTATTAAAATCATATCCCTTCAAAGGAATATCATCTTTGTCTAATACTTCGTTAAATTTGCGGTTTAAAAATTAAATAAAACAAAAACTTTAAAATAAAGAATGATCAATATTACTTTTCCTGATGGGGTTGTAAAGCAATATGAGCAAGGGGTTTCATCGATGGATATTGCAAAGTCAATTAGTGAAGGATTGGCACGAAAGATTTTAGCAGCTGAAGTAAATGGTGAAGTGTGGGATCTTTCGCGTCCTGTAAAAGAAGATGCTTCCGTAAAATTTTTGAAGTGGGAAGATGAGAAAGGAAAATCAACTTTTTGGCATTCTTCAGCGCATCTTATGGCTGAAGCGGTTGAAGATACTTTTCCGGGTGTGAAATTTTGGGTGGGCCCTCCTATAGAAAAGGGTTTTTATTACGATATTGATTTAGGAGAAAACGTGATCACAGAATCAGATCTTGAGAAGCTTGAAAAGAAAATGAACGAACTCTCTAAACAAAATAATCCTTACCTGAGAAAAGAGATTTCAAAAAAAGACGCCATACTATATTTTGAAGAAAAAGGGGATGACTATAAATTGGATATTCTTTCAAACCTTGAAGACGGTAACATTACTCTTTATACACAGGGCAAATTTACTGACCTCTGCCGCGGCCCACATATTCCTGCCACGGGATTTATTAAAGGAATCAAACTAACCGGAATTGCCGGGGCCTACTGGAAAGGCGATGAAAAAAATAAAATGCTTACACGCATTTATGGCGTTACATTCCCTAACCAAAAGGAACTTGATGAATACATGGTGTTTTTGGAAGAAGCCAAAAAACGTGATCACAGAAAGTTGGGGAAGGAATTGGAACTATTTACTTTTTCCGAAAAAGTAGGCGCAGGATTGCCTTTGTGGTTGCCTAAAGGCGCTATGCTTCGTGAAAGATTGCAGCAATTTTTGCAAAAAGCACAGATTGAGGCAGGGTATCTTCCGGTTATTACGCCGCACATTGGTTCTAAAAATTTATATGTTACCAGCGGTCATTATGAAAAATATGGAGCTGATAGTTTTCAGCCTATAAAAACACCGGTAGAAGGTGAGGAGTTTTTTCTGAAACCGATGAATTGCCCTCACCATTGTGAAATTTATAAAGCACTCCCGAGAAGCTACAAAGACCTGCCATTGAGGCTTGCAGAGTTTGGGACTGTTTATCGTTACGAACAATCAGGAGAATTGCACGGGCTAACCCGGGTGCGTGGATTTACACAGGATGATGCTCATTTATTTTGTATGCCTTCGCAGGTAAAAGATGAATTTAAAAAAGTGATTGACCTGGTTTTGTATGTATTTGGATCGCTTGGCTTTACTGATTATACTGCACAAATTTCCTTACGTGATGAGAAAGACCGGTCAAAATATATTGGAAGTGAAGAAAATTGGGAAATTGCTGAAAGATCTATCATCGAAGCGGTTGAAGAAAAAGGCCTGCCCAATGTGGTAATTGAATATGGAGAAGCGGCTTTTTATGGGCCAAAACTTGATTTTATGGTAAGGGATGCGATCGGTAGAAAATGGCAATTGGGAACTATACAGGTTGATTACAACTTGCCTGAAAGGTTTGACCTGACTTATATTGGGGAAGACAATGCCAAACACCGGCCGGTAATGATCCACCGTGCTCCGTTTGGAAGCCTTGAAAGATTTGTTGCGGTGCTTATAGAGCATTGTGCCGGCAAATTCCCGATGTGGCTGGTGCCGGTTCAGGTAAAAATTTTGCCGATAAGCGATAAATTTATAACTTATGCTCAAAATGTTTTAAATCAATTAAAAAATAATGATATTCGTACTGAAATTGATGACAGGAGTGAAAAGATCGGCAAGAAAATCAGGGACACAGAATTGGCAAAGATCCCGATAATGCTTATAATAGGAGAGAAAGAAGTGAATGAACAAAAAGTTTCGGTGCGCAGGCAGGGAAAAGGCGATGAAGGAACAAAGACCTTGGATGAAGTGATCGAAAATATTAAAGAAGAAGTTGAAAATAAAACAACATATCAACCAGAAAAAACAGAACAGTAAAAAAATTATTAATCTAAAATCAATTAATGGCATTTCCACCAAGACCCAGAGGTTTTAATCCCCGTTTTAAAAAAGAACAACAACAGGAACACCGCACCAATCACATGATAAGAGTGCCCCAGGTAAGATTAGTGGGCGAAAATATTGAAGTTGGTATTTACAACACCGCAGAAGCTCAAAGAATTGCAAATGAGCAAGGTCTTGACCTTGTTGAAATATCGCCCAATGCGGATCCCCCGGTTTGTAAAGTGATCGATTATAATAAGTTTCTTTATGAAAAAAAGAAGCGGGAAAAAGATATGAAGGCAAAAAGCAAAGTTTCTGAAGTAAAAGAAATCCGTTTTACGCCAAACACCGACGACCACGATTTCGATTTTAAATCGAAGCATGCTGAAAACTTTTTGAAAGATGGCAACAAAGTAAAAGCTTACGTGCAGTTTAAAGGGCGCGCCATCATGTTTAAGGAAAGAGGCGAATTATTGTTATTGAAATTTGCTGAAAGGCTTGTAGAAGTGGGTACTTTGGAGAGTATGCCCAAACTGGAAGGCAAAAGAATGTTTGCTATTTTTGCTCCCAAAAGTCAAAAGAAGAAATAATAACTAATTTTAATTGTCTAAAGCATCGCTTGTAAGCGGTGCTTTTTTTGTAAAAAACCCAAGGACTAAAATATAGTTAATTATAATTATGTTTGGATTTGAATATTTACATTTATAAAATATTGTAGGCTATTTTACGTTATTAGTACGTATTATTACGATTGCTTAAATTAAGTAGTTGTCCGGTATGATAAACCGCAAATAAAGCAGAATTTTGTAGGGTTAATTACAATTAAAATTCATTTATACTATGACAGAAGAAATCGGGGATATGATTAATGTGATGATTGTTGACGATCATGTGCTTTACAGGGCCGGCGTGAAGACCGCTCTTTCCTCAAAAAAGGATATTAAAATAATTGCTGAAGCTGATAATGGTGCTCACCTTCTTACTATGCTTAAAGGGGGAGTTCAGCCTGATGTGATTTTATTGGATATCCAGATGCCGATCATGGATGGTATTACTGCGCTTCCTGAAATTAAAAAGCTTTACCCTGGCATCAAGGTTATTATGTTGACATTACTTGACGACCAAAGTGTAATTACTAAATTAATGGAATTAGGTGCTAATAGTTACCTCGTAAAAACATCAGATGCCGAGGTGATTTATGAAGCTATCAAAACCTGTCACCAACAGGAATTTTATTTTAATTCATTGACCAATAAAGCGCTCTTGAATAACCTGCGGCATAAAAATGCAGCTTCTCCTTTTAAGACAGGAAATGAAGATGCCGTTCTTACTGATAAAGAAATTACTATTTTAAAATTGATGTGTGATGAAAAAAGCACCCGTGAAATTGCAGAGGCAGTTGACCTTAGTCCTCGTACAATTGAAGCCATTCGTGATAAATTAAAAGTGAAAACCGGAACCAAAAGCACCGCCGGACTTATCATGTTCGCAGTAAAGAATAACCTGCTTGACCAGGAAAATTAATCGTGTTTACCCAAACCAACTATTTATTTTTGCTCATTCATCTTTTAAACTATGAATGAGCATTTTTTTATTTACAACAACCAGTTTTTTCGTACAGGCCTTCCTGTTATATCGGCTCAAAACCGCTCATTTCGCTATGGCGACGGGCTTTTTGAAACGATGCGGATGCATAAGGGAAAAATAATCAATGCAGCTTTTCATTTTGAAAGATTGTTTGGAGGAATGCGTGTGCTTGGTTTTGAAATACCATCCTATTTTTCTTCAGCGTATTTTATTGATACAGTAAACAAACTTTTATCGAAGAATTCTATTTTACAAAATGCAAGGATACGGTTAATGGCTTTTCGTGGCGATGAAGGAATTTTTGATGTCGAAAACAATTCAACCAATTTTATTATTGAAACATTTCCTCTTCCTGAAAAAATAGAATTGAATGAAGAAGGATTAGTAGTGGATGTGTTTCCGGATTCGGGTAAGAGTTGTGATAAGTTTTCTAATTTAAAATCCAATAATTATCTTTCTTCTGTTATGGCGGCAAGGTTTGCAAAAAAAAATAATCTTGATGATGCTATAATCTTAAATTCCTTTGGCAGAATTTGTGAATCTTCTATTGCTAATATTTTTATTATAGAAGATCAAAAGATTATTACGCCCCCGCTCTCAGAAGGTTGTGTGGCCGGGGTTATACGCAGATGGATGCTTGAAAAAGTTTCGGGATCAAATTTTAAAATTGAAGAAAAAAATCTTTCTGTAAAAGAGCTTTTGTCAGCAGACGAACTTTTTCTTACAAATTCTATTCAGCCAATAAGATGGGTGAAACAATTCCGAAGTAAAATTTATGGAAACGAAAAAGTGAAAGAAATTTTTAAGCATTTTATTGAAAATTTGTAGTCTGGCTTTTCGCTATCTAAAAATATTTTCTGTTTCCTGAGCTTCAATTTTATGGTTTTTATTATAAATCTCCATAAATTTTTCAATAGCATTTTTCCCGTCTGCACCTAATTCGATAGAATAATTATTTACATAAAGATCAATGTGTTTTTTCATCACATCCTCTTCCATTTCCTGTGAATGTTGTTTGACATAATTAGTAATCAAAGGATAATTGCTGAAAGAATACTCTATACTTTTTTTGATCAACCCATCTACCTGTTTTAAAATATTTTCATCCAGGGTTCTTTTTCCAACTATGCCACCTAAAGGAATTGGCAGCGATGTTTTTTCTTCCCAGAAATTTCCAAGATCAACAATTTTGTACAGCCCCTTATCCATATAGGTAAACCGGTTTTCGTGGATGATAACGCCTAAAACTTCTTCTGAATTAAGAACGGCATTTTCTATCTCATCATATCTTTTAAAAACTTTCTTTTTTGCATTGGGAAATGCCAGTGAAAACAAAAGATGAGCGGTTGTGTTTTCTCCCGGAATGGCGATAGTATATTTTTCTACATCTTTAAAATCGACCGGTTTTTTTGAAATAAGAAGTGGTCCAACGCCTTGGCCTAAAGCGCTTCCGCTGTTGAGCACTTTGTAATTTTTGGCAACAAGAGGTAAAACTCCATAGCTGATTTTTGTGAAATCAAGCATTCCTTTTTTTGCCATTTCGTTCAATGTTTCCACATCTTCCAATTGAACAGTAAATGTAAAATCTCCGGTATCAATTTTTTTGTTCACCAGTCCGTCGAAAATAAAAGTGTCATTGGGGCACGGTGAAAATCCAAGTGTAAAATTCATAATGTTTTTTATAAGTTTTCAACTATTTTTAATAATTCTTTGTTTAGGTTTTCAATTGAGGTTTTCAATTTCCATTTCGATTTATCTCTTTCTCCCACGATATTTGAAAGGCTGCGGATTTGTAAAAAGTTTATTTTTTGTTGAAGACAAACATAATGAAAGGCAGCACCTTCCATGCTCTCAACTTCCGCTCCAAATTTTTGCTTCATCAATTTGTTGTGAAGTTCATTATCGCTGATCTTATTTACCGTAATTGCTTTTGCTGAAGGCAAAGAAACTTTACCAAAATCATTTTCATCATTTACAAGCCATCCATTTGTAAATGGGAAATCATTTTTTCCTACAAATCCATTTTCAAAAAGAGTATGCATTTCCCCTTTTTCTTCAATTCCAACGTCTCCGAAGGTATCTTCTTTTACAGCCACTACTTCTGCTAAAGCAAATCCATCAAAAGATGTTCCTGCAATTCCTGCCTGTATGGCCAGGTCATAATTTCCTGTAAGTAATTTTTTGGTGAGGTGATAAAAAGTTGCGGGTATTCCAATGCCGGTAATCAAAATATCTGCCTTTTTTTTATATTGTATAAAAGGTTCAATTTCAAATTCCGTTGCTGCAACTATTAATAAATTCATCTTGCAAATTTCGCATTTACAATCGTATTATGAATTCATCGGTTTACCTTTGCAAAAATTATTGTAGTATAATGGTATTTTTAACTCGTATAGAGCATTTTAATGCAGCTCATAAATTATATAACCCTGCCTGGAGTAAGGAAAAAAATGAGGAAGTGTTTGGAAAATGTGCCAATGAAAACTGGCACGGGCACAATTATGAATTGCATATAACTGTAAAAGGCGAAGTGTCTGCTGATACAGGTTTTGTGATCAATGCGCAAATATTGAGCAAGATAGTAAAGCAGTTTATTTTAGAAGAGCTGGATCATAAAAACCTTAACCTGGATGTGGAGTTTATGAGGGGAAAACTATGTTCTGCAGAAAATCTTGCGATCGCTATCTGGCAGCAATTAATGGTTCATTTACCGGAAGGTGTCAATATGCATTTGGTTAAGCTCTATGAAACACCGAAGATTTTTGTAGAGTATTTCGGAAATTAACAGTCAGATTTTATTTATATTTAAGGATGAACAAAAAAGTATCAGTTTATAGAAAAGAACATTTCTGCGCAGCACACCGGCTTAACAATCCTTCCTGGAGCGAAGAAAAAAATTATGCTGTTTTTGGTAAATGTAATAATCCGAATTACCATGGGCATAACTATGAAATGGATGTAAAAGTTACCGGAGAACCGGCTGCTGATACAGGTTTTGTAATTGACCTGAAATACTTAAGTGATCTGATAAAAGAAACGGTGATTGATAAACTGGATCATAAAAATTTCAATCTGGATATACCGGAATTTTCAAATCTGAATCCCACTGCTGAGAATATTGCAATTGTTATTTATGATATTTTAAGGAGCAAAATTGATGATAAATTGGATATGCAAATCCGCTTGTATGAAACACCAAGAAATTTTGTGGAATATCCTGCATCATGATTTTATTATTTTTTAATTAAAAAAAGTTTGATTTATGGCCTATAAAAAAGTGGAACATTACGATGAAGACGTGACGAATGAAATAATGAAAAATTATCGTGAAACGATCAGGTTGCTTGGAGAAAATCCTGACAGGGAAGGCTTATTAAAAACACCAGAGCGAATTGCCAAAGCGATGCAATATGCAACGCAAGGTTACCAGCAGGATGCGAATGCAATTTTAAATTCTGCAAAATTTCATGAAGATGTAAGTGAGATGATCGTTGTAAAAAACATTGAATTATACAGCATGTGTGAACATCACATGTTGCCTTTTTTTGGGAAAGCACATATTGCGTATATACCTAACGGTTGGATCACAGGATTGAGTAAAATTGCGCGCGTGGTGGATGTTTTTTCAAAAAGATTGCAGGTGCAGGAAAGATTAACCACGCAGATATTAGATGCGATAAAAGATTCTTTGGATCCTTTGGGCGTTGCCGTTGTGATAGAAGCAGAACATTTGTGCATGATGATGCGCGGCGTTCAAAAACAAAATTCAGTTACTACCACTTCAGCTTTTTATGGTGAGTTTGAAAAGCAAACTACAAGAAATGAATTTATTAGCCTGATAAAAGCAGATCTGATAAGAAGAAACTAAAGATAAAAATTATGGCACACGCATTTATTTTTCCGGGGCAAGGCTCACAGTTCATTGGAATGGGAAAAAGTTTATATGATGAAAACGAACAGACAAAATTGCTTTTTGATGAAGCAAATGAGGTACTTGGCTTCCCGATCTCTGACGTAATGTTCTTTGGAACGGCCGAGGAATTGAAGCAAACCAACGTAACGCAACCGGCTGTTTTTTTACATTCAGTAATTGCCTTTACAACGATTGCCGATAAACGACCGGATATGGTTGCCGGCCAT
>JBBQWJ010000030.1:0-21745 GCA_038210685.1 Chitinophagales bacterium | reverse complement strand
GGGGAAATTAAAGTGGCGACTAAGGAAGGAGAAGGAACGACATTTATTATTATTTTACTATCTTAATTTTTTTTCAAACTAACTTCCAAACTCATCAATGGATCATTTAATAAAAATACTGGTTGTAGAAGATGAAATGATCATCGGGGCAAAAATCGCCATGCAACTTACCAACATGGGATATGAAGTAACAGGAATCCTGCCCCGGGGAGAAGAGGTGCCTCAGCATGTGAAAGAATACAATGCAGATATTATTTTATTGGATATTAACCTGAAAGGAAACATGGATGGAATTGAAACGGCCAAACAAATTCAAAAACAATCCGGCATCCCGATAATTTACCTTACTGCCAATGCAGATGAAGCTACTTTTAACAGGGCTAAAATAACCAAACCTGCTGCCTTTATTTCAAAACCATTTAAGCAACTGGACTTACAACGGGCCATAGAACTCACTATTTGCAGGATGGCGGAAGACCAAACAGGTCCAGTGGATAATATCGAAAACAGCGATGCCCAACATTTTATTTTAAAAGACCGGATCTTTATTCGCAACCGTGATAAGATGATAAAGATTATGGTGACTGACATTTTATACATTGAAGCCGACAGGAACTATAGCCGTATATTTACAGGACACAAAGAATACCTACTGTCTGTTACCCTGAAAGCAATTGAAGAAAAACTTTCCATGGATCTTTTTGTAAGAATTCACCGGTCGTATATTATTAATATCGCCCAGGTAGAAGAAGTGGCAGAAAGCCATGTGATTATTGCACACAAAGCCATTCCGATGAGCGCCGGGTTGAAAGAAAATTTACTTAAAAAAATCCAGACTTTATAGAATTATAACGAGATAGAAAATACTAACGGTAAGGCCTACATGAAAATAAAATTATATGGAAAAAGTTGGTTTACTATTCTTACTTTTTACCCAATTGGCATTTGGACAGCAAAATCCTTACGACAGCCTTGAGCAAAAACTCTCTGTAGCAAAAGCAGACACGCAAAAATTAGAGATCATTAAACAACTGGTGGACGTTGCTTTTGTCAACGATATGGAAAAAGCATTGCAATATGCACAACAAGGAGTAAAATTGGCGGAAAAGATTGGCGATAAAATCCGGCAGCCGGAATTTTATGAAATGGAAGGAAGAATGCATGCAAACCTGTTGCAACTCGATTCTGCAACAAGGTTCTTTGATAAAGCCATGACTGGCTATGAAGCTGTTGATAACAAATGGGGACAGGCAACTACGGAATTTAAAATTGCGTGGGTTTATAAAAAGAAAGGAGAGCTGGATAAGGCTATGGCAGCAGATATAAAGGCTTCGCGTTTGATGGAAGCTTTGGATGATAAGAAAGGAATGGCCGCAGCTTATGAAAGAGTTTCTGAAGATCTTAACCGACAGGGACGACAGAATGAAGCGATGAATTATGCACAAAAAGCGATTGATATTTGTGAGAAAAATAATCTTGACAATGAAATAGTATATGCCCTTACCTCTGCAGGAAGTACAGCTATTGAAGGCGGAGATAATAAACAGGCGTTTGATTATTTCAACCGTGCATTGCAATTAGCCCAGGCCCAAAAATTTGGCGAAATACCTATGTGTGATTTTCTCAATAACCGTGGCAACGCCCTAAAACGTTTAGGCCGTTATCCTGAAGCGATCAAAGATTATAAGAATGCCCTGGCATCAGCAAAAAAAACAAATTATCGCAATGCGATATCCGCAACCATTGCCAATCTTGGAGAAGTAAACCTTCTGATGGGCAATTACAAAGAAGCATTGCCCTACCAGTTGGAAACAGTACGCTTGCAGGAAAAAGACAGTGATCTTTCCAATATTACAGAAAACTACCTTCACGTGAGTACGATTTATGAACACCTCGGCGATTATAAATCTGCCTTGGCTTATCAAAAAAAAGCTCTTTTGGTTAGAGACAGCATCGCGTCAGTTAAAAGTGATGAAGCCATGTCTAAAATGCTCACCCAATATGAAACTCAAAAAAAAGAAGCCACTATCTTATTACAACAAAAACAAATTTCGCAGCAAAAGGAAATTCAGTGGTTGGGTGCAGGAGTTGGGTTATTATTAATAGGCCTTCTGGCATTCAGTTTTATAAGTTATAGAAATCGCAGCAAAAGCAACCGGCTTCTTGCACACAAAAATGCAGAGAATGAATTGCTGCTTAAAGAAATTCACCATCGCGTAAAAAATAATCTTGAAGTGGTAAGCAGTTTACTAGCCTTGCAATCGGCACAAATTGATGACCCCAACACCAAAGAAGCTATGCTGGAAGGTCAAAACCGTGTGCAATCTATCGGCATTGTTCACCAAAAATTGTACCAGGGAAAAAACCTCGGTGCTATTGAAATGAAAGATTATTTTCTCAATCTCAGCGAAAGTATCCTGGATTCATTTGGAGCCGAAGAAAGGATCAAGATCGAACTGGCGATGGAAAAACTTGACGTGGACATTGATACCGCAGTCCCTCTTGGGCTTATCGTAAATGAACTCCTGACCAATACGCTTAAATACGCTTTCCCAAAAGGGCAAAAGGGAAATGTTCTAATCAAATTGGAGAAAAAAAATAATGGAATTTTGCACCTGGAAGTTTCTGATAATGGTGTTGGTAAATCCGGCATTACCATGGGAACCGGTTTCGGGACTCAGTTGGTTGCTCTCCTCACGCAGCAATTAAGTGGCGAGATGAGGGAAGAAATGAAAAATGGAACGAGTATTTTTTTTGATTTTAAATTGGGTAAAGTAGCGTGAAAATGGATCCTTATCCGGTCAACAAACAAATAATAATAATATTAATTTTACACAACCAAAGAGTGTAAACGGCAATATTTTTAAAAACTTCATTTAGCAAATAGTTATCTCCCGGTTTTATCTCCCGATAAAAAAATCCCTTGTTCGGACAATGTTTACCAGCCTTCGTCCTTAAACAGGTTATTTTAATAATTCTTTCTGTTAGGTTTATACAATCAATTCAATCCCTATCTAACTACAACGCACAACCTAAAATACTCACCAGCCGGGAAACCGATTTTTTATAATTAAAGTTTATCAGGCGATATGCATAAACGCCTGAAGAATAATATAGCATTACAAGTTAATAGCTTCATTTCGTGTGTGTTTTTCAATTCTCATTGCTGTCCCTGCCTGTATAGAGGCAGGGCAGCAAAATGAGAAAGAGTTTCGAAGAGCAAAGTGTTCTCTGTTTAAATTTTTATAAGAAACTAAGAATAAAAGTAAGGCCGGCAATCACTTAAAAGGGGGCGGCACACCGGGCATTTGTTTGCTTAAAGAGTAGAATTTAAAATAAAAAAGACTTTATCATTAACCAAATCACAAAAAGTTTTATTAAACAAAAAATCAAAAACATGAAAAAATTATTTTTTGCAACAATCATCACAATTATGGTAGCTGGTTGCAACCAATCCGGTCAAAAGGATGACACCCCTGATCAAAAAGGTGATGCAGTTTCAAATAATGGCGATGATATGAAAGCCATGTACGAGGCTAACCTGGCCGCATATAAAACACAGATTGCCGCTTTTGAAAAGGAAGATTTGAATGCCTGGGCGGCAACAATTGCTGATAGTGCCGTCTGGCTATCTCCTGCTTTTGGGGATACAATCACTACCAAAGCACATTGGGTGGAATCCATTAAAAATATAATGGACAATAATAGTAATCTTCATTTAACGGATGCACAATTTCTACCCGGTGTGGATTCAGCCACACAACAGGCTGACGGAAGTGTAAGGTATTATGGCACCTGGCATGCCACGCCTACTTCTGGCAATGAGGTAAGTATTAAATTTTATGGAACCTACGATTTTAATAAAGACCATAAAGTAATATCTGGCGATGAATTTTATGATGTAGGAGGATTAATGAATGCAGTAACTCCTAAAAAATAATTTGGTATTAGCTCAATAAATAAAAAGTGAAGCCAGCGATCACTTTAAAAAACGGGCTTGTCCTGCACAGGCAATTTTAGCAGGGGCGTTTCCGACCTGCCTGCCTACGGCACGGAAAGCCAAACGAATAGGAAAAATTAAAACTAAAAAAATGAAAAAAATTATGATCACAGTAGCGTTATTCCTGGTAGGATTAACTGCTTTTTGCCAGGAGGAAACCAATGGCACCATCTACATTAAGCATCCTTACATTGATGTGGTAAATAATTCCAACAAAGCCTATGAGGCCCAGGATTGGGCTGCTGAGAAAGGTTTTTATTCGGATACCGCGAAATGGTGGATATCAGGAATGGAGAAATTTATTCCGATAGCTGATGCGATGAATGAATGGAAGAAAGATTTTGAGCATTTTGATGACGTCAAACAAGTTCCGCAAGGATACCCGGATTACCTCCATTACAAAAAAGATGATAATAAAACTGTGCAGTCCTGGTGGACATGGACCGGAAAGTCAAAGAAGACAGGAGAAGTAATTAAAGTTCCAGTGGTCATGTTTGATGAATTCAATAATGATGGAAAGATAGTTCTTGAATTTATCTATGGAGATTTTTCAAAAGTAACGAAGGAAGAAGGAATGTAGAAGTTATCAGAATTTCAGGGTCGCCAACTTTCGAAAGGTTGGCATTCCCTGATTTTAAAATCAAAACCAATAAATTAAAAAAATATGAATGCAATTCAGATGGGTGAACCACTTTACGAGTACACCCTCAAAATCACAGGCATGGTAGAATACGGAGTAAATTTCGGAGAATTAGCAGCTGGAAAAATACCGCCACCACCGGAAGGAGCAAGGTTTGATGTCCTTTTCGCGGGAGAAGCAAGCGGCTCAAAACTCAGCGGTAAAGTTTCTGGAGTTGACTACCTGTATATCCGTGCAGACGGTCGTTTCCAACTGGATGTACATGCAGAAATAACCACAGAAGACGGACAAAAAATTTCTCTTAAAGCAGATGGTGTGGCTATGCAAAGAGAAGGCAGCAGCATTTCTGACTTAAGAGAGAACGTAACCTTGTTCTCCTCGTCAAAAGATTATGCATGGGTAAATACGTTGCAGGTTTGGGGCGTAGGTACAGTTGACCTTGCTACACAGGATATTTATATAGCAGGTTATTCGGTTTAGTCATGAGCCTCGGTTCGTGCCTTCACGAACCGAAACATAAAAATATAAAAAGGCCCGGGGGGACATTAACCATGATAACTATTTTAAAAAAAATCTAAAAATTAAAAAAAATGAAAAAATTATTTTTTCTCTCATTTGTTGTCTTTCTGTTCAGTTGCAATAATGGTGAAAACAAGACAACGGATGCAACAAATACAAATGATACAACCGGAACATCCGAAGTAAAATCTCCGCAAAATGCAGTTGACTTACCTTATAAATTTTCCTATGGGGGAACTGCAGCAATCGGCAATCCGGAAAACATTAAAACTGTGATGGACTTTAATCATGACTGGGCTTCCGGCAATACAGATAATATTGGGTCTTACTTTGCCGATTCCTTAACTGCTGTTTTTGCAGATGGCTCAGAGATAAATGGTTCCCGCGACTCTGTTATGGCAAAAGTTACAGAATGGCGAAAGACTATTTCAGATATTCAGTTGTCTTATATTACTGCTGTGGCAGTTGATAATAAAGACAAAGGTGATCAGTGGGTATTTCAGTGGATAGATGAGGCAGATAATTATAAAGACGGAAAAAAAGTTCATCACATTTTACATGAAGATTATCGTCTGGTAAATGGTAAGATCAGGTATGTATATCAATATTCACAAGCTGTGCCGGTTAAAAATTGAGGGAGTTAAAAGTACAATCAAATTCCAGGTTTGCCAATATTGTATGTGCTGAAAATATTTACACCAGTGATTTGGCAGGCCTGGAAAAAGTTGTAAGCTTTCGCAATACTATTTACAAAAAACTGTTCCCCACAGGCACGTGGCTCGAAGTAAAATTGGCATTGCCGGGACACTTGACTGAGATTGATATGGAAGCGCTTAAAGCAAAATGATTGCAGAGTATTCCTTATAAATGGGAAAAAAATTTCTGCCAAAGCTGACAACAGATAAAAGTCAGCCGAAATTAGAAATACTAAGATTTTAAATCATTTATTTAAAAATAACCATCATGCAAACAGCGGGAGTCATCGGAGGCTCAGGATTCATTGGTAGCTACGTTACCAAAATCTTCCTGGAAGAAAACTTTAAAGTAAAAGCGTCCTCCACCGATATCAACAATAAAAGTAAATATGAACATTTGCAAACACTTGCCAATGCCAATAATCTTGAAGTGTGCACATTAGACGTACGCGATATAAAGATGCTGGAAGATTTTGTGAAAGGATGTGATATTTTGGTACACGCCGGCACACCTTTTATCCTGGATGTAAAAGATCCGGAGAAAGAATTGTTTGAACCTACGGTACAGGGTACACGCAATTTCCTGGAAGTAATTTCGAAATCAGAAAGCCTTAAAAAGGTGGTATTCATCGCTTCTGTCGCGGCCTGGAATACTTCGTTCCCGATGAACCCTTCAACTTATCCCGCTGATCATATTTTTACCGAGCAAGACACGCCATACATTAGTGAACAAGACCATCCTTATGCGAAGGCAAAATTTCTGGCAGACCAGGAAGTAAGAAAATTTATAAATGAACATCCTGATCTCCCTTTTGAGATCACATCTGTCTCGCCAACTTTTGTTGTTGGTAATTCGCTTTCTGACAGGAAGGATTCTACTTCCGGGGGTATGCAATATTTAATAAGAAATAAAATCGCTGCCAATCCATTTGTAGAAATGTTGTTTGCAACAGATACGAAGTTTTCAATGATAGACGTAAGAGATGTAGCAGAAGCGGTTTTCCAGGCAGCTACTACCAAAGGTATTCATGGAAAAAATTATTTGATTGCCAATGAAAGTTATTCCGTTTCTGATATTTCGCGAATGCTTAATAATGAAGCGCCTCTTGCCAAAGCTGCAATTATTTATGACAGCTCATTGGCAAAAAAAGATTTAGGTATCGCTTTTATAGCGGCAAAAGAAACGCTGAATCATTGTGTATAAAATTTTAAAACATCAAAATGAAAATCAAGTGTATTTGCCTGCCTGCCGGTAGGCAGGTTGCTTTACTGATAAACATTATCGGCGAGGACTTAGGCAAAAATTCAGATACCTGTTTAATAACATATACTTATGAAAACAGCACATTCAAGAGGAAATAATTTTAATTACTTTAGCCCAATATTCTACACTGCAAGAAAATTGAATGAAGGAACACTTTGTGATTCCAATCCTGTTCCTTCTGTTTTTAAAAACGTGAGCGCTAATTTTTTTATTTCCACTTGCATTTTTAATGTTGGCAATGCGGATACGCTATGTTTAACTGCACATAATATTTATCCATTCACTATTAAAACTACAAATTATGAGATTTGTGAAGGGCTCGTACTGACGATGCAGGTGCTAATCACCAAAAAAGAATGAAACACTTTTTATTAATAATTAAAATATAAACAAACATGACAAACAAGGAGTTTTTTATTCAAACCTGGCAGGCAGAAATGCCAAAAACATTAGGCGCTATAAACGCCTTACCAAAAGACATGGACAAATTGAATTACCGGTGTGATGAGAAAGCGCGAAGCGCTGCGCAGTTAACAGGACATATTCTTTCTCATGCAGAATCGTTGAATCATGCGGTGAAGACTTTCATTGCCGATGAAAAAGCAGATCAAAAGTTTTCAAGTGTGGCAGAAGCAGCAGATTCTTTTGAAAAAAATGCTACACAAGCAGCGGAAAAATTAAATGGTATAGACGATAAAACATGGGAGGAACAGATTGTAGAATACCAGGTAGATGGCCACAAAATATTTGCATACCCAATGAGCGCTATCTTTTGGACGGTAATGCACGACATCATTCATCACCGTGGGCAATTGAGCACCTACTACAGGCACATGGGTGTTCGCAACCCTAACATATATGGCCCTACCGCGGAGGATATGGAAGAAGTGATGGCAAAAATGGAGGCTCAATAAAATAATTATGAACCAATTTAAAAGACATATCAGGCCGGAAAGACCACCGCCAAAGTTTGGCTTTGCGCCCCGGTTCGTGTCTTCACGAAATGAAACTTTACAAAAACACTGGTTCGTGAAGGCACGAACCATGGGGAAAAATTAAAAAGTGAAATCCAGCCATCACTTAAAAAACGGGCCTGTTCCGCACGGGCATTTTTTTGCGGGGGCGAATTCCGACCTGCCTGACGGTAGGCAGGAAAGCCTTACGAGTAGGAAAATTAAAAACTTAATAAAATGGTAACAGTAATTATGCAACACGAAGTGAAAGACTTCGCACAATGGAAACCGGTATTTGATGCAGATGAACCCAATCGCGCCAAAGCAGGCGTTAAAAAAATAGGGCTTTATACATCAGTTAAAAACCCCAATGAGGTAACCATGATCTTTGAAGCGCCCGGCGCTGATGTTTTAGATGCTTTTATGAGCGACCCACACCTTCAGGAAGCCATGAAAGAAGGTGGTGTTATTAGTGCTCCGGTTGTCAGTGTGTTGAATAAAGTGTAAAAATTGGATCCCGGAAAGTATCCTAAAGAATAGTACTTTAAAGGTTGGCAATCTTCTAAAGGTTGCCAACTTTTATTCACCAAAATAAAACAATGAAAAAAATATTTAGTTGCGTTTTACTCGCTTTTATTGTTTGCATTTATTCCTGCAATCGCCCCTCTAAAACTTTGGATGGCTCAATGACGGGTACAGTAAACCAACAAAAAGAAGTGATTTCTATGTTGGACTCTTTTAATATTGCTGCCGCAAATGCAGACTATAAAACTTACTTTAATTTTTTTAAGGATTATGCTGTTTTCACCGGAACTGATGCTACGGAAAGATGGAACAAAAAAGAATTTATGGTTTGGGCAAAACCTTTTTTCGATAATAAAACTACCTGGCATTTTACGGCTCTTGAACGGCATATTTATTTCGATAAAGCGGGAACACTTGCATGGTTTGATGAATTACTGAATACACAAATGAAAATTTGCAGAGGTTCAGGTGTATTGGTAAAAGAACCAAATGGATGGAAAATTATGCAATACATTTTATCCGCCACCATCCCCAATGAAGTAATGGATTCTGTTGTAAAAATTAAAGCGCCAATTGAAGATGAATTGATAAAAAAGTTATCAACGAAATAAATTCTTTCTATTAAACCAAAATCAACCAACCATGGCAACTGCAAAAACAGATGAAGGATTAATATTTAAATGGTTTATCATGAAAAAAGTTATTTCTCTCATTTTTATTTCCTGCTTTTTTTGGGTCTCCATAAACGCGCAGACAAGCGTAAAAACTTCGTTTACCAGGGATCAGCAAATTTCAAAAAAGGGATTATTTGATTCGGATGAGATCCTGGATATTACCATGAAAGGTAACTTTCGTAAAATCCTTAATAACAGGAAGGGGGAAGCTATATATTATCCTGTTACTCTTAGTTATGCTGATGAAGAAAACAATTCTTTTTCAATAGCCATACAGGTAAAAACCCGGGGGCATTTTCGCAGGGAAAATGCCAACTGTACTTTTCCGCCTTTGCTACTCACTTTTTCAGGAGCGGATACCAGGCCTGCTTTTTTTCCAAAGAAGAATTCCCTAAAATTAGTGATGCCCTGTAAAGGCGAAGAATTTGTAGTGCATGAATGGCTTGTATATAAACTTTACAATTTAGTTACCCCTCAAAGTTTCAAAGCAAGGCTGGTTAAGGTGACATTGGTAGATATTGAAAATAAGAAAATGCCTTCTCCATTCTACGGCTTTATTCTTGAAGAAGAAAAGCAGATGGCTAAACGCAATGGCATGGTGGAGGTAAAAAGAAAGATCAGGCCGCAGCAAACTATGATGCAACCTTTTTTGCGGATGGCAGTATTTGAATATCTTATCGGGAATACGGATTGGTCTGTTGACTACCTGCAAAATATAAAATTAATTGCGGCTGATTCTAGTGCTGAAGCGATCTCTGTGCCTTACGATTTTGATCTTTCCGGAATCGTGAATTCGCCTTACGCAAAGCCTGCGCCTGAATTGCAAATGAGTTCGGTTCGCGAAAGAAGATACCGTGGTTATTGTATAAAAGATATGAGTTTGTTTGACAGCACTGTTGCTTTTTACAATCGAATGAAAAGTGATATTTATAAACTCTATGAAGGTTGTTCATTAATTGATGACAAGTATAAAAAGAAGACAGCCAAATTTTTGGATGAGTTTTATTCTGTAATTAATGATCCGAAAATGCTTCAAAAAGAATTCGGTTATCCTTGTAATCCTAACGGAACCGGGAATGTGATCATTAAAGGTTTGAGAGAAGATTGAACAAAAGTATATTCCTCATCAATCTCTCCTGGCATTTTGGATGAAAGCTTCCTTCACTTTATAGGGTCGATCGATAAGGTCAAAAAATTCATCAAGGTAATTGATAAGATCTTTTTTATCACGCGACTTCAACAATGGAAAATTTTCTATCAAAGAATACATATTATTCTTTTGATTTTTAAAAGTAATAAATATTTCATCCAGTTCGTCCATGGTTGGAGCGTAGCCACGGTAAAGCCTTTCACGTACATTGGTAATATTTAACCTCGGATCAGGAACTGCGTAAGTGGTATTTACCAACCCTGAGTAATCGAAGTCGTAGGGAACGGGATATAAATGCTGAAACGAGTCTGTTTTTGAAAGAAGTAGGTTGATGTTGTGGCCTGCCAAAACACTCCAATCCGTATTGCCGATCATGTATTCAAAAACCGAAGTAATTATCATTTGATGCCGGTCTACTACCTGGCCCTTTACGCCACCTTTCTTCCAATCCTTACAATTATTTCGTTTGGCAAGATCTTTATCATCTTCAAGGAAAAAGGCATATTCGGTTATCGGTTTCTTTTTGCCGGAACTGTCAACAATATTTAAATTCACCAGCCGTACCCTGAAACTCATATTCGTAAGCAAATTGTAGATCTTATAAACCAGGAATTCGTCAAGCAAATAGGTTTCACTGTAAGCTGCGTTTGAACATTGACTCACCAATTTCAGCGAACCGAGAGTTTTTAAAGCCCCGTTGACATCAGCATTAAACTTAATCTTTAAAGGAGGAATGTAACAATAGCCTTTTCTGAAGTGGCCTCTTTCTTCCATGGATATCGGTTCATCAATCACGGTTCCATCTTCAAGCGTGGTTGAAAACCTGGCAGGAAAATGTACGCCTGTTTTATTTTTATGATTGAAAAGCTTTCCCATATCGGTGGTGATAGTAGCTTTAAGGATTGTAGTGTCTTCAAAAAACTTTAGATGATCGACAGGAATAGTTTGCGCGTTTGCAATCCGGCTTGCCAGTAAAGCAACAAATAGTAATGAAAATGCAATTGGTTTCATAAACCTGTTTTTTAATTAAAATTTACAATGGGCATCATAAAAAAGCCATTTCATTTTTTATGCTTGTGATGCTCCTTGCCTTTCTTTTCATCTTCATCGAGCACAAGTTTTTCGGTGCCCAAATTGCCAAAGCTTTCAAGGTCTTCTAAAAGCCCCTTGTCAGAAAGATCAAGGGGATGTGAATTTTTCCAATCATAATGTGCAATTTGTTTCATCCTTTCGATTACAGGAGCATCATGCACTTCTATGGCGAGTTCTCTGCGGTGATCAAAGCTTCCCGGGCTCAAATTGATTGAGCCAATAATGGCACGGCAACCATCAGCCAGCAACATTTTTCCATGAAGCCGCAAAAGTTTAAGTTTATGAATATGGATGCCCACATCATCCATTATGCGCAATCCGCCTACGCCTTCTACCAATTTTTGTTCTTTTAAAGTATGAGGTGGACGTGCCATCACATGCACTTTTACGCCTCTGCTGGCTGCATGTACCAATCGTTCGATGATCACCAGGTCCTGGAAGCGTTCATTTTGTACAAAGAGGGTATGTTTGGCTTCATCAATAAACTTTGCAATTCTTGTGCGGCCATTATTGCTGCACCAGATGAGATTTAAATTTTCAATGGGATCAAAATTTTTACGGTGCCAGTCAGCCTCAAAGCACATAGCAATCTCTTTTATTTCATGGGTGTGATACGTGATAATGGCGTAATCCCTTGTTTCAATAAAATTTTTACGTTCCCAGTTTAGGGATTTTATAAAAGCCAGCCTATCATCTATCACCATTGATTTTTCATGGGTTACTGTAAACTCGGGATTACTATCTCTCACTTCAATGCCTGCCTCTTCTAACTTTTGGCGGGTAAGTTCATTTTCCGGCTCCCCGTTATGGCGAGCCGGGTTCAACATTACCCTAACATTAATTCCCCGGTTCTTTGCTGCAATGACTGCGTTAATAAGAGACACGTCAGAAAATAAAAACATTTTGATGAGAATCGTTTCTCGTGCACTGTCGATCGCATCGATTATTTGCTGGCCGGTATCATCGGGTAAAACGATTAAAGATCTGTGAGACATGGATTCGTATTTTTAAATAATTAAGGTTCAATAATTTTATAATCAGGCATCACCTGCACATTATACAATTGCTCGTATATCTTCCCTTTGTTTATCAGTTCATCATGGGTTCCTTCCTCTGCAATTGTACCATTAGTTAGTACAATGATCTTGTCAACATGCCGGATAGTATTCAACCGGTGAGCAATAATAATTACGGTGCGCCCTACCATAAGTTTTTCCAAAGCTTCCAATACAATTTTTTCAGATTCTGCATCGAGGGAAGATGTGGGTTCATCAAGTATAAGGATCGGAGAATTGCGTACCACCGCTCTTGCAATACCAATACGTTGCTTTTCACCCCCGGAAAGTGTAACGCCACGTTCACCAACAAGCGTGTCTAACCCGTGTGGCAGCCTTTCGATAAGATCATAAATATTGGCGAGTTTTGCCGCTTCTACGATCTCTTTTTCTGTAGCATCAGGCCTTCCATAAGCGATATTTTCACGGATGGAACCATAAAATAAAACGGTGTCCTGTAATACAAAAGCAATTTGTTCACGTAATCCATCAAGCGTAAATTTTGAAATGTCAGTTCCATCAATTAAAATTCTTCCTGATACCGGGTCGTAAAAGCGCGCAATGAGACTCACGATAGTTGATTTTCCGCATCCGGTAGGTCCACAAATTCCAATGCGCTGTCCACGATGAATTGTCAAATTAAATTTCTTTATAATCGGCGTATCGGTGCTGTAGGCAAAGCTTACGTTTTCAAATACAATTTCCCCTTTTAATTTTTCAGGCTTTATCGCATTGGGTATTTCTTTGGTAATGGTATTGGTTTCGAGTATGGTTTGTATCCGTTCCAATGCAACGTTAACCTGTGCGATGGTACTGGTCATTTTAGCAAGATCTTTTACCGGACTGAAAAACTTGCTCATGTAAGAAAGAAATACTGTAAGCGTACCAATGGTCATCACACCAGTCATTACCAGGTTGGCGCCGCGCCACAAAACAAATGCAGTACATGCAGAAACTGTAATGGCTACCACGGGTGAAAGCACCGATTTTACGCGCCTTGCTTTTAGTGCGGCATTCACTGTTTCCATACTCACCTTTTCCAAACGCCCTTCTTCAAAATCCTGCCGTCCGAAAGCATTTACTGACCTGATCGATTCAAGCCCTTTTTGCAGAACGACAAACATATTGCTTTGGTCTTCTCTTACTTCCCTCGTTGCTTTCTTCATTGCCCTTTTAAATCGGGCAACAAAAAAAAGGAGGAAAGGTGTAACAGCAAGTGCTAAGAGCGTGAAGTCAGAATCGAGATAAAACATAATAACAACCATCCCTATGATCGTAACGCAATCCACCAGTATGCTCAAAAGGGTAGAAGAAGCAAAATCCTGTATGGTTGAAACATCAGCTGTAATGGTGGAGATCAATTTACCCGTTTGGTGCGAATCGTAATAGGAAAGTGAAAGGTGCTGCATGTGATGGTACATCTTTTTCCTTAAGTCGTTGGCTACATATTGGGCTACTTTTTCATTGTAATAGCTATCGATAAAACCCGCAAGCGCACCTATCGCTGTTATAAATACAAACGTCAAAGCAGCTACCGCCGCCAGTTGAATATAATTTTCATTGTTAAAAAAGGAATCCATCCATGAAAGCGCTTTTGGTAAAGGGTGATGGTTAAGTACATTATCTATAATTATTTTTAGAGGCCATGGTGTGGCCAATCCCATCAAAGCTTCCAGGAGCATCGCCACAAGAATTACCCACACGTATTTGGTATAAGGGCGCGCAAGCTGCACAGCCCACAAAATAAGGCTTGTAAAAGATGGGCGCTTTTCACCGCTTATGTTTTTTTTTGTAAAAATCTTTTGCATTCGCGCTCCGCTTTTTTGGAAATAGTTTCCCATTTAAAAAAGACTTGATGCTTTTTCAAAAGATCAGCAAGGTGGCGCTCAAAAAAATTGGATTTTTATTTTTCTTTATTGATTCTCCTTCTACTGGCTAAATGTTAGTCTGTGATAACAGCCTTGTTTTATTTAAAGATAGGTGAAATTTTGGGGTAATTCGCTTATAGAGAAAACCGGATTGTTCTCTTCAACTTTGTGTGGATTACATTAGAGCCAGCTAAATAAAAATTGTTGTTATTTGCCTGCCTTTGCCGGTAGGCAGGATTGTTACTCTAAGGGAATTGCGATTATGAAAATTGATTAAGGGAATTGAAATAGGTAAATGCATTATTAATAATACTATTTAATTAATATTGTATATTGAACTGTTAATACAACCTCTTTCAAAGTATGGGCTTTCAACTCGTTATCATAATCATAATTGCCGGCTACCTGCGTAAGTCTCTTTCAATGCGGATCACAATGCCAGCTTGGAATAAAAAGCTTTTATGGCTCATTTACGCGTCTGTTGCACTGTTAGCACTTCATTCTGCTTATCCTGCATCAGACGTAATAGCAAAATGGGTTACCCTCTTTCTGTTAGCAGGATTAATGTACATTATTTACGATAAGGAAGAATTTAAACCAGTAGGATTTTTATTGACAGCCGTTATTCCAACCTTGGTTGTATCGTTCATTACTTATTTAATTAAACTAATTAATGTTCAGTTATATAACGATTGGAATCAATGGCTGGATACTGCGAATACTTTTGCAGTAATATGGGGGTTTGGCTCTTTAGTTGTAACCCGCCGGCAAAGAAAAGAACTTGCTAAAGCCCGTAAAAAAGCCGTCGAGGAAGAAGAGAATAATAAGGTGATCAGCGCCATGAAAGACCAGTTGGAAGTTCAGGTAGCAGAAAGAACCATGGAACTGACCCAACAAAAGGAAGAACTGGAGTTGGCATTAAAAGAATTAAAAGCTACACAGTCACAATTGATCCAGTCAGAAAAAATGGCCTCACTTGGAGAATTGACTGCCGGCATTGCACATGAGATACAGAACCCTTTAAATTTTGTAAATAACTTTTCTGAAGTAAATAATGAATTGATAGAAGAATTGAAAACAGAATTGGCAACAGGCAACCAGCAATTGGCAGTAGATATCGCAAACGATATAAAAGACAACGAACAAAAAATTCTTCATCATGGCAAACGTGCCGATGCGATCATAAAGGGAATGTTGCAACATTCAAGAGCCAGTTCGGGCCAGGTAGAGCCCACTGATATCAATGCTCTCGCTGATGAATATTTACGATTGGCGTATCACGGATTGCGTGCAAAAGATAAAAGTTTTAATGCGGATATGAAAACAGATTTCGATGAAAGCATTCCTAAAATAAGCGTTGTTCCGCAGGATCTGGGAAGAGTAATTTTGAATTTAATTACAAATGCTTTTTATGCCGTAACAGAAAAAAAGAAACAATCCGGCGAAGGGTATGAACCAACCGTCTCAGTAACTACTAAAAAATCTGGAAATCGTGTATTCGTAACCGTTAAGGATAATGGGAACGGTATTCCTCAACAAAATTTGGATAAAATATTTCAACCATTCTTCACTACCAAACCAACCGGGCAGGGAACAGGGCTGGGATTGAGTTTGAGTTATGATATTGTAAAAGCACATGGCGGAGAAATAAAAGTGAAAAGTAAGGAGGGGGAAGGAAGCGGGTTTGTTATTCAATTGCCTCTCGTCTGAATCAGGATTTAAAGGGTTTAAAATATTGCTTGGAAAGTGTGACAGAAAAATTAAAATATAAAGGCGTTACCAAAAAAAATATCGGTGCATCCTTTTAAGTGCATAAGTTTTCGGGGAATGGATTTCAGGAAGTAATCTGACAAAAGGCATTGACCAGGGAACTTTGTCTCAGGCGAGTCTCCCGATAGGGGACTTGCCGTATTGTTAATTACAAACGCCGGGTACTTTGCAAGAGACCCGGCTTAGACAAAGGTTTATGAATCAGAAAAAAATCAGATCAGCGGTAGCCAAACTAAGGAAATAAAACTATCAAACTTAAGCGTAGGTTTTTATTTCCTGAAAATAACCATTGATAAAGAAATAGTTACTAAAAAAATAGTTATTTTAAGGCCATAAAATAAATTATTATTCCAGTGTTTTCACAGCAAACACTTTAAATATTTAAAGCCGCAGCCGTTAAATACATATCTTATTTAATTTTTCTACACCCGTGTTTCGCCACTATCCTTAGTTTCTGACACGGCGTGCAGGTATAACTAAGTAAATTTTGAAACAAAAATTCGTTTACCTTTCCATTTTATACTTCCTCAAAATATAAATTATTAAAATTTATTCGTTTACTGGTGCATGATGGGTTGAAGTCCCATATTCAGTGATGAAATCAATATTTATCCCTTGTTGGTCTTCCAAAAAAGGAAAGTGTCCTTTGTTTGATGTTGAGTAAAGGAAACGTGCTGATGCTTCAACAATAAAACAAATAGTGCAAAACTGTATCTTTAAATTTGAATTAACGAAGTAATCAGGTTAATGGTCCATTAAGTTCAGCCGTTGGTGAGGCCATCGCTTCAAAGTCCATGCTCAACACCAACTGAGGAGAGCCTGCGATTGGAACACCAACAGGGGATTCAATGTCACCATCGATATAAATGTTGGGGTACGGTTCACCCGTACCCAATAAAAAACAAAAATGGAAGATAATCCTAAAATTCATCATCGCAAATCAATCCGGTTAAAAGGATATGATTATTCGCAGGCGGGTGCGTATTTCATTACCATTTGTTGCCAGGACAGGGAATGTCGTTTTGGAAAAATTGTCGTCGGGGCGCCCCTTGCGGATGCCCAACATGGTGATGCACCAACAATGGAATTAAATGAATTTGGACAAATCGCCTATAATGAATGGGCGAAATTGCAGGAACGATTTACAAATTTTGAATTGGATGTTTTTCAAATAATGCCGAATCATGTGCATGGAATTATTGTGTTGAACAAATCAATCGCAAATGTAGGGGCAGGGTTTACCCCTGCCCAAAATGATGGTGATACCGATAACAGGGTACGGATAAACCGTAACCCTGCCCAAAATGATGGTGCCGATAACAGGGTACGGGTAAACCGTACCCCTACGGTTGGTGATATTGTGGGTGCCTACAAATCGTTGGTGGCAAATGCATGTTTGAAAATTTATAAATCCAAAAATAAAACGATGGGGAAATTATGGCAACGTAATTTTCACGAACACATTATCCGCAATGAACAATCCTATCAAATTATTTCCGGTTACATCATAAACAATCCTGCAAAATGGAATGATGACAAATTTTTTAAAGAATAAAAAACCCATCACCGAAAATATGCAGAAACATCAAATGGAAAAGACCTATAAGGTTTCCAAAACCTTATAGGTCTGCCAAATACTAATTCCCCCGCCTTCTTCCCGCCTTCCGTAAATCCGTTTCGTGAAGGCACGAACCGGGGCTAAGGAATAAAAAACCCATCACAAAAAATATGCAGAAACATCAGCGATTAAACTTTTGTAATCGTTGAGAAGGGAATATGCAAATGGCAAAATTGACCATTGTATACCTATAAGATGGCCATTGAATGGTTGTGTAATTTAAAATAAAAAAGGTTTCGGAGCGGAATCTATAATTTCATTATCTTTAAATGCTATATAAAAACTGCTCCACTACATGCATAAAACTAAGTATTCGTTCCTGCAGTTAACTGCAATCATTTTTTCAATATTGTTTTTTTTATCCTGTAATAATTCAGGCAACATTCCTTTTCCCGAAAAGCAATTGGGTTATACACAACCGGTAACGGTTCCGCTTGTATTTAGCGCCACCAAAAAATTAAAATGGGATACGGCACGAAAGGGCGGCATCACACCGGTGATTAAAAAATTCGACATTAATGCTTTGCCCGCGTTCCCTTATGATTCCACAGGCTTTAAACCTTTTTCACAACCACCTGGAGAAGTTCATTTTGATTTTAATAAACTTCCTGAAAAGGATTTCAGCCTTGATAAATTGCCATCGCAGCCGCTGGATTTTAAAACTACTACGTTAGGCCCTATTCCTACTATTAAAGCTGGCGCACCGGTAATGCAGAAAGGAAAACCTTTGGCTATTTATGATTTTGGAACACCACAAGGTATGCCGGCAAAATTAATTACTACTTTATTCAAAGATCATAATGGGCTTTTATGGATTGGTAGCAGCGAAGGTTTGTTTCGTTATGACGGGGAACATGTTCAAACCTTTATACAGGGATCAGCAACCGATGCGCCTTTTATAGGAATTACCGAAGATCAGGAGGAGAATATATGGTTTATAAAGAGTGCCACTTTAGGAAAGATAGATGTTCACAAGGGTACCATCAGCTATTCAAATAAAATAGGCTTTCCTTTAAGAGCTCTCGATAGAATGATCACTGACAAAGCAGGTAATATCTGGGTTTATAATCTTATTGATAAAGGAGTAAGTGTTATTGATCCGATCTCGTTAACCTATAAAAACATTAAAGCCACAACATGGCTTTCTGATTCGAGCGGTTTTCAAGGCCGTCCGAGCGGGAATAATTTACGAATAATACAGGATAGCTCTAAAAACATCTGGATCACTACTATGGGAGGTGGGGTAGATATAATTGATGCAGCATCAGGAAAAATAAAATACCTCAGAAAAAATAATGGTCTTGGCAGCGATACAATCACCGGGATCACAGAAGATAAAAATGGTCAGATTTGGGTGGGAATGGCAGCCGGTGCTGATGCCATTGATATCAATAACGGAACTATAAAACATTATGGAAGCTTACAGGGATTTGAAAACGCGTTTACGACAGAGTTACTGTTTGATAATAAAGGCTATTTGTGGAGAAATACCCTGACAGGTATCCAATTAATTGATTTAAAAAACCAGGGAACCCGCTACATCAATCAAAGTAATGGCTTAGCCGGAGATGTAGTCCTTTCTGCAGTTCAGGATAATTATAACCGGGTGTGGATAGCTACTACCACCGGATTAAATATGATAGATCAAAATGGAGAAACGGTGCATCCATTGGGTACTACTCAAATAATAAGTTTGATGGAAGACGGAGCCTATAACCTTTGGGTGGCTACAACTAAAGGCCTTTTTATTGTGAACCCCCAAAGAACGGTTATGCACCTGCTTGATAAAGCGCATGGACTCAGCGATAATTTTGTGCAGGCTTTTTGGGAAAGGAACGGCAATATTGTAGTTGCTACTGATGGCGGTTATAATATTATTGACCCGGTTCACCAAACATTTTTAAAGGCTGGTAAAAAAGAAGGTTTGGTGAGTGATACTATATATGTAACATTTAATGACGCTGAAGGCAACATGTGGCTTACCGGTCCGAGTAAAGGTGTTTTTTTAGTAGATTCTGCAAAGAAAATGATACTGCATACAGACGTTGATGGTGGCTTAAATGATAACGCCATATTAGACGTAAAACAAGACGGGAATGGTTTGATTTGGCTGGCAACTCAACATGCCGGGGTGGATGTAGTAAACATTGCCGAAGGCACCGTAAAATATCTAAACGATCAACCGGGCCTGAAGGATACATGCGCTAAGATGATGCTGGAAGATAAATATGGCCGCATGTGGATTGGTACGGACAAAGGAATTTATATTGCTGATACAAAAAACGGAACACTTACCAACATTACCACTAAGCAGGGCTTAACAACCAATACGGTTCTATCCCTGTTAGAATATGATGGAAATGTGCTTGCCAACACCAACAACAAAATCAGCATAATTACTCCGCCGGAACCCGGTGATTCTGCAGGCAATTGGAAAATTTCGTTACTGGATAAATCACAGGGATTATTTAAGGAGGAAGCGCAGTCATGGTCAACGGATGGGATTACCCATGATGGAAAATATCTATGGGGAGACATGGGTCTTACCGTTATTAACCCAATCAAACCTGCCAATGATTCTGTAGCTACTTATATCACCGGAATGACTGTAATGGGCCAGCCACAATATTTTATCAGTAGTTCTGCAGATAGTATTTATGCCGGCCTTTCCAAATTGAAATGGGACAGCGTTTCCGGACCTTATAATTTACCTGCTAATCTTTCCCTTCCTCACAATGAAAACTATTTACAATTTCAATTTGCACAGGCTAATTTAAGCAGGACGGATACCACCTTTTATACGTATGTTTTGGAAGGCATCGATAAAAACTGGAGTACACCTTCTATGAACGCTTACACAGAAAATTATCTAAACCTGCCGCCAGGAAAGTATACCTTTAAAGTAACCAGTAAAGGCATTGATGGAAAGTGGGGCAGCCCGGTAGCGTTTGAATTTACAATTACGCCTCCGTGGTATCAAACGTGGTGGGCATATACTCTTTATATTTTATTAGGCCTTGGATTATTAAGATTGTACATAGTTTACCGATCTAGAAAATTAAAAAGGGAAAATAAATTACTGGAAGACAAAGTGAAGCGCCGTACCGAACAATTGCAAAAATCGCTCGAAGACCTCAAGGCAACTCAATCACAATTAATCCAGTCAGAAAAAATGGCGTCGCTTGGAGAATTAACAGCAGGAATTGCGCACGAAATTCAAAACCCATTGAATTTTGTAAATAACTTCTCAGAAGTGAATATGGAACTGACAGATGAACTCAAAGAGGAATTGAATAAAACAAACCTTTCCCCTGAACAAAGATTGCCCATCGAAGAAATTGCCAACGATATTAAAACCAACCAGGAAAAAATTAGTTTCCATGGCAAAAGGGCCGACTCTATAGTAAAAGGAATGTTGCAACACAGCCGCAGTACCAACGGTCAAAAAGAGCTAACTGACATTAATGTATTAGCTGATGAATATTTGCGGTTGGCCTATCACGGGTTACGCGCAAAAGACAAAAGTTTTAACGCGTCCATGGAAACGGATTTTGATAAAAGTATCCAAAAAATAAGCATCGTTCCGCAGGATGTTGGAAGGGTAATTTTAAATTTGATCACCAACGCGTTTTATGCGGTAACAGCCGCCAAATCTCAAAAGGGCGAAGATTATCAGCCAACTGTGTGGGTAAGCACAAAAAAAGAAAACGGAAAGATATTGGTAAAGGTGAAAGACAATGGCACAGGCATTCCTGATAAGGTTAAAGACAAGATATTTAATCCATTCTTCACTACCAAACCAACCGGTGAAGGAACAGGTTTGGGGTTGAGTTTAAGCTATGATATCATCAAAACACATGGAGGAGAAATAAAAGTGGAAAGTAAGGATGGAGAAGGAACCGAATTTACAATTCAGTTGCCC
>JBBQWJ010000029.1:0-21788 GCA_038210685.1 Chitinophagales bacterium | reverse complement strand
TGTTCAGGCATTATTTTTTTAAATGGAGGATAAAAAAAATCTATTAATGCAATGATCTTTTTACGCATTTTATTTTCTTCGTGTTCGTTAATATTAAAATTCCCGGTTATTGCCGGGAATTTTACAGTGGACAAACAAATTTCAGTATTATTTAATTACATATCGTAAGCCAATTCCTAATGCCAGGTTAGATCCTGTGTAAGGAGCCAAATAGAAAAAGGGATCAAGGCCAAGGCTGATATCAATTGGGGCATCTGCAAACTTATAATCTACTCCCCCTGTTAAGCGCAACGCAAATGTAGTGCTGTTATTATATTGATCGCGATATCTTGGGCCGGTTCCAAAACCTATCATCGCACCACCTCCTACAAAATATTGCAACCCCTCAGCGCCATTAATGGGTGCCTGGTATTCATACAAACCTTCTAAACCGATTCCTCCATTAAAGAATAAAAGTGATCCTTCCAAAGCTGTATTTACTGATGTTGAATGACGAATATTTACACCTCCTATTGAGCCATTCCCGCTATAGAATTTTGCACCAAGTGCAGTTTGATATGTCTGCGCATTTGCTGCTGCCACAGCCAAACAAATAAAGGCAAATAATAAGAGAGACACTTTTTTCATGAAGATTATTTTTACTTGATTAATTAATTGTATGCTGCAAAAATATTGATATTATAACTGTGCAGGCAAATTTAATTTATGATTTTCAAATGTTTAAATACCAAAAACTAATTGCAACTATAAAAATGGCTATTTAAAAATCAATTATTAATATTGCTTTAACACAATCAATCATTGCCTGTTTTGCTGACATGATGCAAAACCCTTTGTGGAAAAGGAATGGTGATATTATTTTTAGCAAATAACTGAAAAATCTCTGTTCTTATATCGCTCTTAATATTTTCAACCCTGTAAACTTCTTCAGACCAAAAATAGACTGAAAAATTAAGTGAAGAATCACCGAACTCATTGAAGCGCACAAATGGAGCCGGGTTTTTAAGGACTCCGTCCCGACCAACTGCCGCCTCTTCCAAAATCTTTTTTACCAGGATTACATCAGATGAATAAGATACGCCCACAGAGACTTCAAACCGTGAGGCAATGTCACTGTGCGTCCAGTTTATAAACCTGTTTTTAGTAAGATCTGTATTCGGAACAATAATGTACCTGTCATCCCTTGTAAGTACTGTGGTGGTTCGCAGGTTAATTTCCTGCACTTTACAAACAAGATCGTTTACTTCTATTATATCATCCACTTTTATTTTAGATTCAATAAGAAGAACAATACCCGAAATGAAATCGCTGAAAATACTTTGTAAACCTAAGCCAATCCCAACCAATAAGGCGGCAGAACCCGCGAGTAACAATGACAAATCAAATCCGATAATCTGGAAAGAATAGAGTATTGCAAAAACTAAAATTACATACCGGACAAGCGTATAAATTGAATATTTCTTTGCATAATCAATTTTTGTAGTTTTATCTATACCTTTTTTTATTAATCTTAATATAAGATTCACAACAATGATCAATACAATAAGCCCGAGTATGGCAGAAACTTTTAGTTTGTAATTATCAAATTGAAGTAAGGTATAATCAAAAAACTCTTTCATTAATTAATGCTGGTTTTGCAAATTACTTGTATTCAAATAGGATCAATCAAACTGCCGATCAATTTTGAATATTGATCAGCAGTTTGAATCTAAAAATAAACAATTATCAGTGAATTTGTTTTAGAAATAACGTCGTGGTTAATTATACAATTCTTCCTGGAGATTTTTTATTCTTTCGTCTTCAAGGTATTCGTCATAAGAGCAAAGACGATCTATTATTCCTTTAGGAGTGATCTCAATGATACGATTGGCAACAGTTTGCATAAATTGGTGATCGTGAGTAGTCATTAAAACGATTCCGGGAAAAGTGATCATGCCGTCGTTAAATGCAGTGATACTTTCAAGATCGAGGTGGTTTGTTGGTTCGTCGAGCATTACCACATTCGGATTGAACAGCATCATGCGGCTGACCATACATCTCACTTTTTCACCTCCGCTTAATACACTGGTTTTCTTATTTATTTCGTCGCCACTAAAAAGCATTTTTCCTAAAAATCCTCTTAGAAAATCTTCGTCCACATCTGTATAATGATCAGGCACAAACTGGCGCAGCCAATCCATTAAAGAAAGATTGTTTTGGAAAAATTCTGTATTGTCATTGGGTAAATAAGCAGTCGTGATTGTAGTTCCCCATTCAAATTTTCCATGATCAGGTTTCATCCTGTTATTGATGATCTCGAAGAAAGAGGTAAGAGCCACAGGATCTCGACTAAGAAATGCGATTTTTTGTCCTTTTACTATATCAAAAGTTACATCTTTGAATAGTGTTTTTCCTTCGACTGTTTTTGAAAGTTTTTGAACATTCAAAATTTGATTTCCGGGATCTCTTTCAGGTTTGAAAATAATGCCTGGATATTTTCTGCTGCTTGGTGTAATATCTTCAAACACCAGTTTATCCAATGCTTTCTTTCTTGAAGTAGCTTGTTTTGATTTCGAAGCATTTGCACTGAATCGCGCAATAAATTCAAGGAGGTCTTTTTTCTTTTCCTCCATTTTTTTATTCTTATCGGTTGCCTGTCTCGCAGCAAGCTGGCTGCTTTCATACCAGAAGGTATAGTTCCCGGTGTAGATCTTTATTTTTTGTTTATCAACGTCTGCAACGTGTGTACAAACCGCGTCTAAAAAGTGACGATCGTGACTCACTACCAAAACAATATTTTCATAATCAGCCAGGAAATTTTCTAACCACGAAATGGTGCTTACATCAAGGTTATTGGTGGGTTCGTCTAATAATAAAATATCAGGATTACCAAAAAGCGCCTGCGCCAATAAAATTCTTACTTTAATATTTGCGCCGACATCTTTCATCAACATTTGATGGATGTCGTCAGGCACGCCCAGTTGATTCAACAAAGTGGCAGCATCGCTTTCTGCTGTATATCCACCCATTTCACCAAAATCTGCTTCCAGGTGGCCGGCTTTCATTCCATCTTCTTCACTAAAATCTTCCTTCATGTAGATGGCGTCTTTTTCGAGCATAGTTTTCCACATTTTCTTGTGGCCCATCAACACAGTATTTAAAACAGTAATCTCGTCAAACTCAAACTGGTCCTGCCGAAGAACAGCCATTCGTTCGCCAGGAGTAATTGAAACAGAACCTTTATTGGGTTCAATTTCTCCACTGATTATTTTTAGAATCGTTGATTTTCCTGCACCGTTTGCGCCAATAATTCCATAACAATTTCCTTTAACGAAGTTGAGATTTACCTCGTCAAACAAAACTCTTTTGCCATACGCCAGCGTCACATTATTTACACTTATCATTCCTCATTTTTTTTAGAGGCGCAAAAGTAAGAATTAAAAAGGAGGCTTCCTTGTTTGGATTGATTTTTATAGAATGTATTAACAGGAAAGCAATAAAGAAAGTTCATGGATATCAGCACTATAAATCAAGAATATAAAATGGCTCATAAAAAATGAAAATGAAAATTTGAATTATTTGTTGGTTTACTGCTTTCTCCAAATTCTAAATCCTCACTGCTAAAACCCTCTCTTTCCATCAAAATTTTCAAGCTCTTTTGCAACGGCATTTAAAAAAGTAGAACCTAACGCGCCGTCAATAATCCTGTGATCATAGCTTAGGGAAAGATACATCATGTGACGGATGGCAATGCTATCACCTTGCTCAGTTTCAATAACAACAGGACGTTTTTTGATGGCACCTACGGCAAGTATGGCTACCTGCGGTTGATTGATAATCGGTGTTCCCATGATGCTTCCAAATGTTCCTACATTCGTCATGGTAAATGTTCCATCAGCAGTATCATCGGGTCTCAGTTTATTATTTCTTGCAGCATTTGCCAGTCCGTTTACTTGTTTTGTAAGGCCGGTTAAATTTAACTGGTCTGCATTTTTTATTACAGGTACAATTAAATTTCCTGATGGCATTGCCGTGGCCATTCCGATATTAATATTCTTTTTTATGATTATCCTGTCACCGTCAACGCTACTATTAATTAGCGGATATTTCTTGATGCATTTTATAATGGTTTCAATAAATAAAGGCGTGTAAGTAATTTTTTCTCCTTCCCTTTTTTCAAATTCTTTTTTATTTTTTTCGCGCCACAATACCAAATTGGTAACATCACATTCTGCAAAACTGGTAACGTGTGCGCTGGTATTCTTGCTGTCCATCATGTGCTTCGCAATCATTTTGCGCATGCGATCCATTTCAATGATCTCTACATTTCCTGAATAGACTGTTGGTGCATATTCCTGTCTTTGAGTGGTAGCAGGCACTTCATGTGAACGTGAAGGTTGTGGAGATTGCTCAACTTTTTGCTGAGGGCCATTTTTTCTATTTTCCAGGTAAGCCAATATATCTTTCTTGCTTACTCTTCCATCCTGCCCGGTTCCTTCAATATTTTCCAATTCACTCATAGAAATTCCTTCGCTGGAAGCAATGTTTAAAACCAAAGGAGAATAGAAACGAATTCCTGAAGAACCATTGTTCATTGATTTCTTTTCTTCTGGCTGGTAAGGAACTTCTTCCATCACTTCCGCCTCTTCATGTTCTGTAGTGTGAGCTGGTTGTTGTAAAGAATTATTTTCTGAACCGTTTCCGTTTCCGTTGGTGTCAATTCTTGCAATTACTTTTCCGATAGGAACTACATCGTTTTCATTATAGAGAATTTCAGAAATTGTTCCTTCAGCAGTCGAAGGAACTTCACTATCTACTTTATCGGTTGCAATGTCGAGCACAGTTTCGTCCATCTCTACTTTATCTCCAGGCTTTTTATGCCATTTCAAAATAGTGGCCTCCATGATGCTTTCACCCAACTTAGGCATTATCAGATCTACCGTGCTCATAAAAATAATTTAAAATTAAACAGATTGAAAAACGAGCTTCAAAAGTAAGAAAAACGATCTATTAATTACTTCGACAGAATTTTATGCCCCATTTTGTCTCTTTTTGTTTGGAGATATTTTTCATTGTGTTTGTTGGGAATAATTTCAATAGGAACCGTATCTACGATTTCAAGCCCGTAACCCAGCAAGCCGGCTCTTTTCTTAGGATTATTGCTTATGAGCCTTAATTTCGAAATATTCAGATGCCTTAAAATCTGGGCGCCTACTCCATAATCTCTTTCATCCATCGAGAAACCTAATTTAATATTTGCTTCAACAGTATCCATTCCTTCTTCCTGCAGTTTATAAGCTTTTAATTTGTTGAGCAAGCCGATTCCTCGTCCTTCCTGGTTCATGTACAATACCAAACCTTTGCCTTCGGTTTCAATCATTTTTAATGAATTGTGCAACTGGTCACCACAATCACAACGAAGTGAACCAAGAATGTCGCCCGTCATACAACTGGAATGAACTCTTACCAAAACAGGTTCATCTTTTTTCCATTCACCTTTTTTTAAAGCCATGTGCACTTCGCCAGTGTTCAATTGTGTGAAAGCGATCAATTCAAAATCTCCGTATTTTGTTGGCATTTTCACCCTTACGTCTTCTTTTATCAGCGTTTCTTTTTCAAGCCTGTAAGCTATCAGATCTTTTATTGAAACTAATTTTAGATCATGTTTGTCGGCTATTTCTCGAAGTTGGGGTAACCGTGCCATTGTTCCATCTTCGTTCATAATTTCAACCAAAACACCTGCATCTCCATGGCCTGCAAGTTTTGCCAAATCAATAGTTGCTTCTGTATGGCCGGTTCTTCTCAACACACCCCCTTTTTTTGAACGCAAAGGAAATATATGTCCCGGCCTTCCAAGATCTGCAGGTTTGGTTTCACGATTAATAATTGCCTGCACTGTTTTTGCACGGTCATGCGCAGAAATACCAGTAGTACATCCGTGGCCCAGCAGGTCAACACTTACGGTAAATGGTGTTGCATGCAGCGCCGTATTTTCATTGACCATAAGGTCAAGTTTTAATTCATCACATCTTTTTTCAGAAACAGGCATACAGATCAAACCCCTCCCGTTTTTACTCATGAAATTGATGATTTCCGGAGTAACATTTTTTGCGGAAGTAACAAAATCGCCTTCATTTTCGCGGTCTTCATCATCTACTACAATTACCAGCTTGCCCTTTTTAATATCTTCAATGGCAGCTTCTATTTTATCGAGCATATAATTTATTTAAAATGCAAAGGTAACCGATTTCAAAATCAACATTTTCGATATAAGAAATACTTAACGGAGCTTTCCATTCAGCTTCTATGGTATTTTATTAATCCTTCCATGGGGCTTCTTAAAAAAGCTCCGGGTTGTAAACCATAATTTTGGCAAAGTTGTTTCACTACTTCCTGGAAACCGTAGGCAACACCACCGGTGAAATGGATTGGTAAATTTGAGCTTTCCCTGTAACTGATGATGTGCATATAAAAAAAATCATTGATGCCATCTTCTATAATGTTTTCAATCATATAATGGCCCCGGTTTTCTGCCAGAAAAGTAGCAAACGAAGCAAGGTAGCGGTTTGGCAAAGGTTTTTTATAAACCGATTCAATGATCTCAGTATCTGTAGTTATGAATTTCGCGTCAAATCTTGCGCGCAGGTCTTCATCAAAAATGTTATATAAATAATGTTGAATTACTTTTTTGCCCAAATAGGCACCGCTGCCTTCATCCCCTAAAATGAATCCAAGACCGGGACTATTCTTCACTATTCTTTTTCCATTATAATAACAAGAGTTCGACCCGGTTCCTAAAATGCAGGCAATCCCTTTTTCATCTCCACACAACGCTTTGGCTGCTCCTGAAAGATCGTTATCTATTTTAATGACTGCCCCGCGAAATAACTTTTGAAAAACATTTTTGAACATTTTTTTATTGGCGGGATTTTTACACCCCGTGCCATAAAAATATATTTCATCTACCTTATTTTTTTTAAGTAAAGGAAATACTTCTTTGAGGATAATTTCTTTTATCTGGTCAGCATTTACAAAATATGGGCTCATGCCCTGGGTAGTAAACAAAGTTTTTTTATGGTTTTTTAATAGGCACCATTCAGTTTTTGTAGAACCACTATCAGCAATCAATTTGATGGGAGGTATCATTTTATCACGTTTATTGAGGAAATTTGCAACTTCTTAAAAAAATAAAATTAGAACAAACAAAAATATGCACAATAAAAAATTAAAGGTTTGGCTGCCTTTGTTGCTGAGTTTATGTATTGTGGCTGGCATGTTTATCGGTTACAGAATTAAAGGAAATATGCCTGATAACGGCATTTTCTTTATGGAAAAAGAGAAACCTGTAACCCAGGTTCTTGACCTTATCAAAAGAAAGTATGTCGACAAGGAGAATATTGATTCGCTAGGAAATCTTGCGATAGAAACCGTTCTTTCCAGGCTTGATCCTCATTCAGTTTATTTACCTGCACAGGAATTGAAATCGGTAAATGAAGACCTTGAAGGACAATTTTTTGGTATTGGCATAGAATTTAACATTATTAATGATACGGTAAATGTGGTTAATATTTTGCCAAGAGGGCCTTCTGAGAAAGCAGGCTTATTAATAGGTGATCAAATGATTAAAGTGGATGATTCTATAGTGGCAGGAATTAATATTACATCCCAGAGATTGCGAAAACTAATTGGAGGAGATGCAGGCCAACCTGTAACAATTACTTTATTTCGCAATGGTGTTAAAAAGACTGTGACAATTACCCGTGGCCCGGTTCCGCTTTACAGCCTGGATGCAGCTTACATGATTGCTGACACGGTAGGCTATATCAGGCTTAATAAATTTTCAGAAACCACTTACCAGGAGTTTATGAAATCCCTGCAGTCGTTACAAAAGCAGGGAATGAAAAGCCTCATTCTTGACCTTAGGGATAATGGCGGTGGAATTCTTACCCAGGCTACAAATATTGCAGATGAATTTCTGGATAATAATAAATTGATTACTTATACAGAAGGGGCTCATTCACCTAAAAAGGAATATCGTTGCCAAAAAGATGGTGCATTTGAAAAAGGAAAATTGGTCGTATTGGTGAACGAAGGAACTGCTTCGGCCAGTGAAATATTAACCGGTGCTTTGCAGGATTGGGAGCGGGCAACAATTGTAGGCCGACGGACTTTTGGAAAAGGACTAGTGCAAGAGCAATATCAATTAAGTGATGGATCAGGATTAAGACTCACCGTTGCGAGATATTTTACACCTCTGGGAAGAAGTATTCAAAAATCATATAAAGATGGAATTGAAGCGTATGATCATGACCTGATAAACCGGTTTAAAGATGGCGAAATGACTTATGCAGATTCAATTAAACACATCAATGAGAAAAAATATTCCACTGCCTCCGGCAAAATCTTGTATGGTGGCGGCGGAATTACACCGGATGTTTTTGTTCCTTATGATACTACGATTTTTTCAAAAGACATAGTGACTGCCATGATGAACGGAACTCTTACCAGGTTTGTGTATAAAAACTTTTTACTAAATGAAAAGGAATTTCAACAGTATTCTTCTCCCAAACAATTTGATGATAATTACAATGTTGATGATCAGACCCTGAATAACCTTAAAGCTTACGCAGAAAAGGATTCGGTAAGTTTAAATATTAACGATCAGCATGAAAAATCAATACTTAAAAGAGAAATTAAAGTGTTGACTGCACGGGAAATATGGCGTACAGAGGGGTATTATGAAGTGAATAATCAATACGACTCTACTGTAAAAAAAGCCATGCAACTGATGAAGTCAGGTCTACAGATTGTTTCTAAGAAATAATTGAAAAGTTGTCATTCTCTTTTTTTCAATTTGTGGCATAGTTTTTACGCCCTTTTTCTAAAATAATTATTATGGCAACAAATAAAAACAACACAAATCCTTCAATCAGAAAAAACAATCACCGTCCTGATGTAAGAGATAATCTTGACAGCAGAAAAAATGAAGAGCAGGAATTTAAAGGTGATGATATCACACACAACAAAAAGGAAACAGAAGGAGAAAAATCAAAAAAGAAATAATTTTCTCAAATTCATCTGGCATTGTCTTGTCGATTTCTAAAGAACGCTCTCCCCTATTTTTTTTATCTTAGCAAAAAAAATTTATGTGGAAGAAGAACATTTTAGAAACTATCGGTAATACGCCTCTTATTCAACTAAATAAGATCACCAGGGATTTGCCTTGCACAGTTTTAGCAAAAGTAGAATATTTCAATCCGGGCAATTCCATTAAAGACCGGATGGCAATAAAAATGCTGGAAGTTGCTGAGCAGGAGGGTAAAATAAAACCTGGCGGAACTATCATAGAAGGAACTTCCGGAAATACGGGTATGGGGCTCGCCCTTGCAGCGATCGTAAAGGGCTATAAATGCATCTTTACTACAACAGATAAACAATCAAAAGAAAAAGCAGATATTTTAAAAGCGGTGGGCGCCGAAGTAATTGTATGCCCAACTAACGTTGAGCCTGAGGATCCACGCTCCTATTATTCAGTTTCTAAAAGACTTGCTACAGAAGTACCCAATTCGTGGTATGTAAATCAATATGATAATCTTGCCAACAGGCTGGCTCACTATGAACAAACCGGCCCTGAGATTTGGGAACAGACTGAAGGAAAAGTAACTCATTTATTAGTTGCCAGTGGTACCTGCGGCACAATCGTGGGAACAGGAAAATATTTAAAAGAAAAAAATCCTAATATAAAAGTTTGGGCAATAGATAGTTATGGGTCTTTATTGAAAAAGTACTTTGATACGGGAGAATTAGATGAAACGGAAGTGTATCCTTACATAAGTGAAGGTTTTGGTGAAGATTTCGTGCCGGCAAATTATGATAAACAATACATTGATGAGTTTGTAAAAGTAACAGATAAAGATGGCGCCGTGATGGCCAGGCGAATTGCAAAAGAAGAAGGATTATTTATTGGATACAGTGCTGGGAGTTGTTTGCAGGGATTAATGCAATTGAAAGACAAATTAAAAAAAGATGATGTAGTAGTTTGTATTTTTCATGATCACGGAAGTCGATATGTGGGCAAAATATACAATGATGAATGGATGATGGAAAGAGGATTTTTGGAAGTTAAAACCTTTAAAGACCTTGTTGCTGGTCGCGGAACCCAGAAATTGGTAACTGTAAAACCGGAACAAACTGTTGCAGAAGCCATTGACCTGATGCGTAAATATGATATTGAAAATATTCCGGTGTTGAACGGTGAAGGCATCGTAGGTTCATTAAGTGAAGGAGGTTTATTCAATAAAATATTATCCGATCCTGAAATTAAAGAGCAAACGGTTGCTTCAGTTATGGAAAAAGAATATCCTATTGTTTCTTTTGATCTGCCGGTTGAAAAGCTGAGCAAGTTGATTTCAAAACAAAATGGCGCCGTATTGAGCAAAGATGAAACAGGAGATTATCACATTGTTACCAAGTACGATATTATTCAAAGCCTTGCCAAGTAAGAGTTTCAGCGTATAACTTTATAGTAAACCAACAAATTATAACTATTTCTATTTTCTTTTTTTGAAAAGGATTTAGGACACTAACGTATGTTTACTATTGATAAACCGGTAATTACACGTCCCTTTATTTGTGATTCTTACTATTTGTACCGTATTTCTATCTTGTTCAAAAAAGGGCAATCTTGCCCTTGTGGAGGGAGATATAACTTCTACCTTTGTTCCAGAAGTTGATTGGTGTTGTGACAGGCATTAATCAAAAAATATCCAAATATCCAATCAAAGACAGAATCTATCCAAATTCCTTTTGAAAATCTGAAAAATCCAATATCAGTCAACTTCTACTTTTTATCCAATATCATCTCTTTGCAAAATGTAAAGAGGAAAATAAAAACCGATTTTTTTTGAGATGTAACAATTTCAAAATCTGAAATTCATCCTTATGAAAACCGTCCAAAATCACTGGGAGAACTGAATCTTATCCTTTTAAAACCTAAAAATACCGGTTAACTTACCCGGTGTGCTATCCCAGGGAAGCTGCTACAAAGCAGTTAAAAAATTTACTTCTGCAGTCGAAAGGTTGCAGAAGTTTTTTATTTTAGGGATACCTTCATGGTTAGTTATGATTTTATCCCCGAATACCATCGAAAATAAAAATTATTGCCGCATTATTTCATTGGTTCCATCACAAACTGAATTGCTCGCTTATTTAGGATTGGAGAAAGAAGTAATTGGAATAACAAAATTTTGCATCCATCCACACAAATGGTTCAGGCAAAAAGTACGCATTGGAGGAACAAAAAACATTAATCTTGAAAAAATAGAGAACCTGTCTCCCGATCTTATTATTGCTAATAAAGAAGAAAATGTAAAAGCGCAGATAGAATTGCTTGCTGAAAAATATGATGTTTGGATCACGGATGTTAATACAATTGATGATGCCATTAAAATGATTAATGATATCGGAAAGTTAACCCAGCGGCCCCAAGAAGCTTCGGGATTGAGTTTGAAGATCAAAGAAGGGTTCGAAAAATTACAGATAATTACTTCTGAAAAGAGTAAAATTCCTGCAGCATATTTTATCTGGAAAGATCCGTGGATGGTTGCTGCAAGCCACACCTTTATTAATGACATGATGAAATATGCAGGCCTTGAAAATGTTTTTGCAAATCAAGAGCGGTACCCGGAAATTTCTTTAAGTGAAATCCAGGAAAAAAATACCGAATTGATTCTTCTTTCCTCAGAACCCTACCCTTTCAACGACAAACATAAATCAGAGATCGAAAAAATTATTCCCGGAATAAAAACCGAAATAGTTGATGGCGAGATGTACAGTTGGTATGGAAGCCGATTGTTAAAATCGATTGATTATTTTCTTTCTTTTTCAAAAAATGACTATAGAAATTCAAGATAAATCGGAATTTTTTAAACCAAAAATTGGTTAATCGTGTAATTCATTATTTTTGCCGAAATTAAAACTTAAATAATGGCATCAAAAAAGATCGCAGAGATTTTAGGCGACAAAGCTGAAGACTTATTAAATTACAAATGTAAAATTGACAAATCAACCCTTACCTTACCTTCTCCAACGTACATTGATGATATTTTTGTGCAAAGCGACCGTAACAATCGTGTTGTAGGAAGTATGCAACAATTAATGGATAATGGAAGGCTTGGCGGAACAGGATATTGTTCTATTTTTCCGGTGGACCAGGGAATAGAACATAGTGCAGGTGCTTCTTTTGCGCCAAATCCTTTGTATTTTGATCCTGAAAATATTGTAAAACTAGCAATTGAAGGTGGTTGCAATGGCGTAGCTTCTACTTTTGGCGTTTTAGGAATTTTAAGCAGAAAATATGCTCACAAAATTCCATTTATTGTAAAGATCAATCACAATGAACTTTTAAGTTATCCTAATAAATATGACCAAACCATGTTTGGCTCAGTTAAAACTGCCTATAATATGGGCGCTGTGGGTGTTGGAGCTACCGTTTACTGGGGAAGTGATGAAAGTACCCGCCAGTTGCAGGAAGTAAGCCAGGCTTTTGCTTTGGCACACGAGCTCGGCATGTGTACTATTTTATGGTGCTATCTTCGTAATGATGCGTTTAAAGTAAATGGCACAGATTATTCTACCAGTGCCGATCTTACAGGACAGGCGAATCATTTGGGTGTAACCTTACAGGCTGATATTATTAAACAAAAAATGCCAACCAATAACGGAGGTTACAACGCCGTAAAATTTGGTAAAACCTCTCCTTTGGTTTACGAAAACCTTTCATCAGATCATCCGATAGATCTTTGTCGTTACCAGGTTTTAAATTGCTATTCTGGTAAGATCGGGCTTATTAATAGTGGTGGTGCAAGTGCTGGTGATGCTGATTTAGCAGAAGCTGTAGAAACAGCGGTTGTTAATAAGCGTGCAGGTGGAATGGGATTGATTTTAGGAAGAAAAGCATTCCAGAGACCATTTAAGGAAGGTGTTGAATTGTTGAACGCAACACAGGATGTATATTTGGATGACAGTATCACTGTAGCGTAAGTGTTCAGCGTTTAAAGATTAGACTTATGAAACAAGAAGAAGATTTCGATGCAAATCTTGCGGGCGAAGAAGGTGAAACAGAAGAAACGAAAAGAAGTTGGTTCAGAAGAATAAAAAAGGGGATCACTACTTCGACCAAAGATAAAAAGGAAGCTCCTGATGGTTTGTGGACCAAATGCCCGCAATGTCGCTATACATGTACTGTTTCTGAATTGAGGGAAAATTTATTTATTTGCCCGAAATGTGAATACCATCACCGGATCGGAAGCGCTGAATATTTTGATATTATTTTTGATGAAGCACAATACATTGAGCTTTTCGGCAATATTAAATCGAAAGATCTTCTTGGTTTTGTAGATCTCAAGCCCTACTCGCAACGATTGGAGGAAACCTATGCTAAATCTACCATTCATGATTCTATAACGGTAGCGCATGGAAAAGTAGATGCAATGGATATTGTAGTGGCCTGTATGGATTTTGAATTTATAGGTGGAAGCCTTGGAAGTGTAATGGGAGAAAAAATTTCATTGGCATGTGATTATTGTATTAAACATAAAGTGCCTTTCATGATCATCAGTAAAAGTGGTGGGGCAAGAATGATGGAAAGTGCATTTTCATTGATGCAGTTGGCTAAAACTTCAGGAAGATTGTCTCTGCTTACTGATGCAAAAATTCCTTATTTTTCTTTGTGCACTGATCCTACTTTCGGTGGAACTACGGCTTCCTTTGCAATGCTTGGCGATGTGATAATGGCCGAACCTGGCGCTCTAATTGGTTTTGCAGGGCCGCGCGTAATTAAGGAAACGATAAAAAAGGATCTGCCTCCGGGGTTTCAAAGAAGTGAATTTTTATTGGAACACGGATTTCTTGATTTTATAGTTTCTAGAAAAGATCTGAAGCAAAAGCTGAAACAATTATTGATTTTATTCAATCATTAATTTTAAATAACCAAACTTTGCAGCAGGAACCCTAAAAATTCCTGCTGTTTTTTATTATGGATTTAAGTAACAGAAAAGCATATTATGAATACAACATTGAAACAAAATATATTGCAGGTATTGTGCTGACGGGAACAGAAATAAAATCATTGCGCGCAGGAAAAGCAAGTTTCAATGACAGCTATTGTATTTTTGATAAAGGAGAGTTGTATGTAAAAAGCCTGCATATTTCAGAATATAATTTTGGCACCCATTTCAATCATGAGCCATTGCAGGAAAGAAAATTATTATTACACAAAAAAGAATTGCGCAAGCTGGAAAATAAAACAAAAGAGAAAGGCTATACAATTGTTCCTTTAAAAATATTCTTCTCGGCAAGCGGCTTTGCAAAAGTTGAAATAGGTTTAGGAAAAGGAAAAAAGGTTTACGATAAAAGAGAAACGATTAAAGAAAGAGAAACAGACAGAGATATTAAAAGGAAATATGGAGTTTGATACAATTCAACGCAAAATAAAAATCATCGTTTTTTATCGGTTTACTGTCTAAACATTCAAACCATGTAAACCCCGCTAAACCATAATTCTAAATTCCTATAAAGATAAATAACTCTCTAGCATTCACTCAGTCCCAAAGGAACATTGACTGCTAAGCCCCCATCGGATGTTTCTTTGTATTTACTATTCATATCTACAGCAGTATCCCACATAGTTTGAATCACATTGTCTAAAGTAACTTTTGCAAAATCAGGAGCACTTTGTAGGGAAAGTTGGCTTGCCGTAATAGCTTTTATGGCTCCCATTGCATTGCGTTCGATGCATGGAATTTGCACCAACCCTGAGATCGGATCACAGCTCATGCCCAGGTGATGTTCCATGGCGATTTCCGCGGCCATCAAAGCTTGCCTTTGCGTGCCTCCCATACATTCAGTAAGCGCTGCAGCAGCCATTGAGGAAGAAACACCAATCTCGGCCTGGCAACCACCCATTGCGGCGGAAATTGTTGCTCCTTTTTTAAAGAGGCATCCTACCTCAGAAGCAGTTGCTAAAAACTGGATGATCTTGTCTTGGTTATTGCCATCGCAAAAAATAATGTAATAAGCCAATACAGCCGGAATAACACCTGCAGCGCCATTTGTAGGTGAAGTGACCACTCTTCCAAAAGCGGCATTTTGTTCATTTACTGCGAGTGCAAAACAACTTACCCAATCAAGTGTATATTTAAAATTGTTGCCTCCTTCTTTTATCACATTAATCCACGAATCATAATCTGTATATTCTTTTCCGGCTAATAATTTTTTATTTAAGTTGGCGGCTCTCCTCTTTACGTTAAGGCCTCCCGGCAATATTCCCTGCGTATGGCACCCTTTGTAAAGGCTCTCGCTCATTGTTTTCCAAATAACTAAAATGCCGGTTCTTATTTCTTCTTCAGTGCGCCATGAATTTTCATTTTCAAGCACCACCTCGCTGATGTTCATTCCTGTTTGCATGCACCAGTGTACAAGATCGTCCGCATCATTTATTGGGAAGGGCAAAACCACGTCTTCATTATGGTTTACCTCTTCACCTTCTTTTTTTACAAAACCTCCGCCTATAGAATAATACGTTTCTGAAATGTGTTCACCATTTCGCAAAACGGCAATAAAAGTGAGTGCATTTGGATGATAAGGCAGTGATTCTGCTTTTAAAAATTCGATGTCTTCTGCAGGCTCAAAATCAATTGGATGTTTGCCATTAAGGAAGATCTTTTTTTCAGATTTTATTTGATCGATCTTTTCAATAATAAGATTTACATCAAAAGTTACAGGATCTTCTCCGGCCAAACCCAACTGCACAGCAATATCAGTACCATGCCCTTTGCCGGTTTTGGCAAGCGAACCATATAATAATATTTCCATCGATACTACATGCTCAAGAATGTTTTTATCAATAAGGGATTGTATAAACAATTGCGATGCTCGCCAAGGCCCAAGCGTATGGCTGCTTGAAGGACCCACTCCTATCTTAAACATATCAAAAACGGAAATAGCTTCGTGTCTCATAGTATTGTTTAAAAAGCAAATATAAATTCTTTAAATAACCATTGCTTTTATACTATAAGAAATTCACAGTAAACGAACAAAAAATCGGGAATCCTATTCCAAAGGAATATGATTATTGCACATCAGCTATAACTACATGAAAAACCAGGTTTGAATTTGCAGGGATAACGACATTTCCGGAGGGATCTTTAACCGGGGTTGAACCATAAGCCAATGAAGGCGGAATGTATAAAGTAATGTCGCCGCCTTTTGCAACCAATGGTAATGCCTTTTGCCAACCGGGGATTACTTGTCCTAATTGAAAAACTGCGGGGGTGCCTGTTGAAGTAGAATCAAATCCTTGTCCGTTTAAAAAACCTCCGCGATAAAATACGGCAACGGTTGAGCAAAGGCTTGTTGGTGAAGATCCACTTCCTGGCTGGTTAACGCTGTAAAAAAAGCCTGAAGTGGCAAGCGTTACATTAGTAATTCCATGAGCCGTAAGTGAATCATGCAAAGCAGTTTGCTCAGCAACAGGAGCTACAATAGTTGAAGGGGTATAGCCACATGAATTGCTCGCTTTTTTTTTGGAACAACTAGCTAACAGGATTAAGACTAAAAGAGGTAAAAGAAATAATTTTCTGATCATAGAGTAAAGTTTCAGTTTGCAAATAAAGAGCATAAAATTTATAATTCCGCTGCATCTTCTTTGCTCTTCTTAAATTTTAACTCTTTATAAATTTGCTCGTTTCGGTCCCACTTAAAATGCATACTGAATAATGTATAAAAAACAGCGATTGCGATTACGGCAATAATAATAATGGTAATTAATGAAGGTGAGATATAAACCATGTTTTTGTACCAGCCATGGAAGATGACTGCGATTAGAATAGGAAGTGCAAACACAAGCCCCCACGGTGATCCGTATAAAAATTTATTGAATATCTTTTTTTCTTTATCCCGATTTTTTTCCCAATAAATGATGAAGGATTTTTCGTCGTCTGTGAGCATGCCGCAAAGGTAGCAAGGAAAAAACTAAAAAATATAGCTGATAATTTTACTTTCATTTTTTGGGATTAAATTAATAAAATGTAGGTTTGCCTTATTAAAACCTCCTCTGTGAAAATTGAGCAAACACTTGTACATTATTTATTAAAAAATAAGCAACTTACTTTACAAGGTATCGGGATTTTTCATCTTGATGCTTCCATACCTGTTCCTGTTGATTCTGAAAAGCCAATCGTAATTCCTGAAAATGCTATCAACTTCGTTTATAACCCACGTGTTACCGAAGATGAAGAACTTGTAGATTTTATTGTTGAGCATACAAAAAAAATAAAGCCCTTGGCTTCCTCTGATCTGGATTCATTTGTTTCTCTGGGCCGTGAGTTTTTAAATATCGGCAAACCGTTTAATCTTCCAAATATCGGCACACTTGAAAAATTAAATTCAGGAGTATTGGCTTTTATTCCAGGACAGTTAATTGCGCAGCGCATGGAACCAAACCGTGTAAGGGAAGATGAAGAAGAAGGCCAGGAACATGAAGAAAGCCTCTTTAATGAATATCAAAAAGAAAGGAAAGCTAATAATGGAGGAAAAATGTTACTGATGTTTTTAGTACTCATAATTCTTGGCTTTGTTGTGTGGGCAGTTTGGAGATATGCGTTTACTAAAAAAGAATCTACAGAAAATCTCACTTCAACAGAAGGCGTGGTGCCGGTTAAAGATTCTGCTCTTAAAGCCGATTCAGCAACGCTTGCTAATGAAAAATCTGCTCTTTCCAGTGTTTCTGATACAGTGTCTTTCAATATAGTTGTGAGCCAATATCATACATTTTATTCTGCTGATAGAAAATTTCAACAATTAAAAAGTCATAACCGGAATGTGATCTTATATACGAATGATTCAACAATTTATAAAATTGCTGAGCCTTTTAATCTGCCCCTTTCAGATACTACACAAATTCTTGATTCATTGAAGCAATATTATGCAAAAGTATTTGTGGAAATAAAATAGGCTTTGGCTCTTAAGGTTCGTTTGCTGTTTTTTCCTGCGCTAGTTCTGCATCATCTGGTGTTGATTTTAAATCCCGGTCAATTGAGTATAAACTTTCACCGGTTGCCTTTTCACCTCCCGCAATTTTTAGTTTGTCGAGCATGTTCATAATCAAAGTTTCTTCTTCTGTTTGCTCTTTTACAAACCATTGCAAAAAGTTCCACGTTGCCCAGTCAGATTCATCAAAGCTTTGTTTTACTATTTTATAAATTGACTCAGTGTTTTCAACTTCCTGTTTAAAGGTTTTTTGAAAACAATCGAATACACTTACCGGATCTTTTCCCGGTGCCGGAATGGCATCAATTTTTACTGTTGCTCCTCGTTCAAGAATGTATTCGAGGAATTTCATCATGTGATTTCTTTCTTCATTTGCATGGCGAAACAAAAAGTTAGCGACACCGTCATATCCCTGGGAATCTGCCCAACTTGCATAACCTAAATAAATTTGTGCGGCGTGTGCTTCTTTGGTCATTTGCGCGTTTAGAGAAGTACAAAGAGTTTTGCTTAACCTGTTTGTATCCATTTTTTTTGAATTAAAAGGTGAAAGATTAAAAGACAAGTTACAACCTGGAATAAAAAGTCCAGATTTTTTTTGCAAATAACAGGGGTAGCAACTTCATCCAGGTAATAATAAACCCGGATGAACTACAGAAATGATAGAGCGAATGCTAGAGATTGATCGATATGAGAAACAATATTCCTAAAATTTCAAAAATAGTAACCAGTATAATACCTCTGAAAGCCATTCTTTCTTCGCTTGTTTCTTTCATTTTATTCATTTATGTGTTTAAAGTTGTACAAAAGTAAAACGAAAAAATCGAAAATAAAAAACCGTTACTGATTTTTCTTTTTAAAAATTTTTGAGAGATAGCTGCCGGCTTTGTTTACAACCTGTACCTTGTCGGCCAGCGCATCCAAAAGAAAACGATCATGTTCTTTTTCCTCTGAATTATCTTCCGGTAACTGTTTTGGATAAATGATCAGGTTGCTGTACTGGTCAAAATATTTGGACAAATAATAAGGTATCTTTTCAAGGTTTTCATTGAAAGAAATGTATCCTTTGCGCGAAGAAACGATGACAAAAAAATCATTGGGTTTTAATTCGCCACTCATTATTAAAAAATCTTCCAGGTTGCTTAACAATTTGTAGTTCACCTCAGCCGTCATTTCTGAATGTTTGTTAATCTTTTTAAGTTCTTCTATCGTGAGTTCGTTTGCAAAGAAGTGAATAGATAATCCTCCCGCTTTGGCGAGAGTTGCAATTCTGTTGAGCCAATGAAGAAACCCCGGCTCCAGTTCCGCATTAGAAGTAATGGTAACCACCATTCTTTTTAATGTGTTAAATGGCTGATGAGCTTTATAAAGAAAAATGGTTTCGCCCGATTTATTTATAATGCTTTCTGTAACAGGCCCTGGAAAATCTTTTTGTTTCGGATCATTATTAATTCCAATTAAAACGTCTGTAATATTTTGTTCTTTAATTGTATAAATAATTCCATTGCTGGTGTTCATATCAAAGCGTGTTAAGGGGATAATGATATTCTCACTTGCGGCCGCCTGTTTTACGGCTTTATCCATCATTTTTTTTCCTTTGAATTGAGTAGTTTCATTATTTGAATCATCACTGATAATGTTAAGCGCGAAGACTGGTACATTACTTTTTTTAGGTTTTAGCATTAATCCAAAATCTATTAACTCAGCCACCGTTTCAAGAGAGTTTAAGGACACCAATATTTTTTCACCGGTCTCTTCTTCACCCACTTCTTCCGCTTCTTTTAATGCAAGGTTGTGTGCTGCTTTTTCTACCACAAACGAACTGATGGCGCAACTGATGAGTATTAATAGAATCGTTCCATTCAGAATATCTTCGTCCAGCAAGTGAATCGGTTCGCCACCGGGCGTTTCACCAATGATTATATTATAGCCAACCAACACAATGGCCAGGGTTGCCGCGGCACGTGAAGTACTTAAACCAAAAATCATTTTACCTTCATCCGCCGATAACTTAAAACTTTTTTGCGTGATCCAGGCTGCAATATATTTTGTTCCTATCGCCACTACAGATATTACACCAACCACTTTTAATGCGCCCCAACCCATAAACAGCACATTAAAATTTACTAACATTCCCACTCCTATCAGGAAGAAGGGAATGAATAATGCGTTGCCTACAAAATCAATTCTGTTCATTAAAGGTGAAGAATGCGGCACATAATTATTGAGAACAAGGCCCGCGAAGAATGCGCCGATGATAGCTTCGAGGCCTGCGGCTTCGGCTAAAAAAGAAGCTAAAAAAACAATGGCCAAAACAAAAATATACTGCGACACACTGTCCTGGTTCTTCTTAAAAAACCATTGAATGATTAGCGGAAGAATGAAAAATACAATACCCGCAAAAATGATTGAAGAAATTCCGAGCGTGACCCAAAATGTTGATGACACTTCGCCTCTTGTCAATCCTACTACTATTGCCAGGATCACCAAAGCCAGCACATCAGTAATTAATGTTCCACCTATTGTTACAGCAACTGCTCTGTTATTTGATACACCAAATTTGCTGACGATCGGGTAAGAAACCAAAGTATGAGTAGAAAACATGGCGGCTAATAAAATGGAAGTTAATTTGCCATAGCCTAAAATATAATAACTCGCTAATGTGCCGAAAATAAACGGAAGTAAAAAAGTGGTAATTCCAAAAACTACAATCTTTAATTTGTTCTTTTTAAATTCTTTGAGGTCAATTTCAATTCCTGCAAGAAACATGATATACAAAAGCCCCACTGTTCCAAAAAGCACAATACTACTGTCCCTGCTTAATAAGTTGGTACCATACGGACCAACAATTACACCGGCAAGAATAAGCCCTATAATATGTGGAACCTTTATTTTTTTAAATAAGATTGGCGCAAAAAGAATAATGAATAACACCAATGAAAAAATGATCACCGGGTTTTTTAGTGGCAACGAAAAGTCCAGGTCTGTTAGTAAAATCATATATCCTTTTGAATCATTATTAATTAAGTTTCCACTACTCTTTCTTTAATCTCAACGTATATAATATCTGGCAGCCGTTAGCCTGCGTCACTTCGCGCTCGCCTTCCATTTCATTGTTTGCGGTTTTCTCCAAACGCACATTGATTATTGCATTTACTTCTGCTGAATCCAGGTCTGCTGAAAGTTTCAACAAGTTGCCAACAAAATATCCCGAATATATTTTTACCAAATGGCGATTACTTCTGGCATTTACAATTACTTCATTCTCTTCAAATTTTATATTCCATAGTTCTGTTTTAACATCCCCCACTGCAGAGCCGGGGCAATTAGTTTCGCTACACTTCATATCTACACGCCACGAGCCCTGTATATTTTTTTTATGCTCGCGCAATAAACTATCATTTACTTTGTTGGTTGTGCTATCTAAAATTTTTTGTTGTTCACTAAGTTTCTGCTCTTTAATAGACAGCTTTTGTTCTTTCAAAGCAAGTTCCTGCTCACGCAGACTTAACTCATTCAGTTTTTTGTTAAGCTCTACTTCTCTCTGGCGCAGATTGCAACTTGAAAAAATAATGATCCCGGACAATAAAAAAATCCATTTCATATTTCGGTGATTTAACTATTTCAAGATATAAAAATTAATTGAAAGTAATATGCAACAAGGCCTTGAAACTATTGACTTAGCTAATCAAAATAAGAATTGTGTTTTTTTGTTTGTCTACTGCAGAAATATAAAATTGGACTTCGACTAAAAATCCAATCAG
>JBBQWJ010000028.1:0-22010 GCA_038210685.1 Chitinophagales bacterium | reverse complement strand
CCGTTATCTTTTCAATACAATGGTACCCTACGAATTTGCAGCCGATGAATACGTTAGCCTGTATACCCGGTTTTATTTAGGCGGAGCGTTTTTTAGTAAAATTCCTTTTATAAAAAGATTGGGTTGGCGCGAACGTTTTTCGTTTAACGCTTACGATGGAACAATGACAGCAGCCAACAGGAATTACAACAAAGACGCCAACTTTACTGTTCCTGATAAGAAACCTTTTATGGAAGCAGGTGTAGGAATAGAAAATATATTTCACGTTTTTTCAGTGGATTATTACCAAAGGGTTTCTGCATTCAATAAATCAAATGCACCTAATGGAGGAGTATTTGTTGGCCTTAATATAACTTTCTAATGGAAACAATATCATAAACGAAATTTATTAAATAATGTATGCTGCTCCTCATCAACTTCCTCGATCACCATTCAGAATCTGTTGAATTGATCATTTTTGCCAGCGTTTTATTTTTATGCTGGAATATTGAAAACCTTGCGGCGCTTACGTTAAATTATAAAAAATGGAACCACGCTTTCATAAATGCGCGTTTTATATTAACCAATATTCCTAACACATTTCTCTTTAGTATCTTATTTGCAAAAACCATGCAATGGACTATGCATCACCATTTTGGTGTAGTTTATACTTTCCATCCATTTGTTCACCCTGTGATTTCATTTATCTGTAGTTTTCTCCTTCTTGATTTCGGAGAATATATTTATCATGTAATGATGCATAAAAGTAAAAGGCTTTGGACTTTTCACATGGTACATCACAGCGATAGAATTGTAGATATTTCTACAACACTGCGTGAGCATCCGGGAGAAAATTTAATAAGGCTTAGCTTCACCTTGCTATGGGTATTTCTTACAGGCACTTTTTTTTGGGTACTTGTGATTCGGCAAATCATTCAAATCTTTTCTACTTCCTTGGCTCATATGAATTACAGGCTGCCACAAAAAACAGATAAACTTTTTGGCCTGGTTTTTATCACACCGGGGTTGCACCAGGTACACCATCATTATCAAATTCCATACACTGATTCTAACTATGGAGATGTGCTGAGTATTTGGGATAGATTATTCGGAACTTTTAGAAGGATGCCCCTGGAAAACGTGGTGTTTGGCATAGACACTTACATGGAAGATTCTGAAGAAAAATATAATTTCGGTTCCATTTTTAAAATCCCTTTCAAGGCTTCAAAAAAGAAAACCCAAAGTAATCAGGAGGTTTCAACGGAATAGTAAAGCATCCCTCTGACAGCAAACAAATAAATAAACAGGATTTTTATTTTCTCTCACTTCATAATCTTAGAATTTAAAGCGGGTTAATCCGGTCATTCTGCAGCAATTGATTTAATTTTATAGCACCCGCATTTTTATATCCATCCACCTCAAATTGTTTGCTATGAAATTTGAATCAAAAATTCCAAGAAGAAAATTTCTAAAAGTTTCGGCACTTTCAGGAGCATGCCTTGCTCTTGGTTATATTTCCATTTTCGGTGAGGAACCAAAAATCATTAATCTCAATCTTGCAAATGCTGAGTTAGGAACAGCCGTGAATCCGTTTATTTTTATAGATAGCAAAGGGAAAATCACATTATACAATCATCGCCCGGAAATGGGCCAGGGAACTTTTGAAGCGATCCCGATGATCATTGCTGAAGAACTGGAAGCTGACATCGATAACATAACGATAATGCCTTCGCCGGCAGATAGAAAAATATATGGCGACCAAATGGTGGTGGGAAGCAGGAGCATTAATGGCAATTATGACCTGATGAGAAAAGTGGGCGCTTCTGCAAAGGAAATGTTGATTGCAGCGGCGGCAAGTAAATGGAACGTTTCTGCAGATAAATGTTATGCTGAAAAAGCAAGAGTGATCAATCGAAATACTGGCGCTCAGTTAAGCTACGGCGATTTGGTAGCAGATGCTTCTAAACGCCCGGCACCATCAAATCCGGCTTTAAAAGATCCAAAAGACTTTACCATAATTGGTAAATCCTTCCCGCGCCAGGATATCCCTGAAAAAGTAAATGGAAAAGCAGAATTTGGCCTCGATATTGAAGTGCCCGGAATGTTGTACGCTTCCATTGAAAGGTCGCCGGTTTTACTTGGCAAATTAGTAAGCTATAATGATGATAAAGCAAAAGCAGTAAAAGGTGTAAAGTATGTCTTAAAAACCTCGCGCGAGGTTTTTGGGCAAAAGCGTGCAGGCATAGCCGTTATAGCTGATAATTATTGGGCCGCTTTGCAGGGAAGAAAATTATTGGACATAAAATGGGATAATGGTGATCTTGAAAACTGGACAACACAAAAAATAAAAGACGATTTTAAAAATGCATCCCAACAAACGCCTACCATTTTTGAAGACAGAGGTGATTTCGACAAAGCGTATAACAGCGCACCGATAAAAATAGAAGCGTCTTATGAAACGCCTTACCAAAGCCACGCTCCCATGGAACCGATGAATGCGGTTGTAAGTGTACAAAAAGACCAAATTGATTTCTGGGGATCTACTCAAAACCCAAATGGGATGAGAGATTTTCTTTCCCGGAAATACAATGTTCCCGGCGGGAAGGTGAACATTCATTATACTTTTATGGGCGGTGCTTTCGGAAGAAGATCATTGACCGATGTGGTGGAAGAAGCGGCCGATCTTTCGAGCCAGGTAAATGCGCCGGTAAAAGTAATATGGACTCGTGAAGATGATGTTTCGCAAGGACCTTTTCGTGCATGTTCATTAAATGTTTGCCGGGGCGCTGTGGATAATAATGGCAATGCTCTCACTTTGGAACACAAGGTAATTTGCCAGGATATCAGAAATCAATACAGAAACAGTTCCAAACCTACCGGGGGAATTGCCGGTGGCATTAATACAGAATATGCTATTCCTGATATGCGGATAAATGGCGTGTTACGGAATCTCTATTTGCCCGTTTCTTACTGGCGCTCGGTTTACCACTCTACCAATTGTTTTGCGCATGAATCTTTTATAGATGAAATGGCAGATGCCGCTAAAAAAGACCCGTTGGATTTCAGGCTGTCACTTCTTAAAAATCACAAACGCTATACGCTGGTTTTAAAGACTGTTGCTGAGAAATCAAATTGGTATGATCGCGATAAAGATTCCGGAAAGGGTGTGGCCATTGTTGAAAGGTCGGGCGCTTTTGTGGCCATGGTAACTGAAGTAAAAAGAATAAACGGAAAGATCGTTCCTGTCAAAGTAGTAGCAGCAATAGATTGCGGCACGCCAGTGAACCCGGATATTATCAAAGCCCAAACAGAAGGTTGTATTGTGATGGGATTAACCGCCACTTATAAAAGCGGCATAACAATTGAAAAAGGAAAAGTCGCTGATCAAAATTTTGACACCTATAAAATGCTTCGCATTAACGAAACGCCTCAAATTGAAGTATATGTTATTGAAAGTAAAGATCATCCTGAAGGCGCCGGTGAAGCGGGATTACCTACTGTAGCGCCTTCTCTCACCAATGCCATTTTCGACTTAACCCAAAAACGCATCCGTTCTCTTCCTTTTGATTTGAATGAAGGGTGAATGATTGATTATGTCATTGGACTTTTATCATTTCCCTAAACCTGAATTACCAAACAGTAAAGCAATAATTATTAAGGATTTTTATTTTTTACTTCTTTTGTCTGAACCAGAATTTATGGGATTAAAGGATTTACTTGATGTAGTATTGCAACTCTCCCCGATAAATAAAATCCCTGCCCGGACAGTAATTAGCATTGTTCGTCCTCTCAATGCAGTTTTCAATATTTATTCTACTTAAGTTCATATTAAAATTAATTGATACTCCAACAATATTAAACTTGTCTGCCGACAAGGCTGGCAACAAAAAAAATCAAAATGAAAAAAACAATCCCAATTATGTTAGCCGCAGCATTAATGGTTATGGCTGCATTCACAAATCCTTTAAAGGCGCAGGATTCCAGGAAAGAAATGGTAAAGCTTGCAAAAGATTTCCAAAATTCCTATAACAAAAAGGATGTTAAAGCATTGCAGGAATATTATACTCCCGATGCGGTAAGAATTAATACAGACGGCACAACCGTAAACGGCAATGAAGCAATAGGAGCATATTATGCCAATGAATTTAAAAGTGGTGTCTCAAAAGTGAAAATAACTGTAGACAAGGCTGTAACCGAAAGTGATGGTTCCGTTACCGCTACAGGTACCTACCATGCTGCAGGCACCTCTGCAACCGGCGAAAAAATTGACATCAGCGGTAAATTTACTAATACCACCGTAAAAGAAGATGGGCATTGGAAAATATCAAAAAGTGTTTTAACCGCAATGTAAGATCAGGCAACAGGCAAGAAAAGACCTTTCTGATTCTGTAATCTAAAACGCATCTATAAAGTTTAAGGAGGATAATTAAAATCCTCCTTTTTTGTTTGTTTACTGCGCAGTAAATCTTGCTGCAATCTTATTCGTGGAGTCTAATTCATTTCTATGAAAGATTTTGGTTCTTTCAGTTGATTGTCTGCCTTTGTACGACGAACCTTTCTTTAACTTTGGAATCACCATATTTTAAAATTCATGAAAATCCAACAGCAACCTATTCAGCTTAAAGAAAGAAGAAAAGGTTTTCACCTTATCACTTCGGAGATTGAAGAATCTTTTCCCGCTCTCAGGGAAATCAGCAAAGGTATTTGCCATGTTTTTATTCAGCATACTTCTGCTTCGCTGGCGATCAATGAAGATGCCGACCCGACCGTAAGAAAAGATTTTGATTATTTTTTCGATAAAACGGTTCCCGAAAATGACCCGAATTACAAGCATAATTATGAAGGAGATGACGATATGCCGGCACACCTAAAAGCGGCTATCCTCGGCAGTTCTGTAACGATCCCAATTTCAAATGGCCGCCTTGCTCTTGGCACATGGCAGGGCATTTATTTATGCGAACATCGCCATCATGGAGGAGCGAGAAGTATTGTGGTAACTGCCATGGGAGAATGAGGGGAATGGTGAATGGCGAATAAATTCTTAACGCTCAATTTTCAACTCCCCGACAACCCTACTCAACGGTAACCCCATCACATTGTAAAAATCACCTTTGATAGATTTAATTCCAATTGCGCCAATCCATTCCTGTATGGCGTAAGCGCCGGCTTTGTCGAAAGGGTGGTAATGATCTACATAATATTCAATTTGCTTTTTGGAAAGCTCGTGAAATTCTACTTCTGTCTCCTCTGAAAAGAGGATTTTATTCGATGGCGATAAAATACAAACGCCGGTAATTACAGTATGTGTTTTGCCCGACAATTTTGATAGAATTTTTATCGCATCATCCCGGTCAACCGGTTTGCCTAAAATTTCGTTGTACAAAACTACTACCGTATCAGCGGCGATAATCGTTTGTACATCACCGTTATCTAATTTTTTTTGAACAGCCGCCGCTTTATTTTCCGCAATATGCATCGCTGTTTGAGATGGCGATAATTCTTCCGGAAACGTTTCCTCAATATTTGAAACAATTACTTCAAAAGATATCTCCGCGAGCTCAAGCAATTGTTTTCTGCGTGGCGAACCGGAAGCTAAAATTATTTTCTCCATAACTATAAAATCAAAAAAACAACATAGATAATATTCCCGCCAGCATTATTAATTTAACGGCGGAACTTAACTTATGAAAGTCTGACGAAGTATTGGCTTTATATAATTTTTGCAAAACCCAAAGCAATGGAACTATGATTGCAAATAAAGAATACAAGGCAGAAAACCACCATCCCAGTTGAATCACATAAATTAATATGGCAAACAAAACGCCTATGAGCACCGCTATCCATACCGCAGTAAAAACTTTTGACACGGGCAATCCCCACACGATGGGCATTGTTTTGCAATTATATCTTAAATCTCCTTCAATATCCTCCATATCTTTTATCACTTCACGCACCAGTGAAATGATGAAAGCGAAACCCGCATACACAAAAGACATTTTCAACAACCGTTGCCACACCACATCTTCGGGTGAAATCCTGAAACGATACTCTGCCATCGTAAGTACCAAAATAACCCACGCGCTTAATAATGAGATAAGAATATTGCCAATTAAAACTTTCTTTTTAAAAGTGCTGGAGTAAATCAACAAAAGGATAATTGCAATAAAATTGAAAAAGGGAATAAAAATATTGCTGAGTTTATAACCAATGTAGAGGCTCAACGCCAAACCAGTAAAAGAAAGAAGTGCGTGTAATAAAATAGCAGAACGCCTTCTTATAAATTTACCAACAATCACTTTCGAAGTTTTATTTACCTGGTCAATATTTTCATCAAAATAATCGTTGATAATATAGCCCGCGGCTGCAATGCAGACAGAAGCAAAAACAAGCAGGTAAAATAATTGCTCCGAAAGTTTAATGCCTTCATAACCCGGGTGCGCCTCCAGGTAAACGAAGGGCAAAATAAAATACCTGAACAGCATTTGGGTAAGCACAATAAAAAGTAGATTGGGCCATCTGATCAATCTGAAAAATGCTGAAAGCGTTTTCATGAGGAAAATCTTAAAAATAAAAAGATCAGGTTGAAGGAATAGTATTCTTTAGAGGCCATTTATCATTTAGTTTCAAAACTTTTTCAATTACATCTCTTACACAACCCGAACCACCTGCAGAGGGGGAAATATAAGAAGCTATTTCTTTAATTTCAAACGCAGCGTCTGAAGGGCACGCGGCGATTCCGGCCATTTTCATACAATAATAATCCGGAATATCATCCCCCATAAAAAGCAATTCACTGAGTGACAGTTTTTTTTCCCGAACATACTCTTTTAAAAAAACTTCTTTGTCAGTTACTTTCATAAATACTTCTGTTATTCCAAGCCGGTTCAAACGGTCATGAACAAACGAAGAATCACTTCCTGAGATAACCACTACTTCAAACCCTGACTTTATAGCATGTTGCAGGGCATAACCATCGCGAATATTCATGTTCCTAAGCCAGTTATTTTCATTATCCACTAAAATTTTGCCATCCGTCAACACACCATCCATATCGAATGCAAAAGTTTTTACCAGTTTAAAGCGTGAAAGAATATGCATTTAGTTGTAATAAGTAGTTTTAGAAAATAAATGAGACCCGCAGTAATTTTCTGCTTTAAGAATAATTTTTTCAAATATAGTTATAGAGAACTGAATAATAAATTATGCTTACAGTAAAGCAACTTTAAAAGAAGATTTATCTTTTGATGTTTTTAGAAAGGGTGCAAGGTTGCCAACCTTAACTTAACATAAGAATATTATGGAGTGGTATTATTGTAAGGTTGGCAACCTTTATCTTTTTCCATGTTTTTTAATAATGCTTTCGGAAAGCTTAAGGTAAATATATTTAAGATCAGGATTAGAAGCGAGTGCCTGTAAATGACGGTTAAGCGTATAAATATCGTCCCTGATAGCCGGGCCGGTTTGGGAAAGAAAAGGCGAAATGGATTTGGCCCTTAAGGTGGTTTCATCAATCAGCGGATATAAAGTTTTAAAATCGATGCGTTCCTTTTCACAAAATAGTTCTGCAAGTGCATAAAGATGATTAGTAAAGTTGCCCACAAAAACCGCTGCCACATGAAAATTAAGCCTTTCAGTATCCGTGGCTTCAATTACCTTATTGGAAAGAGTTTTTGCAAATCCCAACACATGATGCATTGTTTCCTGCGTATTCCCGTCTATTAAAAAGGGTATCTCAGGAATATGATCAGCAAATTTGGAAAGAGATTGCAATGGATACAACACACCAAAAGTAGAAGTGATATCCTTAAATACATTCATCGAAACAGCGCCTGCTGTATGAACAACAAACTTACCTTTCAACGCCGGGATATTCTCAACATGATCAAGGGCCGCATCGTTCAGGGCTACAATATAAATATCCGCTTCTGCAAATTGAGCTGCATCAATAGGTGCGGTAGCAGCAAAATAAGTTGACGCAAGTGTTTTAGCATTTTCTTCGTTTCGGCTCACCACCTGGACGATTTCGTGGCCGGATTTTACAATCACTTCTGATAAAACAGTGGCCGTATTTCCAGATCCAAGCATTACAACTCTCATTGACTATTTTTTAAACTAAATATTTTTAGAATGGTGAATGATGATATTAATTGATATAACGGTTATTTTTTATAAAAAATATATTCGGCAAGTTAAAATATAAAGCTTTTTAAACAGGCTTTCCTCTTTTAAAATTAATAGGAAAGCTTTAAAAAGGTTACTCAGAGGGGATTGCGAAGGTAATGAACGGTGTTTATATAACAAATTCTCTTTTCAAATTTGATTTTTATTTTTTACGCTAATATTGCAACCAAATAAATTATTCCGAAATTAGAACGTTTATAAGAATAAGACAAGGTTTAGAATTGGAAAAATATAATTGATTATGGCAAAAAATTTATTGATTGTTGAGTCCCCTGCGAAAGCAAAAACCATTGAAAAAATATTGGGAAAAGACTTTGAGGTAAAAAGTTGTTACGGTCACATCCGCGATCTTGAAAAAGATGACATGGGTATTGATGTAAATAACAATTTCGCTCCCCGATATAAAGTTCCTGATGATAAAATGAAGGTGGTAAAAGAACTGAAACAATATGCAAAAAATGCGGATACCGTTTGGCTGGCATCGGATGAGGACCGCGAAGGCGAAAGCATAAGCTGGCACCTTGCCGAAGTGTTGGGGCTTGATGTAAATACAACTAAAAGAATTGTTTTTCACGAAATAACCAAACCGGCCATTAATGCGGCTGTTGAGCATCCCAGGTTGATCGACATGAACCTGGTGAATTCCCAACAGGCAAGACGCGTTTTAGACAGGCTGGTTGGTTTTGAACTATCGCCTGTTTTGTGGAGAAAAATAGGAATGAAAGGGGGCCTAAGTGCGGGAAGGGTACAAAGTGTAGCAGTAAAATTAATTGCCGAAAGAGAAAGGGAAATTAACCAGTTTGTTACTGCCAGCAGTTTTAAGATCGAAGCAACTTTAGCTTCTATTGACAGCTCCGGAAAAAGAATTTCATTCAAAGCTGAAGATGGCGCAACAAGAACCATCGAAGAATCAGAACGATTTTTGGAAGGTTGCAAAAATGCCTCTTATTCAGTTAAAGATATAATTGTAAAACCGGGTAAACGCACTTCTGCAGCTCCTTTCACTACTTCAACCCTGCAGCAGGAAGCCAGCAGGAAATTAGGATACGGTGTAAGTAAAACCATGATCATTGCTCAAAAATTATATGAGAGCGGAAAGATCACATACATGAGAACGGACAGTGTGAACCTGAGTGGTACCGCAAAAGACCAGATAAAAAGTGAGATACTGAAAAATTACGGCGAAAAGTATTTGCAGATGCGCAACTATAAAACAAAAAATGAAAGCGCGCAGGAAGCACACGAAGCTATACGTCCAACAGATATGAGCGAAAGCCGCATACAGGATCCCGAATTAAACCGGCTTTATGAATTGATCTGGAAACGTACCATTGCCAGCCAGATGAGTGATGCGATACTGGAAAAAACAACTGCCAAAATAAAAATAAGTACGGTAGAAGAAGAATTAACCGCAACCGGCGAAGTGCTGAAGTTTGATGGGTTCCTAAAAATTTATAATGAAGGCAACGACGATGATGAAAATGAGAATGCTTCCTTCGGAAGTGAAAGCCGGTTGCCTGCGCTGACTATAAATCAGCAACTGGATTTCGAAGAGATGACGGCCACAGAAAAATTTACCCGTCACGCGCCAAGGTATACAGAAGCTTCTTTGGTAAAAAAACTGGAAGAACTTGGCATCGGACGGCCAAGCACATACGCTCCTACCATCAGCACAATCATCAAAAGAAGTTATGTTGAAAAAAGAGATAAAGATGGTACAAAACGAGATATACGAATAGTAAAGCTTTCAAAAGAAAATACCATTGAGAATATTAAAACTTCAGAAATAACCGGAGCCGAAAAAGGAAAACTTTTTCCTACAGATCTTGGGCTTGTAGTTACTGATTTTTTAAATCTGCATTTTGATAAAGTAATGAATTACTCTTTCACTGCCAACATCGAAGAAGAATTTGATAAAATCGCTGAAGGAAATTTACAGTGGAATAAAATGGTAGGGCAGTTTTACAAACCTTTTCATGAATCGGTAGAACATACACTTGAAAATGCAGAGCGCGCAAAAGGTGAACGTGAATTAGGAACTGATGCAGGAAGCGGAAAACCTGTGATTGCAAGAATGGGAAGATATGGACCGATGGTACAAATTGGCAGTGTGGAAGACGAAGAAAAACCACGATTTGCCAAATTAAAAGCAACGCAAAGTATAGAAACCATTTCGCTGGATGAAGCAATGGACCTTTTTAAACTTCCGCTTACTTTGGGCGAACATGAAGAAAAAGAAGTGGCTGTAAATATTGGCAGGTTCGGCCCTTATATAAAATGGGGGGAACAATTTATTTCTCTGCCAAAAGGTGAAGAGCCAACGGAAGTTGATATGCAAAGGGCGATAGAAATAATTAAAGCCAAGCAGTTGGAAGAGGCGCCAATAGGCCATTACCAGGAAAAACCAATCACCAAAGGCAAAGGGCGCTTCGGGCCATTTATAAAATGGAACGATCTTTTTATCAATGTTCCAAGAGCTTATAATTTCGATAATCTTACCCAAAAAGATTGTAATGACCTCATTGAAAAAAAGATTGAAAAAGAAGCCAACCGTTATATTCAACAATGGCCCGCTGAAAAAATAGCCCTCGAAAATGGCCGCTGGGGCCCGTTTGTACGGTTCGGAAAGAAGATGATGAAGATCACTGCCAAACCCGAAGGCGGTAAATATACACCGGAAGAAATAGCCCAACTTTCTGTTGAGGAAGTAAAGAAAATGATCCTTCAGCAGGATCCGAAAGCATTTGATAAGAAAACGGCTAAAAAGAAAGCGGCGCCGAAAAAGGCGGCAGTTAAAAAATCTGCCAAAAAGAAATAGTCATTCAAACAAGAATTGGGTCCCGATAGCCGTCGGGATTGTTTGTTTACTGTTTACTTTTTTCTCCTTCTGAAAAAAACTTTACAGATTAACAATTTATCAACGCATTAATGTATTAGTTAATTTGGCTTACCATGCCGTTTCTTTATTTTTGCTGATAATCTGTTTTAGTCTGAAAAAATTTTTAAAAATATTTCTCAAAGTCTTGTTGAGCATTCTGGTGCTGATCCTTGTTCTATGGATTTTGATCCAGACAACCTTCTTTCAGACATTTATCATTCACAAGGTTGCTAACCGTCTTTCTAAAAATTTGCATACCACCGTCTCTATTAAAAAAATAGACCTGCAACTTTTTGATAAAATGGACATGCAGGGACTGCTGGTGCTTGACCATCAAAAAGACACTTTGCTTTTTGCAGGCGATGCAAAAGTGAGAATTACCGATTGGTTTTTCTTCAAGAAAAATATTACACTGCAGTACGTTGGGCTCACGGATGGATTTATCAATCTTCACCGTACAGACTCTGTCTGGAATTACCAGTTTTTAGTGGATTATTTTTCCGGGCCTCAAAACAAAAAAGCAGACACTTCTTCATCAGCAATTAACCTTGATCTTAAAGTACTCGATTTAAAAAACATCCGTATATGGCAAAAAGATGAATGGCGCGGCGAAAACATCCTGGTTACAACAAAAAACCTAAACGTGCAAGCAGATGAATTTAATTTAAATGACCGGGTAATTAAATTAAATGAAATACAATTAGATAAGCCTTCTTTTTCAATGTATGATTACAAAGGAAACCGGCCTAAAAATACGGCAGCTACCTCTCCAGCGCAGGTTGTTGAAACCACAGGGTTAGAATGGAATCCTGATGGATGGCGTCTTTCGGTAAAAAAGCTCATTATGAATGACGGATTAGTAGCTATTGAAAAAGAAGCGTACTCCCCTCCTGTTATAAATGAGTTTGATGAAAATCATATTGTCCTATCCTCTATAAACGGAACCTTTAAAAATATCAACCTAAATGCTGATACCTTAAAATCCAATGTTTCTATTTCCGGCAAAGACCGCGGAGGTTTCGTTATAAAAAAACTGGCTGCTGATTTTAAATTCACTCCTCGAATGATGGAATTTAAAAACCTGGATATCGTTACCAATAAAAGCCATTTGCAGGATTATTTCGCTATGCATTATCAATCCTTTAACGACGATATGCAGGATTTTATTCATGCAGTAACTGTTGACGGGCGTTTTAAAAACAGCACATTGAGCAGCGATGACCTTGCTTATTTTGCTCCTGAAACCAGTTCATGGAATACCAATTTCACCTTGTCGGGAACCGCACATGGAACAATAGAAAACCTTTCTGCCCATGATATGGTGATTACGGCGGGCGCCAATAACTATTTCAGTGGCGATTTAAGTTTAAAAGGATTACCTGATATCAATAAAACATTTATCGATTTAAGATCAAATGAATTAAGGACCAATTATTCTGAACTTTCAAGACTTATACCATCACTGAAAGGCATTACGAATCCGAATTTGAGCGCTTTGGGGAATATAAAGTTTTCAGGAAGCTATACAGGATATATAAATGATTTTGTGACTTACGGAACTCTAACCACAGACATCGGTATCCTGAAAACTGATCTTCATCTTACCATTCCTGATAAGGGCCAGCCAGTTTATGACGGAAAAGTCTCAACAAGCAATTTCCAGTTAGGGAAATTTATTGAAACCAGCAATGTTGGTTCATTGGTTTTTGATGGAAAAATAAACGGAAAGGGATTTGACCCCAATAACGTTGATATTGACGTTGACGGAAACATCAGCAAAATAGAATATAACGGATATGTATATACGAATATAATTGCTCATGGCGAATTTAAAAATAAGTTGTTCACGGGTTCAGGAAGCATCAACGATCCACATATTGTTATTGATACACTGGTAGGTTCTATTAATTTCAGTAAGGCCAATCCTGAATTTAATCTTGAGGCGAATGTGCGAAAACTGCATCTTAAAAATTTAAAGTTTACTAACGATAGCATCTCTTTAACCGGCAAATTCAATTTAAATTTTACGGGAGATAATATTGATAATTTTTTAGGATCAGCGAAATTATACAATGCAGTTTTATCAGATAACGGAAAGCAGTTATCGTTTGATTCTTTATACGTCAATTCAACTATTGTGGATGGTAAAAAGTCATTGACAGCTGCAACGAATGCGCTGGAAGCCGGCATCAGCGGCAATTTCAGGATAATGGAACTCCCTGATGCCTTTCAATTATTTCTAAACAAATATTATCCCGCCTATATTAACAAACCCAAAAAGAATATAGAAAACCAGGATTTCAATTTTTATATTAAAACGAGGGACATAAGTGATTACGTCAATTTATTTGATAAAAGGATCTCCGGATTAAACAACTCGGTTGTGCAGGGAAATATAAATATCGCTGCCAATACTTTAAATCTCCAGGCAGATATCCCACAATTCAATTACAGTAACATCAATTTCAATGTGATTGATTTTACGGCCACAGGAACACAGGATACACTTATTTTGAAAGGGGATATCGATGATGTAATAATAAACGACAGCCTTCATTCACCTGACACAAGATTCAGTGTTACCGCTGCCAATGATGTTTCGGATATAGCTATAAAAGTTACGGGTAACAAGACGTTCAACAATGCTGATCTTTCTGCAACAATTAAAACCATGAGGCAGGGCTTTAAATTAACTTTCAACCCATCTACTTTTGCCATTAACCAAAAGCAATGGCAGATCGCTAAATCGGGTGTCCTTGAATTGAAAGACAGCTTGGTAACTGCCAATAATATTAGGTTCTCGCAAAACGGCCAGGAGATCTATGTTTCCACTCAGCCTTCCTTAACCGGAAACAGCAATGACATTATGATTGCGGTACAAAATCTTATAGTGGGAGATTTTACGCCGATGTTTTTAAAATCGCCACAGCTCAACGGTTTATTAAACGGTAATATCCGCGTGAACAATCCATTCGGGAAAATGGCGGTTGAGTTTGATACTAAAATTGATGAGTTCAAATTTGAGAACGATTCTATAGGTATCATCCTTGCGAATGGAGAATATGATGCTGATCCCGGGGAAATGAAAGTAAATATGATTTCCAACAATACCCTCTACAATTTTAGTGGCAACTTTGGCTATCGTTTTAATGACACCACTACCAACCAATTAAGCGGCTCAGTTGTTTTTAACAACTCAGGGATCCATATACTTGAAAATTATTTAAACACCGTTTTTAGCAGCCTCGATGGAAGAGCAACGGGAAAATTAAATATTTCGGGTAAAGCATCCGCTCCTAAATTAACCGGAACCATCCGGCTGGACAGTACCGCGATGACCATAGATTATACGCAATGCCATTACCGCCTGGCTAATAATAGCATCCTCACTTTTAACCCTGATGAAATCGATTTTGGGTCTATAAAAATCCTTGACGATCTTAATCATACTGCAACACTTACGGGAAAAATTTATCATACTTTTTTTGATAATTTTTTCTTTAATGAACTTCATTTTAAAACAGATCCGGTAGGAAACGGCCCGGCAAAATTTACTTTGCTGAACACAACATCGAGCGACAATAATGAATTCTACGGACATGTGGTTGGCCGGGCTGAATTATCGCTGAATGGTTTCTTAACCGATATGCAGATGGATATTTCCGGCGAACCTACAGACAGCAGCCATATTTATTTGCCTACGGGCGAAACTGCCGAATCAGGTTCGATGGATTACCTGGAATTTACAAAGTTTGGACGTGAGATGAAGGCTGATCTTGTTTCGCGACAAAATACCAACATAAAAGTAAATATGGAACTCACGGCCAATCCATTGGTGAAAATTGATGTAATGCTTGATGAAACAACAGGCGATGTAATAAAGGCACAGGGAAGTGGCAAATTAAATATTACTGCGGGAACAACAGAGCCTTTGACGATAAGAGGAAGATATAATATAGAGCAGGGAGAATATACTTTTAACTTTCAGACTTTCTTAAAAACGTATTTTACTTTACAACAGGGATACATTGAGTGGCAAGGCGATCCGTATCTCGCAAACCTGAATATTGATGCTATTTACCGGGCGCAAAATGTAAGTATGAGTAACATCCCTACCACGGCAGGCTATAGAAATATAAATGGGGATGTAGATATTATTTTCAAATTAAGAGGCACGCTGCGAGATCCGCAACCTGAATTTGACTTTCAATTTCCATTTGATAACCCTTTAAAATCAGATCCTATTGCCACTGAATATTTAAAGACAAGGTTCCAGGAAGATAAAACGGCATTGATGAACCAGGTAGCCTCTTTGTTGTTATTTAACCAGTTTATGAGTACCGATCAGCCGTTGATAACCGGAAATAATACAGGCAATTTTGTAACAAGAAGTGTAGGGCAATTGCTGTCGGCAACTTTATCCTCTTCACTCAATTCCTGGCTACAAAAAGTATTGAATACAAAATCAGTAAACCTGATCACCAACATAAATACCGGAGATTTAAATTTTCAAAAAGGAGCTACGCAAAAAGAAATTACCAACGTGGGAAATTTTGGCGTGAAGACTGCATTTTTGAATAATAAATTATTGGTAACAGTAGCCGGGAATGTAGATTACAAACTTGGCCAGGCCGTTACTACTTCCAATTCCAACTTTTTGTTTACACCAGATGTATCGTTTGAATATTTGATTTCACCCAATGGACAATTGCGGGTAATTGGTTTTAACAGAAGCGATGCCGACATCGGCGATATCGCAGGAGTTACCCGCAGGAACAGAACAGGTATCCAACTTTCTTACCGAAAAGATTTTGATACGTTCACCGAATTTTTCACTAATCCGAACAAACGAAGAAAAGTGAAGAAGAAATGAATGGTGAATAGTGAATGGTGAAAATTAAACAGCAGACAAACAAATAATCCCGATTTTTATTTTATCAATTTCCTCCTTCAGCCTCTTTGTTGTCATTATTTTCTGTTCTTATTGAAAAACCGGGTGCCTTATAATCTTTCGGAAGGTAACTTGATGGAATAGAGGTCTGATTTCCATCGCGCGCTGAAAAATAATGTGGCGACATGATTTCAATTCCTTTTTCATTACACACATCCTGTATATTCTGGTAAAGAAAAGAATAAATGGTCGCCTGTTTATTAGATTCCCTGATATAGGCATTTATTTGGTAAGACACATAAAAATCTTCTAAGCCCGTTTGCAATACAAATGGCTTTGGATCCTTCAACACAAACTCAGTGCGCAAAGCCGCTTCTATTAAAGCTTCATGCATTTCCCTCCAGGGAGTGTCATAACCAATGGTAACCGTTGTGTTAATGATCAATCCGAGCCCGGGCGCGTCACTACTGTAATTGATGGTGTGGCTGTTCATTACTGTTGAATTGGGAATCGAAATGATCTCATTTTTTATCGTCCTGATACGGGTTACCAATAAAGATTTTTCAATCACATCTCCTAACTGCTCTCCTATTTTTACGCGATCTCCAATTTTAAATAAACGCATGTAAGTAAGTACCAATCCGGAAATAATGTTGGATAAAGAACCTGCGGAGCCAAAAGTAAACAGGAAGCCCAGAAATACGGATACGCCCCGAAATACAGGAGAATTGCTGCCTGGCAGGTAAGGGAAAATAACTATAATCATGAAAGCAAAAACCAACACCCTTATGATCTGGTAAGTAGGATTGGCCCAATCGGGATAAAACCCCGGAATAGTAAGCACTCCTTCTTTGATTTCAGTTTTTAAATATTTCAAGCCTTTCAAGACATAGCGAAATACTATAACAATAATAATGATGGTTATGAGATTGGGTACAAAAGCCCAAAAAGAAGAAGCGATCTTTTTTACGGGATTGAGAATGTAACCAAAAAGCGTAGCTGCATAATTTTGTGTCCATGGAAATATTCCAAAAATGGCTGGGAGTGCAAGATAAATCACCAAAAAAATCAGCAACCATTTAAGGACATTGTTTACATTCAGAAAAAACTTCACCTCGCTCGAAGCATCAAGTAATGTGTAACTTTTTATTTTAAAACCTTTTAGTAACCTGCCTTTTTGCTGGCGTATTTTCACTCTTGTCCATCTAAAAAATTTGGCGATGTATTTTATAATAAAAATAAAAAGAGTTATTAAAAGTAGTGCCAGTAAAATTTCTTTACCAAGTGTAATTAAATTGGTTTCTTTATAATATTTTTTTATTTCAGTATTTATAATGTCCTGGTATTTTTTAGAGAGCTTCTCACGGCTCGTATTTTCCCATATTGCGTCATTCTCAGAAACGCTCATAATAATTTTACCTTCACCTACCAGGTCGGTTGACGCTTCATTGGGAACAAGTTGAATGGAATCTTTTTTGAAACGGAAATTATTGGTGAGCGCATTAATTCTTTGCCGGATCGCTGCAGCTCTTTCTTCTGCTGAAAAGCTTCCTGATTGATTAAAGATGTAGAACAAAGTATCATTAAAAAATCCCATCACAGGGTAAGCTTTTGCTGTAAGCCGCAAGGAGTCTATTTGTTTCTTTTTTTCCTCAAATCCTAAAGCTTCTTTATTTTTTAACTGCTCTAACTGATTTTGTAATTCTCCCTTCTTTAAATTATCTGTGTTTTGAAGCGAACCGATTTGCTTTTCAAGGCTGGCTTTGGTGATAGAATCAGCGATGCGTAACTGTTCTATCTCGTTTAATTTTTTATTAAAATTTTGTAAAATTGTGGAGTTTAAAGAATCATTTTGCCTGGAAAGGCTATCCCTTTGAGATGCAGCTACAATTGAATCTTTTTGCGCAAAGACTGATTCTCCTGTAATAAAAAATAACGCAGCTAATAAAGTGATTGAAATTATTTTTTTCATCCGCAGATTAAATTTATAGTAAACCTGCAATAAAGATAAACTTTCATGTGAATTAGTTCTCATTCACCATTCCCTTTCGTTATTCATCATTCACAATCCTTCCTTCACCAAAAAAGTTCTCATGAGGTTTAATGCCATTACAGAAGTTACTTCAATATTTTTTGCCCTCGCAAAACGTTGCTTAAATTTTTGCACCAGTTGCTTTTCCTTATTGCCCACTGCAACCCACACCGTTCCGACCGGTTTATCCGGCGTGCCACCATCGGGCCCCATAATTCCCGAAACGGCAATTCCATAATCAGTTTTCATGGTATCCAACAAACCTCCTAACATTTCCCGAACCGTTTCTTCACTTACTGCGCCATATTTTTCAAGCGTTTCTTTTTTTACACCAAGCAAGGTTTCTTTTATATCATAAGAATAGCTTATTATGCTTCCTTCAAAATAAGCAGAAGAACCAGGAACAGAAGTAATGAGGCTGGCAATGGAGCCACCGGTACAGCTTTCAGCAGTAGAGATGGTTTTTTTATTGTGCAATAACCTCTTTCCAAGTACTACCTGCATAGTTTCATCATCATCCACCACCATGTAATCTTTTACTATTTTTTTTAATTCGAGAAATTGATCTGTAATCACTTTTTCTGTTTTTACTTTATCAAATCCTGAAGTGGTTAATCGCAATCTTACCATTCCATAATTTGGTAAATATGCAAGCCTTATTTCCTTGGGCAAGTTGTCTTCAAAATCTTTTATAATTTCAGCAAGAGCCGACTCCCCGATACCTGCAGTAAGAATAGTTTTATGGATAATGGAAGGAAGCACAAACTGATGTTGCAGGTAAGGAATTACATCTTCCATAATGCCCATCATTTCATAAGGAACGCCGGGCATACTGATAAAAATTGTTCCGTCTTTATGGAAGACCATTCCCGGCGCAGATCCTCGTTTATTTTGAATTACTTCACACACGTCAGGCACTTCGGCTTGTTTTAAATTTACCTCAGAAACAGGCTTGTGATAAACCTGCTCAAAAAGATATTTCACATTTTCCAACGCGCCTTTATCTATTATCATTTTTCCTTCAAAATATTCGCACATCACCATCTTGGTAATGTCATCATTTGTTGGGCCAAGGCCACCTGTAATCAATACAAAATCAGCATTTTCCTTTTCAAAATTCAGGGCATTTTTTATTTCTTCAGCATCATCGCCGATAGCAATCCTGTTATTTACACCAATTCCTATCTTATTCAATTGTTGAGCCATCCACGCACTGTTGGTGTCAATCACTTGTCCAATCAAAAGTTCATCACCAATGGTAATTATCGAAGCATACATATTTTTCATAGCGCAAAATTAAAGCAGAAAGAACAAAGAATAACGGTGTGTTTTTGATCATAATCTTTTAGTTTTGAATTGATCTGATGATTTACGAAATGATCCGACGGGACTGGCAGATCGGATTTTAAATTTTAAACTTCATTCAATTGAAAAACTTATTTCTTTCTTTTTTTATCCTTTACTCTTCAGTTTCATTCGGCCAAAAAACTGAACAACAATTTAATGCTGCTTTTAAAGAATTACAGGAGGCCCCTTCATTTAAACATGCAACCATTAGCCTTTACATGATTAATACAACTACAGGGAAGTCGGTTACAGAAGTTAATACAGAAGTGGGCGTAGCGCCGGCGAGTTGCCAGAAAGTAATTACAGCTTCCACTGCGTTTGCCATGCTGGGACACGATTACAGGTATAAGACCACCATCGGCTATACAGGAAATATAGTAAACGGAGTTTTAAACGGAAATCTTATTTTGAAAGGCAGTGGCGACCCAACTCTCGGGAGCTGGCGTTATGATGAGACGAAAGAAGAAAAAATTATTTCAGATTTTAAAGAAGCTATAACACGGCAAGGCATACACGCAATTACCGGTCATGTATTTGCTGATGACAACCTTTGGAACAGCGAAGCGACACCAGATGGCTGGATATGGCAGGATATTGGGAATTATTACGGCGCAGGTGCAAGACCGCTTAACTGGCGCGAAAACCAATATGATCTGTATTTAAAATCAGGGAACCATATTGGAGATCCGGTAGAAATTGTGGGAACAAAACCTTCCTTTATTTATGGCCTTCATCTTAAATCAAAAGTTACATCAGGAGCAAAAGGAAGTGGCGATAACAATTACATTTATTTACCGCTGGGTAATGAATATGGTTATGTGAGAGGCACAACACCTGTGGATGAAAATCATTTTGCCATTTCCGGGGCTATGCCCAGGCCCGCTGCAGAATTGGCTTTAACGCTGGAAGCTGCTTTAAAAAATGAATCAACCGAAAAGATTGCTGCAGATTATCCAAAGGAATACAACACGGCAAATGCAAAGATTTTTTACACTTATGCATCACCGTTACTCGATGATATTATTTTACACTTTCTAAGGCGAAGCATCAATTTATATGGCGAAGCGCTGATAAAAACACTCGCTTACAATTTTACCGGTGTAGGAGCAACAGATAGTGGAGTGAATGTGATCCACCGATTCTGGAAAGACAAAGGCATCGAACCTTATGACATCAATATCATCGATGGAAGCGGTCTTTCCCCTTCTAACCGTGTAACAACTAAAGCCCTGGTAACTGTGATGGAATTCGCGCGAAAGCAAAGCTGGTTCCCATCTTTTTACAATGCCCTCCCCACGATTAGCGGCATCAAAATGAAAAGTGGTTCTATCACTGGAGTGATTTCTTACACAGGTTATATAAAAGGGAAAAACGGCGACGAATACACATTTTCTTTCGTCATCAATAATTATGACGGCAGTGGAAATGAGGTTAAGCGTAAGATGTGGAACCTGCTGGGCATCCTGTAGAAAATCTATCTGTGCCGGCAACAACAATTTTTAGTATTTTTAAAGAACTATTTTCACACTAAAAATATTGATATGAAAATTTCACGCCGGACGTTTGTAAAAAAAAGCAGCCTCGCCTTCGCCAGTATTTCGTTTCTCCCTTCTATACTTTCAACTAAAACGCCACCTGATGTTCTGGGCGTGCAGCTTTACAGTGTTCGGGATGACATGGAAAAAGATCCCTCAGGAACTCTTAAAAAACTGGCGCAAATGGGTTATAAATATGTAGAGCATGCCGGTTATTACGGAAAGAAATTTTACGGATATTCTATTCCGGATTTTAAACAATTACTGAATGATAATGGCTTAAAAATGGAAAGCGGCCATGATTTTTTGGGTTCGAAACAATGGAACAAAAGCACGAGTGATTTTACGGATGAATGGAAACAAACAATTGAGGATGCAGCAGCAATCGGCATGAAATACGTAATAAGTCCCGGTGTGGACGAAAGCCTTTGTCAAAACATGAATGATTTTCGGCATTATATGGATATGTTTAATAAAACTGGAGAGCTGTGCAAAAAAGCGGGAATCCGTTTTGCTTTCCACAATGAAAGCTATGAATTTAACCACAGCCTTGATAACACTTTGCTTTATGATCTTTTACTTCAGTCGACAGATAAAAATCTAGTTGCCCAGCAAATAGACATTGGCAACATGTATGAGCCCGGCGGCAGGGCGATGCATTTTTTGAAAAAATATCCCGGACGTTTCTTATTAATGCATGTAAAAGACGAAGTAAAAAGAGACCAGCCCGGCAGCGATGGAAACACCTATGAAAGTTGCCTGCTTACCAAAGGCGTAATACCGGTAAAAGAAATCGTTGATTACGCGCGCAAAACCGGTACAAAATATTTTATCATTGAGCAGGAATCTTACCAGGATAAAACGCCACTTGAATGTGCGGCCGACGATCTTAAAATAATGAAAGGCTGGGGCTTTTAAGCAAAAAACCTAAAGATAAAATCCTGCTTATTTGTGCGTTTATTGTGCAATAAAATATGTTTGCATTTTAATTCGCATTTTCCCCGGGTATCCGGTTTGTATAACGGTTACGATTATACGCTTTTTAAACACCTATCTGTCTTGCTTTCATCCAATTCCTTTGGCATGAAAATAGATGGTATTATAAAAATTCAGCAAATGTGTTCATCCTATGTTTAAACTCCTTTTTCTTCATTCTTTTTTTGGCGC
>JBBQWJ010000027.1:0-22157 GCA_038210685.1 Chitinophagales bacterium | reverse complement strand
CCAACAATAGACATGATAATAAATGAGGAAGCTTTTTTTGTATGATGTCCCAAATCTTTTACACCTAAAGCAAAAATCGTAGGAAACATTATAGATTCAAAAAAGAAAATAGTCATCAGTGAATAAACTGACATCCAGCTTTGGTTTAAAATAACCAAAACGCAAAGCACAATATTTATCAAAGCGAAAACAAACAATAAAATATTGGGAGCAAATTTTTTCATCAAAGCAGTTCCTGCAAAACGGCCAACCGTAAATAATAATAAACTTACTGAGAGCAAATAAGCTGCATCGGCGTTGGTAATGGTTTTATTATTTTCTGTGCAATAATTAATAAATAGCGCTGCAATACCCACTTGTGCAGCCACATAAAAAAACTGTGCGAGAATAGCTCCTCTAAAATGGGAATGCTGAAATAATGGTTTTTTAATCTGGTCAACATCCTTTACCATTTTGTCTTCCTTTATTTCAGGCAATGGCGTTCTCCAAAAAATAATAGCAACAAAAAAAACCACAACGCCTATAATAAGATAAACCATCTTTACAGAATCAAGCTGTGATGCTGCATCTGTAGAACTACCAGCAAAGAAAACATTCGCTGCGATTATCGGCCCGATAAAAGAACCGACACCATTAAAACTCTGAGCCAGGTTTAATCTGAATTCAGAAGTTTTTGGATCGCCCAACACAGTAACATAAGGGTTAGCAGCCGTTTCAAGAAAGGCCAAACCAGAAGCAAGAATAAACATCGCCAATAAAAAGAAATCGAAACTAAAATTTTGCGCAGCAGGATAAAAAAGAAATGCGCCTACAGTATATAAAAGAAGGCCGGTGATAATTCCTTTTTTATAGCCAAAGCGATTCATGAAAATTCCCGCCGGTAGAGCGATCAAAAAATAGGCACCGAAATAAGCCATCTGCAATAAAGTAGAACGCGCTTTGTCAATATGCAATGTTTCCTGGAAATGTTTATTAAGAACATCAAGCAAGCCGTATGCGAGGCCCCACAACAGAAACAACCCCGTTACTAATATTAGCGGCAATACATAACTTTTCCCTTCATCATTGTTGGTTGTTTGCGCAGTTGCAATTGTAGGAATGGCCATTGATTATTTATTAAGATCAAAAATTTTGTTCATTAATATCCATTTTTCGCCGGGCTTTGCAACAGGAAGTGCTTGCTGGTATTTCCACATAAGTTTTTCCCATTCCTGTACTTTTGGATTGGCATTATCCATAGCATTCTATTTTTCAAAAGAAAAACTTTCGTCCGTTTCCATGATCATAAAAAGACGATTAGAAACACGATAAATTTCAAGGTCAGTTACTCCTGCCTCTTTTATAGAAGCAATAATTTCAGGCCATACGTTTTGATGAATTTTTTCATATTCATGAATCAAGGTTTCATCATCCTTTAGATCGAGCGCAAAACAATATCTCATTTCTACGTTAAAATTAAATGAAGTACAAATTAAGTCATTATCAATAAAAAAGTTATTGAAAATACTCTTTCTTTTATTTCATCTTATTCATTTATAGGTATTACACCTATAGTAAAAATAAAATTCACAAAATTTGTCAGTTTACTGTGGAGTCAAATTATTCTTTAAAAATTTTATCCAACAATTGAAGATGTTTTTGCAAACGCGGTCCCGGATAAAATCTCTTTGCAATGATCACCCTATAATTACCGGTATTGAACTGGTAGTGAGTTTGGTTATTGACGCCTGCAAAAGGAAGATCATCTGCAATCCAGTTGGCGCTTATATTCCAGCTGCGGCTGTTATAACCGGCGGCCACACGAAATCGCGTTACGGGATTTATAGAAAAATGTGGAGTTGAAGAATTTTGTAAATGCTCATTAGCAAAACTAAAATTGAGGTCTCCAGTGAGAGATCCGGTAAAAAATATATGTTGAAATAAAACCACCGTATATGCATAGCCAATACCGGGACCGATGCTGAAATAATTGATCTTATTCAAATTTGCCTGTGGATATTTTTCCTGCAAGGATTTTGGAACCAGGCTACTATCAGCCTTAACCACTCCATAATACACTTCAGCGCCGGCAAGTAAAGTGCCTGCCGATTTTTTTTGCCATTCATTTTGGATAAAAGAGGCCCGGTAAGAAAATCTTTTAGAGTTAAAAATGTAATAATGAGACAACCCTACCAAAGTAACGTGAACATCTCCCCGATAATAATATTTACCGGGATCAGCTAAAAAGCCTTGCGAAAGATGATAGCCTTTATACACTTGTCCTTCAAAATCAGTAGCCCATTTAGGCATATAAAAATGGCCCTGCAGATCTATATACTTTGTTTTTCCTTTTTGCTGATTGGGATTTACAAAACCAAAACCATAAGCAAGGTTGAGCGTAAAATTATGATAAGTAGCTCCCACACCTAAATTGAAAGTTGTATTTGGGCTATAGCGGAGATCAGTTGCATTTTTATTTTTTAAAGTGAACTGCGTGTATTTCTGCGAGGTAAATAAACGGCTAGTTATACTTCCGGGAAAATATATATAATAGGTGGTATCGTTACCGCGCTTTTGTTGTGCTACCGCAGATAAAGTATTTATCAATAAAAAAATAAAAACCAGGAACGCGATTTTTGATGTTTTGTAGATGTAGCGCATAAAGAATAAAGGTTCGGATTGTAAAACTGTATTTTGCAGAAACAACTATGAAGCCAGAAATCACCACTGAAAAGAGGTTGAGGAAATAAGCAGAATAAAAATCGTAATTATTTGTTGATTTACTACAAATAATTAAAACAAGAAAACCAACCTTCACAGATTGGTTTTCTTGTTATTTATAAGATTTACAATTATACTAAAGCATGGTCCAACACTTGTTGCATTGTTTTTACATAATGAATTTTAAGGCCCTTAATATAATTAGGATTGATATCCTGGATATCTTTTTCATTTTGAGCACTCATTATAATTTCGCGAATTCCTGATCTTTTTGCAGCCAAAACTTTTTCTTTGATACCGCCAACAGGAAGTACCTGGCCACGTAAAGTAATTTCACCCGTCATCGCGAGGTAAGGTTTCACCCTGCGCTTTGTGAAAGAAGAAGCCAAGGCTGTCATCATCGTAATTCCTGCACTGGGGCCATCTTTTGGAACTGCGCCTTCCGGAACATGAATGTGAATATTTTTTTTATAAAATATTTCAGGATCAATTCCGTATTTTTTTGCATTCGACTGGAGATAACTTAACGCTGTGGAAGCACTTTCTTTCATTACGTTTCCAAGATTTCCGGTGAGTTTTAAATCGCCTTTTCCATTATCGCTTGTTGCCGATTCTATAAATAAAATATCTCCGCCAACGTATGTCCAGGCAAGGCCTACAGCCACTCCGGCCATGTTTGCGGTCTTATACACTTCATTACTATACTTTGATCTGCCAAGAATTTTCTCAACATCATTAATGCTTACCGTAGGTTTTAATTTACCTTTTTCAGCATATTCCCGCGCAAGCTTGCGCATCACGCTTGCGAGCTGGCGATCAAGTTCCCGCACGCCGCTTTCCCTTGTAAAATCAGCAATTATTTTTTCTAAAACCACATCACTCATTTTAAAAGAAACATCTTTTAATCCATGTGCTTCTTTTTGTTTTGGCAACAAATGCCTTTTGGCGATTTCTATTTTTTCTTCGATAGCATAACCACTCAGGTCTATAATTTCGAGGCGGTCGCGCAATGCAGGTTGAATATTTTGTAAATTATTTGCGGTAGCAATAAATAAAACTTTACTCAGATCATATTCCAGTTCCAAATAATTATCGTAAAAATTATTGTTTTGCTCAGGATCCAAAACTTCGAGTAACGCTGAAGAAGGATCACCACGAAAATCGGTTCCCACTTTATCAATTTCATCCAATATCATTACAGGATTTGAAGATTTTACTTTCCGTATGGATTGCAAAATTCTTCCCGGCATAGCGCCAATATAAGTTTTGCGGTGACCGCGGATTTCACTTTCATCGTGAAGACCGCCAAGGCTTACACGCACATATTTCCGGTTGATAGAGTTAGCGATGCTTTTTCCAAGAGATGTTTTACCAATTCCCGGAGGGCCGACAAAACAAAGTATCGGGCTTTTCATATCACCCTTCAATTTAAGTACCGCCAGGTATTCTAAAATCCTTTGTTTGATCTTTTCCATTCCATAATGGTCGTGATCAAGAATTTTTTTAGCCTTTTTAAAATCGTACTGATCCTTTGTATAATCTTCCCAGGGCAAATCCAACATAAGGTCAAGGTGATTATACACAACAGAATAATCTGGAGTGGAAGGATGCATGCGCTCCAATTTTTCAACTCCTTTGTTGAACATATCTTTTGCAGCCGCAGGCCATTTTTTAGTTTCCGCCTTTTTCTGCATTTCTTTTACTTCCGCTACATTATCACCACCTAATTCTTCTTTAATCGCTTTAAGTTGTTGTTGCAAAAAATAATCTTTCTGCTGCTTGTCAAGTTCAGCGCGGGTTTTATTGGTTACCTTATTTTTCAATTCTGCATATTGCAACTCCGTTTGCAATAAATTTAAAAGCACTTCAGCTCTTTCCTTAATATTCTGTATCTCCAGCAGTTTTTGCTTTTCAAGAATATTACTATTAAGGTTGCTGCTTACAAAATGAATTAAAAACGCCGGGTTTTCAATATTCTTTAAAATGATAGTTGCCTCAGAAGGCATATTCGGCGAGAGTTGTATAATTTGCCCTGCAAGTTCTTTGATTGAACCTACCATCGCGTCAAAATCGGTATCATCTTTTAATTCATCATCTGCAAGTACCGTTATTTTAGCTTTAAAATAAGGATCTTCTAAAGTGATCTCATCAATTTTAAATCGCTTTTTGCCCTGGATGATCACAGTAGTTCCTCCATCCGGCATTTTTATCAGTTTCAGGATTTTAGCAACCGTTCCCACATTTACCAAATCTTTTGCAGCTGGTTCTTCTACGAGGCTGTCTTTTTGTGAAACCACTCCTACCAATTTGTCAGCCTTGTAAGAGTCATTTACGGCCTTTATACTCTTATCGCGACCTACGGTAATGGGAATCACCACCCCGGGGAAAAGAACCGTATTTCTTAAAGGAAGCAGCGGCAATTCAGCAGGGATCGGCTGTTCATCATTTCCATCTCCATCTTCATGCAAAGGAATCATGGGCATAAATTCCATTTCATCTTCCGGCCCATTCAAAAAAAAGTTATTACTCATATGTATTTTTCACTTGTCAATCTGTCAAAATTAGCTCCAAAGGAACGAACATTTTAAGGTAATACTATATGGTTCAAGATTAATGCCATGTTAAAGAATCAAAATGACAAAGACGGTTCATTCTTTGCTGTATTTAAACAATAGGTAAGACTGGGGGAGATAAAATCAAAAATTTTTCCTTTCCCTTCTTTGATTATTCTAAAAGAAATTTCCTTTAAAAACTTTAATAATTTACATTTGATTATTAACGGCTTAGGAATGCAAAAATAAAAAAATGCCTGATATTTTACTTGTTGATGACCATTCGATAGTGAGAACCGGATTGAAGTTGCTGATCCATGATTTTCTTGCGCATAGCAATATTGATGAGGCTTATGACGGAGATTCTGCTTTGAACAAAATAAAACAAAAAGATTATGACCTGGTGGTGATGGATGTGAACATGCCCAACACAGATTCGTTTGGAACCTTACAAACAATTCTTACACTTAATCCTTCAACAAGGATCGTCATGTTTAGTATGAATGCTGAAGAAGTGTATGCAAAAAGATATTTGAAATTGGGTGCAATGGGCTATTTAAGAAAAGATGCCCCAAATGACGAAATTGAAAAAGCCCTTACTACAGTTTTAAATAATAAGACTTACGTGAGCCCGGAACTTACTCAAAAATTATTATCTGAGCTGAATTCGAAACGCGAATCAGAAAACCCTTTCGACAAATTATCATCACGCGAATTTGAAATAGTACAACACCTTGCCCTGGGTGAATCTGTTGCTGAAATATCCAAAAAGCTGAATGTTCACACCTCAACAGTTGGAACGCACAAAGCAAGGATATTTGAGAAATTACATTGTCATAATATTATTGACCTTACCAATCTCGCTAAAGCGCATAACGTTATTCTCAGTTTATAAAATTGCCCCCTCTTCCGTTTGTCGTTTTATTTCTACAAATAATTAGTGTAATTACTACATGAACTCTTGAGCTTCTGGTATATTTTTACTTTAATTATCAGATAATACAATCGTATAAAATCCGTCCTATCCAATGATTATATTATGACTGATTAAATAAACCAGACGCCAAAAATATTGTGCCGTTGGTAACCTAAGAAATAAAAGAGCGATAGATTAAACTATCGCTTTTTTTATAGAAAAATTACTACAAATTATTGCAGATTGAACTACACTTTATTTGGAAGGGATTATCCAATTTTGGTATTGTAAAACTTCGTTTAAAAGAATATTACAATCCAATCTTATGAAGAAAATAAAACTAACCTCATTCTTTTTCATTTGCGCCTGTTTAGTTTCAGCTCAAATATCTGCACAAGTAATTGCTGACCCGGGCACTGATCCTTTGTATGGCATTGATACGCTTTCAGAAACGGGATCACAGTCAGCAAATTCAATAAATGAAATTGCAACGGAACCAGCAACGAAGACCAGTGAACTCGCTTATGATTATAAATTATTTGCCACAAATACTTTGCATTATACCTGCGAACCAATTGAGGCTCAAAAAGGAAGAAATAATATTTTACTTCCACAACAGCAAACCAATAAATAAACGGGATTTCTATTTCCAAAAATCCACTTTTATTAAAAAAGAAAAGAGGCTACAAATTGAAGGTAGCCTCTTTTTATATTTAGGATTTATCTTCTATTCTATCGTCCTGCTTTTTCAAGCTGGTATAATGCTGATATTTCATCCTGCGATAACACTTTGTTGTAAACCCTTACCTGGTCTATACTTCCCACAAAACCGTGTGGCCAAGTATCTGAAGTATGAGGCTGGCCGGGAACATTGTTCAACCATCCACCAATAATCACACTGGAAGGCGTTACTGGGGTATATACATTAGCGCCCCTGTTGTCATAAGCACCAATGCTTTGGCCGTTTGCATAAATTTTAATCATAGCCGGATTATTATTATCCACAGTCATTATTAAGTTGATCCATTTTCCGGTAGTATCTAAAACTACTCCAACCGGTGGATTACCAAATGGATCATTTCTATTATCCTGCAAACCATTTGAAGGATCGGTATACCATCCATGAACTACTAATGTATCATTGGTAGCTGGTTTCCAACTGGTCTCTAAACCAAGATTGATATTTCCAAATGTGCTGTTGGGTTTGGACAATTGGAAAATCATTGAAGTAAATGCATTTCCAAGTGTATCGTAATTATTCCTAACCTGAACCCATGAACTAACTGTAAAAGAAGTCATTCCATCTAATGCAGGAATGGAATTATAAAAAACATAACCACTGTCCAATTTGATAGCCTGGCCTTCTACTCCATCTGTATATGAAACACGTGCAGAGGAAGAAGCATCGGTTCCGGATTTTATTTCCTTTTGATTACCATTGAAATTCCAGTAAGCCTTCAAGTTAGATGCTGCTACCGAATCAGAAGAAGGATAGCCCCCAATATTAGGAAGTACTACGTCAGGTGTGCTGCTCTTGCTGCACGAGGTCATGAGCACGGAAAAAAGAAATGTTCCGGCAAGTAACAGGGAAATGTTTTTAATTAATAGCTTTTTCATTTTTTGTTTAATATTTTTTTGAAAAAAAGGGTTGAGAATTCTTATAATGGTTGCTTCAAATTCTATTCCCAATTTTAAAATGCTTTTAATATCAGTTAAAATGAGTTAAAGATTTGGCATTTCTTAACAGAAAAGGGGGGAAAAACTAATAACCCGGATTTTGAGTAAGCTTTCCGTTGCTCAGATTTATTTCAATCTGGGGAATCGGAAACACATCATTTACCCCATCAACATAAGGTTTTCCCAAGGCTCTTAATACAACTCCGGCTCTGCCTGTTCTTTGTAAATCAAACATTCTATCGTGTTCAAAAGCCATTTCTACCCGGCGTTCTTTATAAATAGCTTCTCTTAAATCGTTTTTATTATCTGCTGTGGTGGAAAGCAAACCCGCCCTGTGCCGAACGCTATCAAGTGCCTGCTTAGCTACATCAATGTTTCCCAACTCATTTTCCACTTCCGCTTTTATTAACAATATTTCTCCAAAGCGAAAGAGCCTCAGATTCTTATTAGTTTGCACATCATCTCCATCATACGTTTCCATGGTTTTACTTACATAAGATTTATAATTGTACCGGGGGTTGGTTGCCAGCGGGCTTACCACAAAACCATCCCACAAAGTTTCGCCGCTGAACATGATGGTAGCGGCCTCTCTAACATCGCCCGGTTCGTAAGCATTTACAAGATCCTGTGAAGGTGTGTTAAACCCCCAGCCTAAACCGTTAGCACCTCTTGGGGCCTGCACTAAAAAGTATTCCCATATACCAAGATTGGGTTGTGTACCGATCGCGTTTACTTCCCATATTGACTCCTTTGAAAACTCTCCGGATTCTCTCCAAATTTGGGCATAATCAGGATCGAGTGCAAATTGATTAGATGCGATTATATCATCACACATTGCTTTTGATTGGGCCCATTTCTTTTCGTATAAATAAACTTTTGCCAAAAGAGCTTCAGCGGCGTATTTAGTTACCCTTCCGTTTTCTGCCGCAGGAATGGTAGCGGGAAGTTTGGTAATAGCATCCTGCGCATCCTTTTCTATATAAGCGTATACTTCTTCTTTAGTGGCCCGTGTAGTAGCGCTTTCTATTTCAGCTTCTGAGGATAAAAGATTATCGATAATAGGCACGCCGCCAAAAATGCGGACAAGGTTCCAATAAAAATTAGCACGAAGCAGTTCAGCCTCTCCTATTAATCTTTCTTTATCAGGTACATTCATGTCGGGCAAGTATTTTAAAGCATAAGTTGCTCTTCCTATACCCTCATAATTATTTAACCACAACTCAGCAAATGAAATTGAAGAAGGCGTAAACGTCCAGTTATCCAACTGGTCTTTATCTGCACCTGTATCGCCAATATCGCTTCCTTTGTCCGCATCATCCGATGTAATACTTGACACGCCGATCCATGAGAATGAATATTCACCAAAATCATATAATTTATTATAAATAGCAGCCACCATTCTCAAACCACCATCAGGGCTGTTCATCAGATCGACCAGGGAAACGGTGCGTGGCTTCTCCTCTAAAAACTTTTTTCCGCACGATACGAATAGTGTGCTTGAAAAAATGAGTAAGAAGAAAATATTAATCGTCTTCATTATATTTTTAAGTAATTGAGTTTTCATGCCAGTAATTTTCATTTTAAGATTCCAATATTTTATTGCCTTGTTCCAATTTCTGTAAAACCTATTTGAATTGAATACTCAGTCCTATCATATAAGTTGCTGAAATGGGATAAGCGTTTAATTCGATTCCTGCTTCATTTTGATTACCCGGCAATTCTGGTGTGAAGCCGGAATAGTTAGTAAATATAAAAGGATTCTGAGCACTTGCATACACCCTAAGGCTGCCCACATGAACCGGGTTTTCTTTTGGCCGGAAAGTATAGCCGAGTGTAAGATTATTTACTCTTACAAAGGAGCCTGATTCTACAAAATAATCCATAGGCGGAACAACACCATTAAATGCCCTCGGATAGTTATTTTCATTACTTCCCGGCTGCCACCTGTTAATCGCCACCTTATATTCTACATTATAATTGCCTCCTGTCCTCACACCTTTTTTTGCATTATAAACTTTGTTTCCAAAATTTCCATAGAGATCAAAACTGAAATCAAAATTTTTCCAATTGACTGATCCATTTACACCTCCATATAATTTAGGTTGATACGAACCTACAAAAACCCGGTCTTTAGTATCAATAATTCCATCTCCGTTTACATCTACAATTTTAAAATCACCGGGAACGGTATTATTAAGATGAGGATAATCAGCTATGTCGTTTGCCGTTTGAAAGATACCGGCCGTTTTATAAACCCAAAAAGAACCGATCGGCTGCCCTACAACAGTTGCAGTAGCCTGGTAACCATTATTGAGGCTACCAAAATAAAGCGCTTTTCCAAGCCCCACATTTTGCACTAAATTTCTATTTACAGTTGCATTGGCACCCAGGGTATAACTGGTATGATCATTTATTTTTCCTTTCCATGAAAGAGAAAATTCCATTCCTTCATTTAAAACGTTGGCAGCATTGGTTAAGAAAGTGCTTCCGAAACCAAGATCAACCAGTGGTATAGTAAACAAAGCATTTGTTGATTTTTTGTTGTAATAATCTATTTCGCCACTCAATTTTCCTTTCAGTAAAGTAAATTCAAGTCCGAAGTCCAGTTCCTTATTAATTTCCCATTTTAAATTTGGATCAATAATGCCTGTTGGGATAGCACCATTTACTCTTGTTGTTCCAAAATAGGCGTATAAATATTCTGTAGGCTTAAGCAAAAAAGCACCGGGGCCAATAACATCATTACCTACCCAACCGTAACTGGCGCGTAGTTTTAAATTGTCAAACAATTTTTGATGGCTCATGAAATCCTCCTTTGTAATGATCCAGCCAAGTCCGAGAGCCGGAAAATTTCCCCAACGGTTTTGTGGTGAAAAATTGCTGTTGGCATCACGACGGAAGGTGGCATTTACCAGGTATTTGTCTTCAAAAGAATAGTTCGCACGAATAAAATAAGATTCGCGTTTGTAATAGTTACCAATGGGTGTCCTTACATTTTGTTGAGCGCCGGAAGTATCCGTAAAATTTAGTTTCCAATCAGCAATATTATTGGCCACATTATCTTTTGAAGAATTTTGATTCCAGCCATTTCTTCTTTCTGAAGTGTGACCCGCAGTTATCACTAAGTGATGCTTTTCTCCAAAATCTTTTGTGTAAGTAAAATAATTATCCCAGGTCCATTGATAAATACTATCTGCACTATAATATAAATGACTGGTTTCATTTTTTTGTGTAGAATTCACCATGTAAACCGGCACATACACCTGCCCGTTATCCTGCTGTAGATCAATACCAAAAGAAGAACGGAAAGAAAGGTCTTTGGTTATTTTATATTCGCCCCACAAACTACCTTCACCGCGGTTGCCATAGCTTTTATCATGTGTGTAGTCTAAAGTTGCCAGCGGATTTCCTACATTACTTTTATCGGTATATCCGTAGGTTCCGTCCGGATTTTTTGCATTATAAATTGGCGCAGCAAGATAAGCTTGTGTAAAAGCGCCGTAAGGTTTATTTTGAGAAATATAATGAGAAAAAGAAAGGTTATTCCCAAACTTTAATTTAGAGGTTACGTTAAGTTCCTGGTTGTACCGCAATGAAAATCTTTTATAATCATTGCCTTTTAATACCCCTTGTTCATCAAGATAGCCACCCGAAAAATAAAACCTGTATTTGTTTTTCCCGCCACTCACAGAGATATTGTGATTTTGCATGATGGCCGGGCGCGTAATTTCATCAAGCCAGTTGGTACTTCCGGTAATATCTGCCGAAGTAATATTAGGAGCTCCGGCTGCATCATTTGAATAAACGGCAAAAAGATTTGGTGCCGCCATTTGTACAGTATTAACGAGCATTTTAACACCGGCATACCCATTATAACTTACCTGGAACTTGCCTTTTACGCCGGCTTTTGTGGTTATCAATATTACCCCATTGGCCGCTCTTGCTCCATAGATTGCAGTGGACGAAGCATCTTTTAAAATATCCACAGAAACAATATCATTGCTGTTGATATTACGGATGTCATCAGTAATAATTCCATCAACCACGTAAAGCGGCGCGGCTCCGCCGAGTATTGAACCAACTCCTCTTATTCTTACATCCGGAGCGCTTCCCGGTGCACCCGAACTGGTTATTTGTACACCGGCAACTTTCCCCTGGATCGCTTGCGTAGCAGTAAGTACAGGCACATCAGCAATTTGGGCACCCTTCACTGAAGCTGAAGCGCCGGTTAGATCTTTTTTGCGTTGCGTACCATACCCAATTACCACTACCTGCTCCAATTGCGTTACAGAACCAATAAGCGTTACCGTAATATTTGTGCGTCCATTTAAAGGAATGGTTTGGGATGTATAGCCTAAAGAGGAAATCAACAATGTCGCATTAGGATTGCTCACATTAAGAGTGAAATCTCCTGAAGAATTGCTGGCAGTACCGTTCGTAGCGTTTTGTTCCTGCACAGAAACTCCTGCAAGAGGCAGACCATCAGAGCCCACAACATGACCTGAAACACTGGTTGATTGGGCAAAACTGTTCAACGAGATTAACATCGTAAATAAAAAAAAGAGAACGGATTTAGGTTGAACACTTTTTTTTAAATGATGAGTAGAAAAAGTAAACATATGAGAAGTGTTATTAGATAGATTCCTGTTACGAAAATTAGTTTTAGAAAATTATCAATGCAGCTACAGAACTAATGCAAATTCTTTATCAAATAATATACCCGTTTTGACAATTCTTTCATTTTTGGCCGCGCCTCTTCTTCCGTAATAGGCGTCAACAAAGCAATTACATATTTAATCTGTCCATCATCTACAATGCCTACATCGTTTGTAAAATAATTCCACCATCCGGATTTATGATAAAACATCACGTTTTGGGGAAGCCCTGTGTAAAGCTTTGTGGTGTCGAGTTGCCTGCCCAGCAAAACCTTCATTTGCCGGCTCACCCATGGATTTATCAGTTTATTGATATACACTTTATACATGAAATCCGCAGCATGCAAAGCGCAGGTCTCTGTTCCCCGAATGGTATCATATCCGGGGTCTTCAAATTTTCGGCTCAAATATTTCCGGGTTACTTCGCTGCCATACCACCCATTTTTATGCATCGTTACATTGATATTTTTTCGGCCTGCAATATCAATAAGGCAGTTGGCCGCAGAATTATCACTTCGTGTTATCATCAGGTCTAATAAATAATCTACTGTCACCGTATCTCCATCTCTCAAAAGCGGTCGAGGGTCCCAACTTATTTCCGGGGCTTTGTCCACGTCGTTTGGCGATTTTACTACATAAGATTTGAAAAGGGAATACTTTCCTTCACTTACCTGTTTCAATACTTCCATCGCCACATACATTTTATAAAGCGAAGCAGGGTAAATAAAATTTTTAATATTAACGCCGCCCAGTATTGGTTTGCGTCCATTCAAATCAATTACAGCAAAAGAAATTTTTTCCATTCCATCTTCGCCGGCATCATACGTTCCATCAAGATTTACATCATGCACAATTTGTTGCAACGAATCAGTAAAACTCTTTTTCTGAATATAATATCCTGGAATTTTTATCTGGGCCATCATAAAAATAGAGGTAATACAAAAAGTGAAAAGTAGAAGTAAACGTTTCAAGGAATTATTTTTTAATAACTAAAAGTAGCAAAAATTGGATAGGATGAGATTTGGAAAATAAGATTCTGCGATCGATAATTATCTGGATTCTCTCTTTATTAAGCTAAAATTATCTCACATCTTCCCGTTCTTCAACAATTTGTATATAAGCATTTTGCAGAGCAGAATTGATCATTACCTGGCAGGATAAACGAATGCCTTTATGTTGAACCCCACATTTCTGAAGCGTACTTTTTTCATTTCTTTCCATAACAGAAGCACCCTGCTTTATTCCTTCCGTTATTATCAAACATGTTCCGCATCTGCCTATTCCTTTACATTCTCCAAAATCCTCCACATAGATCTTTTCATTGATGAGGACCATCAAATTTCTGTATTCCCCTTCGTATGTTTCTACTTTTATTTCTTCGCTAGAATACCTAAGGGTAAACGTAATATCTCTTTCTCGTTCAATCATTCAGCCAATTTTACAAAGAACGGGATTTGATCCAAAACTCATCTTCATAATTATCCGTTAGCGGCTCATTCACTATTTGTTCTCCAATCTTTTCAAGTTGTTCGTCCGATAATTCTTCCTGCAAATGAGGAAACAAAATTCTTTCTTCATAACGAATATGATCATCCACCGTATCTGCCAGTTCAAGCAAAACATCGTCTTCACTTTCCATTCCTGAAACGGCAATTTTATCAACAAATATTTTTATTTTCTGATGATCATCCAGTGCCTTCTGAACTTCTTTATCTTTTAACGGGGCAAAAAGAAATTGTTCTTCTTCTTTAAAGTGTGAAGCAAAATGATGATCCCAAAAATATTTTACATATTTAATCATTCGATCTGTTTCGATATGATATTTAACGCCCTGTCGTATTTTCCAGCAAAACAAAAGTCCGGCGTGATGGTCCTTTGAAAGCTTTACGAGATTCTCATTTCGTTTTAGTGGTTTCTTTTCCATAGCTTTTGAATTTAGTGCAAATCTATTCACTATTTATTAACTGGGTGTTGATTGAAATAAAACGGCATTAATCTTGTTGAATATTATTTAATTTAAGAAATGAAAGCTGAATAAAACACATAAAATAATCTGATTAAACCCTTAAAAATAATATTTATTTATGGTTGAATTAAATCCGCCGGTAGGATCTTTGGACCACATACAAGGAAAAACAAGTGCTTCAATTACGTTGGTTGAATACGGCGATTATCAGTGTCCGCATTCCGGAGAAGCACATCCGCTTATCAAAAAATTAATGAAAGAATTTCATACTGAATTAGTTTTTGTATTTAGGAATTTCCCTCACGATTCACACCCTGAGGCGATGATAGCCGCACAAGCAGCCGAAGCGGCGGCTTTACAAAATAAATTTTGGGAAATGCATGACCTCATTTTTGAACAACAGGACCAGCTAAGTGAAAGCAACCTTATTTATTTTGCCGAGTCATTAAATCTAAATGTGACCCAGTTTGAAAATGATTACAACAGCCAAAATGTTATTTCAAAAATTGAAAGCGATATCGAAAGTGGTATTCGCAGCGAAGTAACAGATACGCCTACTTTTTTTATAGATGATGAAAGATTGGAACACTATGATGAAACTTACGAATCTTTGGCAAACGCTATAAGGAAAGCAGAATAGATCTTTGCAACAAACAAAAACCATTTTCGTTTGTTTGTGACTGTTATATTCAAGAAAAAACATTAACAGTAAACCAATAAATTCCTGAAATTTTTAATTTTAAAATTCAGCAAAACTTTAAAAAGTGGAGGTGGCGTTTTGATTTGCAAAAACTTTTTTCAAAATATCTGTAACTCTTGCTGCAGGATCCTTTCTTATCAGTTGTTCTTCAAGGCCAATTTTATAAAACAAACCATCTAAGGCTTTTTGCGTTACATACGCGGTAAGATCAGTATTAACGGGCTGGCTGCTAAACCGGTTGTAAGTCGTAAAAACATCGCTCCAGTATTTTGTAGCGCTGGTATTATCAAGGGACTTAGAAACTATGGGAGTAAAGGCGGCACGCAACTGCTCGCTGGTTTTTTCTTTTAAATAATTAGTAGCAGCGGTATTTCCACCTCTCAAAATTCCAAAGGCATCCTGGATGGTCATTTGTTTGATGGCACTCAAAAAAATATTGCCCACATATTTAGAAGCATCTTCGGCAGACCTGTTCATTGACAACACCGCTTTATCAACCAAGCCTCCCAAACCCACATTACGCAAAGTATTTTCGACCTTTTGCGCTTCTGGCGGCATCAGGATCTTAACCATCGCATCTTTATAAAAACCATCAAGAGCGGCAAGGTGATTAGTGGCAGAATCAGTTCCCAGTTCTAATGCGGTCTTCAAGCCTTCTACAACTTGCGCAGTGGTAAGATTGCCATTTCCTGTTCCGACAGAATCCATAATAGACTTAGCTGTTTCACATCCGCTAAAGGAAAATAAAAATACCAATCCCAAAAGATAAATCTTCTTCATAATTTTTTCAGGTTAAAACCCAACTACAGTGCCAAATTAAGTTAGAGATAAAAAGATCATCACCTGGTTTTAGCAAAAATCAAAGTTCAATGCCAATCTTTTTCATTAATATAGAAGCATTCAAACTATTGCATACACCGGGTTTCAGGCTATAGTCAAAATATAATTCATCATTGCTCACCTGCACATCAAAATGATAATTCAAAATATGTTGGGAAAAATCTTCTTTTAAAGTGGCCAGTTCCAAATCGTGAGTAGCAATAATCGCTGCCGCTTTCTTTTTAATAAGTTGTTTGATCAACGCTTTGGAACCTGTGTGCCTGTCGAAAGAATTGGTGCCTCTTAAAATTTCATCCAAAAGGATAAATACTTTTTCTCCTGCATTCACTTTCTCAATAATGGTTTTCAGTTTTTTTAATTCAGCATAAAAAGTAGAGGTGCTTTCTTCAAGATTGTCGCTGATGCGCATGCTACTTATGAGTTGTACATGCGATACCGAAAATGACCGCGCGCAAACAGGTGCACCTGCCATCGCCAGCACTATATTCACCCCGATGCTTCGCAAATAGGTACTTTTCCCTGCCATATTAGAACCCGTTACCAGCATAAGTTCTGCGTTATCGGGAATGTCGATAAAATTATTTACCCGTTTTTCAATTGGAATTAAAGGGTGGCCAATTTCTTTTCCTTCAATAGAAAAATATTCAGCTCTAATGGTTGGAAATATCCATTGAGGTTTATTAAAATATAAAATACCAAAACTATTGAGTGCTTCAAAATGAGCTAATGTTTCAAACCATAAATTGAAATTATTTTGTTCAGTTTCCTTCCATTTTTCAAGATCAAGAACCTGCTGTAAATTCCACAACAACAAAAGATTTAATGGTGCAGATAAAACAATATTATAGCGGATATCCAGCTTATCTAAAATCTTTTTCACTTTTAAAATTTCTTCTGAAGCTTTTTTATTTTGTTCGACAAAAACCGCTTGCCATTTTTGCAATAAAGGGCTTTCAAATTTTTCTTTTTCTATTAAAGAGATGCTTTCTGAAAGCGTACTCAATTCATCTGCTGCTTTTGACAATTGGTCGTGGATGGGAGCTACGTATTTATTTACCTGGTAAGCGATCACCGCAAAAATCAATAGTGATAAATAAAAGATCGTATTGCCCACTTCATCAAAAATATAAAGTGCAACAACAGTCAGTATAATCGCAGGCAATAAATAGCGCAGCCACTTCCATCGTTTAAACCCGGAAAAAACCGGCGGTTCTTTCATCCAGTTTTCCAGTTGGTTTTTGGTTGAAAAAGTGATTTTGTTTTTTAAGCCATAAGACCTGAGGTCCTGTATCCATAATGTTTTGCCGGATAATTCTTTTACTGCTTGTTGCCTTTCTGAAATACTATCTATTGCTGCCGCAGAAGCTAAATATTCAGCAAGCATGCGACTTCCGGGCTCCGAAGTAGTTCGGTTGAGGTATTGAAATAAAGAAGCGCGACCAAAAATATCCAGGTCGTTTGCATAAGCATGCTCTTTCGGGATATGCTCAACCCCACCATCAAACTCCAGGTATTCACCGGCGAGAAACTTTAATTCATTTTTATTAGTATTGATGAGCCTCACAGTGTGTTCGATTTTAGAATGATTTCTAAGATCAGCTTTTATAAGTTGAATAAAAATGAACAACAATAAAACCGACGCAATAATTACATACAATGCTCCCAGTGACCAAAGAAAATAAAATGCAGCAATGATGGCAATGATAGCGCCAAGCCGCATCCAGGCAAAAGAGGATTTCTTTTGTTTTAATTTCTGCAACTGCCCATTTAAATCTTCTAACCTGTTTTGATAAAACTGCTTTGGTTCCATTACTTCAATTTGCTTAAAAAAGTTTGTAAATGTAATTGAATAAGAGCAATGGCTGTTAATGCTTTCTTATATGCCGTTTTCTTATTTCATATTCGTCATTAGTTTTTGTAAATTTGCTGGTTATAAAACCCGGGGCTGACCGGTTTTGACAGCATAGTTCTTTGTAAGTATAAGCATGTAGCGCGTTGCGTAATTAGCGCTTTAATCTGAATGCGAAAACTCTAAATGGCAATACACAACTTGCCATGGCTGCGTAATCGATAGATTCGCTTCCATTAGGGCCGATGAGCTGGCTGGCCTGTTGCCACGCTCTTCCGCCGACTCAAAATAAAACGGGCTGCTGCAATTGAAGGCTGTGACAATTGCTTAAGACTATACAGCTAAGGAAAAAGTTGGTTTGTTTTGCTCCTGCCTTTTCCCGACAAATAATGCAAAAATAAACATGTAGAAGGCTTACGGCGAATGTGTTTGGACCAGGGTTCGAATCCCTGCAGCTCCACTTTTTTTAATTAACCTCTCTTAAAAACAAGAGAGGTTTTTTTATGAAACAAAATTGGAATCTAAGCTTCGATAATCTCCTATTCTACGCAAAACATAACTTACCATTTTTTATGGTTATTACAACCAATGAAAAAATCAAAATTAAAATCCCCGTTATTTGTTGGCTTACTATCATTTTTGCCGATTTTTTTTGATAGTTATTGATGCATGCTGTTAATTATTAAGACAAAGGAATTTTAAAATACTTATTAAAAGCATTTCAAAAAAAAATAACGCTTAAATAACTATTCATAGCGGTTACCAGAAAAAAATTTTTATTATTGAACAGCCTTTTGTAACTTTCCTACGGTTTTCATTGAGATACTTTTTTTGTACGTATTCAAATTTTTATTTCTTCTATTACCCAAAGAATAAGTACCAATTATTTTCCTGTTTTAATCCAATCCTATTGCAAAATCTTTTGTGCAGCCTTAATATACCAATCGATTCTCCGGGATTAATTAATGGTTGATTTTTGCATAATTAGTGAGAACTGCTCATCTGAAAAATACCACAAATTTCAAAGATTCATTTTGAACCCTGAAAGCCTTTTCCAGGGATAGTTTGATTGGTTTTTATTATCTATTTCCTATAAATTTTAAATTATCTCCATTATGAATTCTATCACTACAATTGACGGAGTAATTGCTCAATTAGATGATATAATTGAATGGAGCTTTTCCAATAAAAGCCGCCTGGGGTATTTTGCCACTTTATACCGCCGGATGACAGCCGCAGTGAAACAAGCTATAATTGCAAACGAATTCCAGGATGGAAATAGAATGGAGAAACTTGATATCATCTTTGCCTCGCGTTATTTTGCGGCCTGGGACGCTTATATAAAAAAACAACCTTGTTCCAATGCATGGCAAACCGCTTTTGACGCTTGCCAAAACTCAGAATTAATTGTTTTGCAACATCTTTTATTGGGAATCAATACTCATATTAATCTTGATTTGTGTATCGCTGCGGCCCAGTGTTCTCCAGGTAACAGCATTTACGGCCTTCAACCTGACTTTGAAAAAATCAATGAAATAATAGAAACTCAATCACAACTGGTACAAGATACTTTGTGCAACATTTGGCCTCCCTTAAAGCTGCTGGCCGGTATCAGTAATAACCAGGAAAAGGCGGTTCTCAATTTTAGCATTGTTACCGCAAGGAAATGCTCATGGGCAAACGCAATAGTTTTGGCCAATACAGATAACACTTTAAAGAACAGCCATATTTCGCAGATAGATAATATGGTAGTAGAACTAGATAACCAGATTATCAGCCCGGGTATATGGATGGAATTTCTTTTAAAGCCAGTGAGAATGATGGAAGAACCGGATGTTGATAAATTGATTGAATTGCTTAAAAATTAAAATGAACCCGTAATTAACTTTATTAATTCTAATAAACCTTTTAACATGATTTCTACCAAATATTTTCGAAATACCATCATCATTTTAGTGATGATAATGGTTACTTCCCTTAACTCCTGCACTACTACCCGAATTGTCGCCAAATATGATTCAGATACTTTTGCAAACAATCCATTAAATCAAAAAACTACCTGGTCTTTTGCATGGGGATTAGTACAACCAAAAGATATTAATCCAAAATGCGACAGCAGGTTTAATCATCTTGACCAGGTGACGGTAAAAAATAATTTGGGCTTCGCTTTAATAACGGTGGTTTCTCTCGGCATTGTGATGCCACAAAGAATTGAATGGGCATGCGCGCCCTACAGCCCGGCAACAGATTCCTTAGGTCATAATTAAAAAAATTACCAATGTTAACTCTAACTAATTTACCAGATGGCATTTCATTATTACCCATTACTAAATGGGAAAATGGCCATGAGAATTTTGTACATACTTTCGAAAAAGATTGTTCATTTAAATTGAGTATTCCTTCTTCTCAATCTGCCAATCCTTACCTGGATACGACTAAAAATTTTCAATGGCTTATTCAATACGCACTTGAAAATAATATACAATTACGCGCGTTGGGCAATGGATGGTCATTTTCCGAAGTAGCCATTTGTGAGGGTGGCCTTGTAGATACAAAAGCGCTGCGGCTCACTTATAACCTTAAAAATTCTTTTGTCGCTCCCGAATATTTGCAAAAAGGTGGAAGTGCCGGCGATCTTCTTTTTACAGAATGCGGTATAAGCATACTCGATCTGGACGAGAAATTGGAGAAGGATTCCAATCCTAAAAGATCACTGAAAGCATCTGGCGCAAGCAATGGGCAAACCATTGCAGGATGTACCTCTACCGGCACACATGGATCAGCATTTAATGTAGGCGCAGTGCATGATTCAATTGTAGGATTGCATATTGTGGTAGGGCCCGACAGGCATGTTTGGATTGAAAAAAAATCAAACCCTGTTGCCTCTGATGATTTTATAAATTGGCTTGGCGCTGAAGCCATCAAAGATGATGATATGTTTAATGCCGCGGTGGTAAGTTTTGGAAGCTTTGGATTTATACATGGCATCTTAATAGAAACAGAACCGGTATTCCTTTTGGAACAATACCGCACCGGAAATATTGTGTACAATGATGCTTTAAAACAGGCAATCAATCACCTGGATTTTTCTGCTATTCTTACAGAACTTCCGATACCTCATGATGCTCCCGGAAAAGAGATGTATCATTTTGAGATACTGGTGAATCTCCAGATGTTTGAGCCTGGCAATCCTAAGAAAGGCGTCTATTTTAAAACGATGTACAAGGTGCCCTACCGGGATGATTATACCAGAATTACTGTAGATGATAAAGGATTTACTTATGGTGATGATTTACTCGGATTAATGGAAACAGTGCTGGATGGCCTTGGCCCCGGCTTATCAGCTTTACTGGTACCGGGGCTGGTCAATAAATTATTCCCTTTGGCTTTCACTGCTAGCCAAAGCATGACCGGAACGCTTGGTGAAACTTTTAGTAATACAAAATTCAGGGGAAAAGCCGCCAGCGCCGCCATAGGCGTTCACACAGATAATGCCAGCACGGTGTTAGAAGAAATAGTTGCTATCAACAAAGCATCTCCCTTTGCGGGAGCGCTTGCACTACGATATGTAAAAGGCACAGAAGCTTTACTTGGATTTACTCATTTTGATAAAACCTGTATCATGGAATTAGATGGCGTTGACTCGCAATTATCAAGAACCTTTATCCAAAAAGTTTGGACCAGGCTTGATGAATTAAACATACCGTTCACCATGCACTGGGGCAAATTCAATTTTGGCCTAAACCCTGATCTGTTGCAAAAAATGTATGGCGATAATATTTTAAAATGGAAGGCTTGTAGAAACCAACTTTTGTCTGACCAGGTGCAAAAAGTGTTTACGAATAATTTTATGTTGCAATGTGGTCTTGGTGATTAAATCGGTCACCATCATTTTGATTTTACTGTTTTTCCTTTATCCTTTTAGAAAACCTACTTTATAAATCTTATAAAAAAATGGCAAACAAATCTCCAACCCAGAAGCCGGTTAATTCGTCTACTTACCTGCTGATATCCGCTGTAAGCCTCGTTGCAGCCATTGCAATCGGCTATTATTATTTACATAATATGCAACAAGGCGGAAATGAAAAAATGGATGACAGGATTTTTTACCTGGTTTTGGTGCTGTTTGGTATAGCTGCAAGCGCACTTATTTTTGGAGTCATGAATTCTTATGCCAGCCTTAAAGGCATACAATCGAATGTTACTTACAAATTTACAGGGCCGGTGGTTGGCGTAATACTTACAGTTGTAGGAGGTTTTATGCTTCCTAAACCAGCAACAGACCAGTTGCTTTCTATCAGG
>JBBQWJ010000026.1:0-22705 GCA_038210685.1 Chitinophagales bacterium | reverse complement strand
TTTATTTGGGGAATGAGAAAATGTTTTATTTGTTTATTTACTGCGATAGTTTTCGTTTCATGCAACGGAAATAAAAATATTCCTGACGTTTCATCCATAAAAGTGAACCTGGAAACGAGAAGATTTGAAAAGGATTTTTTTGCTATGGATACGACCAAAGTAGCCGAATCGATGAAAGTTGTTTTTCAAAAGTATCCGGATTTTTTACCGCTTTTTACCGCTAATATTTTGGGATTGGATCTCGATAGTTTATTGATGCCGGCAAATAAAGAAGATGAAGCCGTGCGCATGTTTATTCATGATTATATGCCGTTAAAAGATTCTGCTGAATTACTATATAATAATTTTGATAAAGAGACACACGATATTGAACAGGGCTTACAATTTGTAAAATACTATTTTCCGGAATACAAAATTCCTCAATCGATAATCACTTTTATTGGTCCAATAAATGCCAATTTTGAAACTTCATTTGGTGTGCAGGGAGATGTTCTTACCACTAAAAGTTTGGGAATCGGTTTACAACTTCACATGGGAAAAGATTTTTCTTTTTACAGAAGCAGGGAAGGAATGGAAGAATATCCTGATTTTTTGTCGAATAATTTTGATAAAAAACATATTCCAGTAAACTGTATGAGAAATGTAGTTGATGATTTGTTTCCCGGTAAAATGAATGGCAAAGCCTTAATAGAGAGAATGGTAGACAGGGGGAGGCGAATGTATTTGCTCACGAGATTTTTGCCCTACACACCTGAATACGTGTGCGTAGGTTATACCAAAAAGCAAATGGAAGATGCTGAAAAAAATGAGGCAGTGATTTGGGATTTCTTTTTGAACAATAATCTTTTGAACAAATCAGATGATAATGTTGTCCAAAACTATATTGGCGAAAGTCCTAAAACACCTGAACTTGGAGAAGGCGCACCAGGAAATATCGGTACTTTTTCTGGCTTACAAATTGTGAAAAAATTTATGGAAAGATATCCGGAAACGAGCCTTTCTGAATTGATGAAAACAGATCCGAGAGAAATTTATGGCAAGTCGAAATACAAGCCCAGGATTTAATTGAGCTTCGTAGGTACTACCATTTCAAAAGTAGGAATATTGATAATAAACGTTTGCTTATTGTGGAAGTTTTCCATAAAATACAATCCGTGCATTTTACCCAATTCGCTACGCAAGTTACAACCACTTACATACGTGTATTTTTCTCCTGAATTGATGACAGGCTGAATGCCAATTACGCCTTCGCCTTCTACTTCGCGGTGCTCGGAAGTACTGTCGAAAATATACCAATGCCGCCTTAGTAATTGTACAGGGAATGTATTATTATTTTCAAGTGTGATGCGATATGCAAACATGTATTCGCTGTTCACAGGATTGCTGTATTCGGGCTGATAAAAAGTTTCCACGCTTACAGTAACACCTTCAGATATTTTTGAGATCATGGTTTTCGATTGTGATAAAGTTATTAAAACTGGTTAATTAATTCAATTAAATTTTACGTGATTTACTATATCCATTCTTTAAAAGCCATTGTAATATTTTTTCTCTGTGGTCGCCCTGGATTATTATTTCATTGTCTTTTGCAGAGCCTCCGGCCCCACAAAAAGATTTTAATTTCTTTGCCATCGCTTCTACTTCACTTTCTTTCATAAAGAAACCTGTTATGATAGAAACTACTTTTCCGCCGCGGTGTTTCTTATCAAGAACGACCCTTAATAATTGCTCATCTGTTGGTAAAAACTCTTCAGTATCTTCTTCGTTTATGGAATTGAAATCCTCTGCAGTTGAATAAACAATTCCTCCCTTTGTATATAACTTTTTCTTTGACATATTATTGTGTTATTTCTGCCTTTAAACTTAAATCCATACTAACAGCCTGGTGGATAATTGCGCCGCTCGACACAAAATCAACTCCTGTGGCAGCATAACTTTCAATGTTATCCAGGGTAATTCCTCCGCTTGCTTCTGTTTCAAACCTTCCATTGATGATCTTTAAAGTTTCATTTATTTTTTCCGGAGAAAAATTATCGAGCATGATCCGGTCTATCTTTCCTGTTTCCATTACTTTTTTGACGTCTTCAATGTTCCTGGTTTCTACTTCGATTTTTAATCCCGGTTTATTTTGCTGAACATATTCATAAGCTTTGTTGATCGCTTTTTCAATTCCTCCGCAAAAATCAATATGATTGTCTTTTAAAATGATCATGTCATATAATCCAAAACGATGATTTACAGCCCCGCCTATTTTAACTGCCTCCTTTTCTATTAATCGAAAATTTGGAGTTGTTTTCCTGGTATCCAACAATTTTGTTGAATAGCCGTTCAATTTATCCGTGTATTTCTTGGTTAGAGTAGCAATGCCGCACATTCGCTGCATGCAATTGAGTACTAATCTTTCACAGGAAAGTATGGTCCACACTTTTGCACTTACTTCAAAGGCGGTTTCTCCAAAAACCATTTTATCACCATCTTTCTTATATTTTTTGATAACAGCATTCGGTTCAACAAATAAGAATATTTTTTCAGCTATGTCTACACCTGCTAAAATTCCATTGTCCTTAATTTTTAAAATTGCTTTGCCTTTTGCATCTGCGTCTATGCATGACCGTGTGGAATGGTCGCCATCGCCAATATCTTCTTTAAGCGCATTGGCTATAAATTCTTCAAGTTTGTTTTGATACTCTTGGGAAAAGGCCATAAACAAATTTAGATAAATGAAAATTAAAATAGGATGTATGAAATCAACTAAATATTCACATAGTAAATAAAAATCAATGGAAAAAAATGATCATCATTAAGGAAAAGATGTTAATTTAAAAATAATCTTCGATCGTCAATCCATAAGTGAGCAATATGTTTTGACGATTGGTGCGGCTTATTTTATTGTAGGTCATAGAGGCATTGATGGCAAGCCATTTATTTAATTTCACAGAAAGCTTGTTGTTTAATTTGATGATATAATCATTAAAAGAAATCATAGAAGGCTGGTAAAAATTGCCGCCTTCAAGAATGAAGGTATTGTTATAAGACCAACGGTATTTGACTCTTAATGAATTTCTTACTGTTTGATATACATCTTTTCCTATAAGAGGATCTGTAAGATCACTTGTTTCAAAAACAAAACCATCACTTACTTCGAAATCAAAATTTGGTGATTTTACAAAAGTATAACCCACTCCAACACCTGATTGGAAGCGGTAATTTATTTTCAAAGAATAACTTTCGTCAAAATTTATAAGGCCCCAATAATAAAGGGATTGTACATCTTTTAAATAATCTATGTTGGCTGCTGCCGATACATCATTATTGGATAGCTGTTGGTTTTGAGTGCCGTAAATCCATGAAGCACCGGTATTAAAAGCAATTTTTTTTTGATTGACTTCATATCCCACCGCATTATTTAAAACAAACGATGTATGATCTTTTGTTTTGTTATAAACTCCTGTGGAAGAAAAAGAAAAATGGTGATGAACTGAATCATTAAACTGGCAAAAGGAAAATTGTGAATATAAAATTGATGAAATAATTAAAGTAATTTTTTTAAACATAATCTCTATTTGTAAGGCTTTCCAACAAGCGAAATGTAAATAGATTATTTGAGAAATAAATTCAAATGTTGCAGAATTTTTCTTTGCTCTTTGGATGGGGGAAGGATAAGCTCAACGTAAGCAATTAAAACAGCGTATTCTTTTACGGCAGATTTACTTTTACAGTAAACAAACAATTAAGCCCGATTTTAAATTTTTGCTAATAACTTTTTAAGCAATTATTTTTCAAACCGAAGTTCCTGAATCAATTGTTTTGCTCCTACTTGTTTCATGTAAATAGTTGTGCGAAAAACACCGGTTGAGGTAGTTAAATTGCCGATGCAATATTCTGAGCCTGCATTTTCACTTTGGTGAATTACTTCGAAATTTTTTACGGGGTTCTGGTAAAAAAAATCCCGAAGCACGAGATGCGCCTGGCTTTTACTGTATGAGTTGCTTTTTTCCGGTAAAGTAATTTCTATGGTATTATCAAAATATTTAGCTACTTCAGCTGCATTTCCTGATTTTATAGCAGAAATAATTTCTGTAAAAGAAATATAAGTAAATGATGAAAATGCAGTTACAATAAGGGCAGCAAGTAAAAATTTTTTCATGAGAAATAATTATGCACAAATTTGTCCAAAAACGTGCCAAACGCAAAAATTATGAAATGATTAGTAAAATATTTTAATTATATAAATGCTAACAATTAGCTTTGAAAAATGGAAGCAAAAAAAGTTATATTATTGATAATGGACGGATGGGGCCTGGGCCAAAAGAAAGAAAGTGATGCGATTCAGTTTGCCAAAACGCCATTTGTAAGTTCACTTTATGATCAATATCCACACACTACGTTAACTACTTTTGGAAGGGCTGTAGGCTTGCCTGAAGGGCAGATGGGAAACAGTGAAGTAGGGCATTTAAATTTGGGGGCCGGCCGTATTGTTTTCCAGGAACTGGAAAGAATAAATGTAGCAATTGAAAATGGTGAATTCGAAAAAAATCCGGCCTTGTTGGAAAGTTTAAATTATGCTAAAGAAAACAAAAAGCCTTTGCATTTAATGGGCCTGGTAAGCGATGGCGGTGTGCATTCTCATATTAACCATTTAAAAGCGCTCACAACAATTTGTAAAAAACATGGGTTAGAAAATGTGTATATACATGCGTTTACTGATGGCCGTGATACGGATCCGAAAAGCGGAATTAATTTTTTAGAAGATCTTCAGAATCATCTTGATAAAACCACAGGTAAAATTGCTACTATCACGGGCCGTTATTATGCAATGGATCGGGATAAAAGATGGGAGCGGATAAAAGTGGCCTACGATGCTTTAATACATAGAAAAGGTGAAATTACTACCAATATTTTTTCAACCATAAGCACCTCCTATAAGAATGATATTACTGACGAATTCCTGAAGCCTATCATAAATGCTGAAGCTCCCGATTCTGAAATTAGGGATGACGATGCAGTAATCTGTTTCAACTTTCGAACGGACAGGTGCCGTGAAATTACAGAAGCGCTTACACAAACTGCATTTCCGGAATATGAAATGCAGCCATTGAAACTTGATTATACTACAATGACTTTGTATGATCATACTTTCAAAAATATCCGCATTATTTTTCAGAAAGATGACCTCGTAAATACAATCGGAGAAGTATTGGTGGCAAATAATAAAACACAAATACGCATTGCAGAAACTGAAAAATACCCTCATGTTACTTTTTTCTTCAGCGGTGGCAGGGAAGTTCCTTTTGATGGAGAAAACAGGATAATGGTTCCTTCTCCAAAAGTGGCCACTTATGATATGCAGCCTGAAATGAGTGCTTATGGCCTAACAGAAGCTTTACTTCCGGAGATAAAAAAACATTCTGCAGATTTTATTTGCCTCAACTATGCCAATGCGGATATGGTAGGCCATACCGGTGTTTGGGAAGCCGTTCTAAAAGCAGTAGAAACGGTTGACCATTGTGTAAAAGAAATTGTAACGACCGGTTTGGAATACGGATATACGATTTTCCTTACTGCTGATCACGGGAATGCGGATTATATTGTAAACGAAGATGGCACGCCTAATACAGCGCATACTAAAAACCTGGTTCCGTTTTTTATAATTGATAAGGAATGGCGGGGAAAAATTCAACCGGGAAAACTTGGGGACCTTGCACCTACGATTTTAACCATGATGAAACTACCAATACCTGAACAAATGACGGGAAAAGTGTTAATTGACGCTGATTAGTGATATCGCAAGTTTGACTTCAAAAATCAAAGGATATTAAAAAAAATGCTGTAGAAGGGCGATAAATTAAAAATTTTCTATTTTTTATTTAACAAACTTTTATTCGTGCAGCATTTTAAGTAAAAAATTGTCCTATCTTAGTGGGGTTAAACAAGCAAACTATGACAGAAGAGATAATGCTTCAAGGCTGTCTTGAGAACCTTTCATCAGCGCAAGAGAATTTGTATAGCAGATTTAGCCCGCGCATGCTTGGTGTTTGTTATCGTTATGCCCACAACAGGGAAGATGCGGAGGATATGCTTCAGGAAGGCTTTATAAAAGTATATTCTCAAATCCATCAATACAAAGGCTCGGGAGCCCTTGAAGGTTGGATTAGAAAAATAGTCGTCCATACCTGTATTAATGTTTTGAAAAAAAATAAAAAGTTCTCTGATAGTGTTGACCTGATTCATGCATCGAGTATCCAGATTAGTGATAATAATATTCCATCCATACTGCAGGCTAAGCAAGTGGTGGAATGTATAAGATTATTGCCGATCGGTTATAGAACGGTACTCAATTTGTATGCAATTGAAGGATATTCTCACAAGGAAATTTCTGTAATATTGGAAATTGAAGAAAGTACGAGCAGATCTCAATATACAAGAGCTCGTGCCTTATTGGAAGAAATTTTGATTAAGAAAAAAATATTGCAAAAGCCGAGAGAAAATGTGAGAATGGTTTCAATGAAATAGATGAGAAACTATCTGTTTACAGATATATTTTAAATCTCTATCATTACTAACTGAAACGTATGAAAAATGGAAAGAAGATTTGATATGAGCGATTTTGAGCAGTCTCTTAAAGATCATGCGGATCAATTTAAGATGATACCTTCCAAACGAGTTTGGAATGGTATTTATAATAATTTGCATCCCGGAAGTAAATGGCCTTCATTCACAGTAGCTATTGTTTTTTTAATTACCCTTATTACGATTGGCAATTTAAATAATTCAACAAGTCACTCTAATATTCCTGCAGAAAGTGATATCAAATCTCCAAAAGATATTCTTCATTCAGAAGATGCTAAAGTTACCAGCCAGCTTATTGAGCAAAAAAATAATAGCATCAATTTCTCTAAAATAAATTTAAAGCATGCTGCAAACAGTATAAAGGAAGAAAAATTTAGTTCTCAACATAAAGATAAAAGTACTTCAGTTACTAATTCAGAATCAGCAAATATTTCTCCTGATAAAAATATACGGCAAACACAGAATCAGCGGAATTTACACGCAAATGCCATTTCTTTAGAAAAACCGGTTACATATTTTAAACCAGAAAATATTATCACTAATAACAAAAGGAATGCTATAATAACTACAGGTGCTACAGTAAACCAACAAATAGATGAAATTTCTGTTTTAAACCAATCAGAAAATCAGCAAAAAGATTTTCAAATAGCATTTAACCAGAAGACGGAATTATTTTCTAATGAGGTGGCATTACCGGCTTCATATAAAATCATTTATTTGCCGTCTTCCGGATCTCTTACCGGAAAATTAATAGGTGTTGATAAAATCGAACCTTTTATTCCTATCCAAAATAATATTTTAAGTGCAAATACAGCAATCAACGCAAATAGGCTGCGTAGAAAAAAGAACTCTAAGATAGAATGGACATTTTATGTGAACCCAACTATTAGTTCTGTTTCATTTAATAAAAAAAGAATTCAACCTTCAGCCAATAACTCTTCTATGGTTGTACTGTCCAACCAGCCTTCTTTCAAACAAACACACAATCCAAGGTTTGGTCTTGAAACAGGCGCAGAGATGAGCCTTAAAATTGACACGAAATTCAAATTTATTACTGGCTTTAATTTGAGCTATTCAGGCTATAACAATGTCTCAAATTTGGTGCATCCAACTTTTGCAGATCTGACTCTTAACGATGGCCACGGGGGAACTTATTCTAAAAGTTATATCACTCATTTCGGAAATGGGCAAAGCCAGGATCATATTTATCTGACAAATTATAGTGTTGAAGTATCAATTCCGCTGGGTGTTCAATATAATATTTGGGGAAATGAAAAGATCAAAGTTGATATAGCTTCATTGTTTGAACCTTCTATGGTTTTGAAGGGTAATGCCTATCTTATTTCTTCTGACGGAAGATATTATGTAAACGATCCGGCACTCGTGAGGAAAACCAATCTTGAAGGACATTTTGGCTCCTATATCACTTTTATTGGTAAAAAAATTAAGTGGCATTTGGGACCGGATCTGAGGTATCAATTGTTTTCAACTTACAAAAATATTTACCCTACCAGGGAACATTTGATAGATTATGGCATAAGAATTGGAATATCTAAATAAAATTTAAACAAAATAGGTTCTATTGATCTTAATTTTTAACTGATTTTTTTTCAAGGCCGTTGCTTCGTACCCTGCAACGGCTTTTTTAATTTGTAATTTTGCACATGCAAAAATTCTTTTTGTTTCTCCTGCTTGTTTGTTTTCTTTTTTTTAATGCCTGTCATTCCAATGAAACATCTCAACCCGCAGCTGCGCAAACGGAGGCCGATAGCACAAATATTTTTCCTGTTACCAGTTTTTTAAAAGGGCAGCTAAAACAATTGGATACCATGCCTGTTACTCCTTTGTTAATTACAACTCAAAATGGAAAAACAGATTCAACCTGGTTAAAAAGGGAGGACATTAGAAAAAACGCTACACCATTTCTTACACCTGAAATTGATTCCTCAGGAATGTATTCATGGTTCAAAGAAAATTCCTTTCTCGACCAAACGATCAATGCATACACTTTTTCTTATGATCCAAAAAAAGAATTACCCGATTCCATACATCTTATACATTGGGATGTTTATATGAATCCACAAACTAATTCTATCCAAAGAATTTACATGGTTAAAGAAAAAGATTCTGCTGATCAAAATATTACCACGCAGTTAACGTGGCTGGTAAACAAATGGTACAGCATTAGAACCATCACACAAATTGCAGGACATAAGGCACAAGTAAGAGGAGAAAAAATGATTTGGAACTTTGATTAATTGCTGTAAGCAATAAATGTGATTTAGTTATGACCGCAGATTTTTTTCAAACACTAATTAAAACACTACCGACTAATCCCGGTATTTATAAATATTTTGATGAGCAAAATGAACTCATCTATGTAGGCAAAGCAAAAAATATCCGCAAAAGAGTAAGCTCGTATTTTACTAAAACTTTTAACGGATATAAAACGCATGAATTGGTTAAACGGATTAACCATATTGAATTTACTATTGTTGATAGTGAGCAGGATGCGTTTCTTCTTGAAAATTCTTTGATCAAACAATTTCAGCCGAAATTCAATATCAATTTAAAAGATGATAAAACATATCCTTACCTGGTTATAAAAAATGAACCTTTTCCGAGAATATTTTTAACCCGCAATAAATTAAATGATGGCTCTGAATATTTAGGGCCATTTACTTCTGTAGGCAAGGTGCGCGACTTGTTGAATTTTATAAAAGAGTTCATTCCTTTACGCACCTGTAAATTAAATCTTACCCAAAATAATATAGCAAAAGGGAAATTTAAAGTATGCCTGGAATATCATTTAGGAAATTGCAAAGGTCCATGTGAAGCTTTACAAACCAGGGAAGATTATGAAGAAGGTTTGCAACAGGTGAGGCAAATGATAAAGGGAAATTTAGCGCCCGTGATCCAGCGATACAAGGAGGATATGAAATTTTATTCTCAGCAATTGGAATATGAAAAAGCGGCTGTCATTAAAGGGAAACTGGATGGGCTTGAAAATTACCAGGAGAGATCGGTAATCGTAAGTAAATCGCTTTCAAACGTTGATGTGTTTTCGATATTAAGAGAAAAGGATACAGCCTACATCAACTACCTGATGGTTCAAAACGGAACAATTATTCAAACACAAACCATTTCTTTGGAACCTAAGTTAGATGAAACCGATGGAGAGATCCTGAGCCTGGCACTCATCGATTTGCGCGAAAAATTTAATAGCGAAGCCAGCGAAATAGTAGTTCCTTTTGACTTGGATCTTGAAAGCGATGAAATTATTTTTGCCATACCAAAAGGAGGGGATAAAAAAAAGTTGCTTGATCTTTCAGAAAAAAATGTGAATTACTTTAAAGAAGAAATGAAGCGAAAAAAAATGCTTCGGCTTGAAGGAAAAACTGAGAAAGAAAAAGTGGAAGTTTTAGAGCAGTTGCAAAAAAATTTGCATCTTCCTGCATTGCCTTTGCACATTGAATGTTTTGACAACTCTAATTTCCAGGGAAGTTTTCCGGTGGCGGCAATGGTATATTTTAGAAACGGGTTGCCTGATAAAAATGAATATCGGAGGTACAACATCAAGACCGTAAGTGGCATTAATGATTTTGCAAGCATGAAAGAAGTGGTGAGCCGCAGGTATAAAAGATTGTTGAAAGAAGAAATTCCGTTACCACAATTAATTATAATTGATGGTGGTAAAGGCCAGTTAAACGCGGCTGTAGAAGGCTTGGAAGAAATAGGAATGAAAGGAAAAACAACGGTTGTAGGGCTTGCAAAAAATGAAGAAGAAATATTTTTTCCGGGCGATAAAGAATCTATTAAACTGCCTTGGGATAGTGAAAGTTTAAAACTGATAAGAAGAATTCGTGATGAAGTGCATCGTTTTGGAATTACTTTTCACCGCAACCAAAGAAGCCGGGGCACTTTTGTAAACGAATTGGAATTGATAAAAGGAATCGGGAAAAATACAGCTGATACTTTATTGAAAAAATTTAAATCAGTAAAAAAAATTAAAGAATTGGCAAGAGAAGAACTTGAAAATTCTATTGGAAAAACCAGGGCTGATTTGGTGTATCAATATTTTCATGAGGAAGAAAAATAGAAAAGTTCCCGGCCGAAACCGGGAAGTAAAAATTAATTACCTATTTTTATTTTTTATAAATTAATTCCTATTCCTACTTTGATTGCACGATTATACGCATTTATATTTTGATTGGCATCTGCTTTTGATAATCCGTAATCGTAAGAAGCGCTGAGGCTTAAACCATTGGTAAACTGGTAACCTATTCCTCCTGTTACTCCCACATCCCAGCGGTTAAATTGAGAAGTAACATCCACACTTTTATTGAGCAAATTGATTCCTAAAACACCTGCAGTTGTCTTTAAATTTGATTGGGCAAGATAAGAGATTTGCGGGCCTGCAAAGATTTGAAAACCTCCAAAATTACCTTTCAATAAAACGGGAATATCCACATATTGAGATTGCAAAATTGCTTTTGCATTCACTCCCAGAAAATCCATCCCCTTAAGACCTAAAGAACCATCAAGTTCATAGCCTTTCAATGAATAATAAATACCTGGTTCAAAAGAAAGATTGCTGCTCATTGGCAGGCTGGCATAACCCCCGGCAAAAAAACCGGTGAAATCTTTTGTAGTAACTTTTCCGTTGGTAAAATTTAAAATGTTATTAAAAGAATTGATTGCGTTGCCGCGCATGCCCGAAGATAAAACGCCGGCTTTAACTCCGAAAACAGGAGTGGTTTGTGCAAAACTAAAAGTTGAGATAAGTGCGAAACTGAGATGTAGAATTGTATTTTTCATAATTTTTATTGGAGCCGGGATTTAAAGCCGTTCACAAGTATGAGAAAGAATTTCTAAAAGAAAGATTAATGGCAAACAGATAAGATTTTGTTAAGGAACATTTTTTAAAAGAAGAAAATAAAAATTCTCCTTTTTTATTGGTTTACTGTCGCGATATTTTTTTACAAAATAATTTTCAAAAACGATTTCTAACTTTAGTGGATGAAATTGCTTGCGATCTTTATGCTTTTTATTTGCATTGAGCCGACAGTAAATGCACAAGATCATTTTACTGCCGAAAGGATCTATGTAAATATTCCTTCTTCGCAAACAGCTACTTCCACGGCTATTGCTGCATATATCAATTCGCATTATCAAACCGACGAAAATAAGATTGCAGCGATTTATTCATGGATCACTACCAACATAAAGTATGATGCCGACAGTATCCATTATGTTATTTTGGATGAAGACAATGAAGAACGTGTACGATGGGCGCTTCGCAGAAAAAGAGGGGTGTGTGAAAACTTTGCCGCCATTTTTACTGACCTCGCTACTCAATGCGGTATCAATTCTTTCGCTGTTCAAGGATTTACAAAGCAAGGTGGTTTTGTAGATAGGGCGGCGCACGTTTGGTGTGTGGCGTATGTAGATAATAAATGGAAATTATTTGATCCGACGTGGGACGCAAGCCGTGTTGGCAACACTAATTTTGATCCTCATTATAAATATTTTGATGTTGCACCTGGAGAATTGATTCAAAGTCATCTTCCTTTTGACCCGTTATTTCAACTTTTAAATTATCCTATAAACTATAATGATTTTTTGAGAGGAAACACGTCAGAAAATACCAGGGAAAATTATTTTAATTATAATGATTCTTTGGAAGCATTTATAAATATGGACCGGCTTTCGCAATATGCAAGTGAGAAATCAAGAATTGAAAATGCAGGATGGCCTTTATCTAAAATTGAGACAAAACTGAAAAGAATAAAGTTTCAAATGGAAGTGTTGAACCAGGATAGTGATGCGGATCTTTATAATGCTGCGGTTGATGATTATAATGCTGCTATCAATTCTTTAAACATTTTTCTTGCTTATAGGAATAACCAGTTTCAGCCTCAAAAATCAAATGCCGAAGTACAAATTCTCTTTCAAAATGTGCAAAATTTAATTGCAACGGCCAACGAAAAAATAAAAAGGATCTACAGTTCAAAAGCAACACTGCAATTAGAAACCGGCGACATTCAAAAAAAAGTGGATGACCTTTCCAATAACCTGAAACAGCAACGGTTGTTTTTTAAAAATTATAGCGATGCTGCTGCCAAACAATAAAATAAAAATTGGGCGAATTTATTGGTTTACTGAAAAAATCAATTTGCAAAAAAAAATCGCTGTTGATTCAACAGCGATTCATCATTAGAATTTGGTTTAGGCAAAGGCTTTATCACCTTTTTTGTATGGAAGATCACCGTCGTAATGCCCGGGAGTTTCTACATAGCGCCTGGCCTGTTTACAGCCGATTTCTGAAGTGAAATAACCGAGCAACGTAAGCTGCTTCATCATGGCAAAATAATAATTGGGATCGGCGCGCCTTTTATCGGCCCACGGATCTTTACCATCATAATCCCGTTTCATGGTCATTTCGTGCATTTGTTCTTCAGAAAGCTTAGCATATTCTGCGTTTACTTTCGCTTGAAAATCTGCTGATGCTTTGTCAAGTTCTACCAGCAAATCATGGCGTTGTTGGGGAGATAACTTTACAAAATCTTTACTGTATTTTTTGTTAGAAGCCTTGTTGAGATTTACCAGGCCTTCATGAAAGATCTTTTGGTCGGGAGCTTCGTAGCAATCATTTACCATAACGGTCATAAATTGGCCAACCTTGGCGGCTTTTGCGCCGGGAGTTTTTGTTGTTGGCAAAATGGTATCTGCAACTTCATCCAAAAGTGAAATGTCTGCATCAGAAAAAGTCATTGAAACGGCATCCGGATTGTTGGTACAACCGGCTAAAAAAGCACTGCTACCAATTACGGTTCCTCCAACGATCAATGAAATATATTGAACGGCCTCTCTTCTGTTCATAATTAAATATTTTTTAAAGTTTAAACTTCGTAATTAACGCCAAAACCATTGCGGTAATCGCGTTTAATGAATTGATTTACTTCATCAACATTCGTAACCTTCATATCATTATTATTCCATAAAAGTTCGACATAACGTGCCGGATAGTTATATCCACCACTAGCTTTCGGAGTTCTTACATCAAATCCCCTGATAGCAAGATTGCTCATTAATAACGCTTCTGTCAATGGTCCTGCTACATCAAACGATGAATCTGTTTTCCCATCTTTGTATCCTGCAATAGCCGCTTCTACCCATTGTCCATAGTGACCTTCAGCGCCACCGGGTACCCTGGCATAAGTTTGCGGCACTTTTACTTCATTGGTTCTTGAGGTTGGTAACAATTGTGGGTTGGCTCCATAAGTGCCGCACATCATTTTACCTTTTGTGCCAATAAAATAAGTTCCGTTTCCTCCATCGCCAAAGGTTTCGTTTGGTCCAAGTTCTTCCGGCCTTTCGGGTTGTATACCTCCGTCCATCCAGTGCACTTCCACAGGTCCTGCAGTTTTTTCAGTTTTAGGAAATTTCATAATTACATGGCTTGATGGCGGACAGCTGTCTGGGAAATATCCTCTTTTGAATTCACCCACATAAACGCTTCCAACACTTGCCTGAACCGAGTTAATATATTGTAGATCGAGAACGGCAAATGCCGGTTGTACAATGTGGCAGCCCATATCGCCAAGAGCACCGGTTCCATAATCCCACCATCCACGCCAGTTGAAAGGGACCAGGTTGTCAAAATAATTTTTTTCAGGCGCTGTTCCGAGCCATAAATTCCAGTCTAATTCTTTTGGAATGGGTGCGGCTGCAGTAGGCCTTGGTATTCCCTGGGGCCAAACCGGCCTGTCAGTCCAACAATAAACGGTATGAACATCACCGATTACGCCTGCATTGTACCATTCCATTAATTGTCTTACACCATCACCTGAAGCTCCCTGGTTACCCATTTGCGTAACCACCTTATATTTTTTAGCCGCTTTGGTAAGCATCCTTGCCTCATAAACATCGTGTGTTAAAGGTTTTTGAACATACACATGTTTCCCGAGTTGCATCGCAGAGTAAGCGGCGACAGCGTGTGTATGATCGGGTGTGGAAACCGAAACTGCATCAAAATTTTTGTGCTCTTTATCAAGTAGTTCTCTCCAATCTGAATAAAATTTTGCTTTTGGGAAATTCTTCACAGTTGTAGCAGCCCGCCTTGTATCTACATCGCAGAGGTAAGCTATGTTAGCTTTACCGCTTTTATAGAAGTTGGCAATGTCGCTTTCACCTTTACCGCCTACACCAATGGAGGCAATTGTAAGTTTGTCACTTGGAGCAATAAATCCTTTACCTCCCAATACATGGCGGGGCACAATCATAAAACCAGCAGCGGTTATTGCCGAATTTTTTAGAAAGTCTCTCCTTGAAAAATTTAAAATGCCTTTGTCTTTTTGGTCGTCCATAATGCTGTTTTTGAATTTTATAAAATCATTTTACGATGTGTTGTTACCTAAGAATGGAATAAACTATATATTTTTTTTATTCAGCTCACTTACTGCATGGTCTACTGCCCGGGCTGTCATTGCCATATAAGTTAATGAAGGGTTTACGCAATTGGAAGATGCCATAAACGATCCGTCTGTTACAAAAACATTTTGTGCATCCCAAACCTGGTTCCATTTGTTTAAAACAGAAGTTTTTGGGTCATGTCCCATTCTTGCCGTTCCCATTTCATGAATTCCTCTTCCCATGGTTCCGTCACCATCATGGCCATGTACGTTTTTAACTCCTGCAGCCTCAAGCATTTCCATCGCATCATTCTTCATATCTACTCTCATCTTCTTTTCATTCTCCCTCCATTCAGCATCAAAAGAGAGAACATTTAATCCCCATTTGTCTTTTTTATTTTTGTCAAGAGTAATTTTATTATCATGATAAGGAAGTATTTCTCCAAAGCCGCCAATACCCATTGTCCATGGTCCCGGCTCAGCAAGAGCATCTTTAAATTCACCACCGATATTCATTTCTGCAATGTCTCGGCTCCAGCCTTCCCTGCTTGCGCCTCCCTGGTAACCGAAGCCTCTTATATAATCTCTTTTGTCACCGAATAAATTCCTAAAACGTGGTACATATATTCCGTTCGCACGCCTGCCATAAATATATTTATCATCATAACCTTCCACTGTTCCGGAAGCACCTACGCCCAAATGATGATCCATTACATTATGGCCTAACTCACCACTACTGCTTCCCAGGCCTTCTGGCCATATATCAGTTGCCGAATTCATCAAGATCCAGGCACTGTTAAATGTGGAGGCATTTAGAAAAATAACCTTTGCAAAATACTGGTAGGTTTTATTGGTTTCTGCATCAAGGATTTCTACGCCTTTTGCTTTTTTTGTGTCTTTGTCGTACAAGATTTTTGTAACGATTGACCATGGTCGAACGGTTAATTTTCCGGTTTTCATTGCCGCAGGAAGTGTGGAGGATTGCGTACTGAAATAACCACCAAAAGGGCAGCCAAGCCAGCATTTATTTCTGTATTGGCAGTTCACTCGTTCCTGTATTGGTTGCGTAATGTTGGCACAGCGGCCAATGATCATCTGCCGTTTATTATCGTAGTGCTGTTTTATACGGGCAGATACATCCTTTTCCACCACATTCATATCCATAGGAGGCATAAAGTGGCTGTCGGGCAATTGAGGTAAATTCTCTTTTGAACCGCTAATGCCAGCAAATTTCTCAACATAAGTGTACCAGGGTTCTATTTCTTTATATCTTATCGGCCAATCAGTACCGATTCCTTCTTTCGCATTGGCTTCAAAATCAAAATCACTCCAGCGGTAGGTTTGTCTTCCCCATAAAAGAGAACGGCCACCTACATGATAGCCACGAAACCAATCAAATCTTTTCACTTCTGTATATGGGCAATCTTTTTCATTTACCCACCAATCGAGGTTCATTTCGTTTAACGGGTAGTCTCTTCTTAGAACCGGATAATCTTTGATCATCTCCTGTGTTCGTCCGCCCCGATGAGGAAACTGCCACGGTCCTTTTGTAGCATTTACATAATCTTTTATGTGTTCAATGTTTTTTCCCCTTTCAAGCATGATAGTTTTGAGACCTTTTTCTGTGAGCTCTTTTGCTGCCCAACCGCCTGAAATACCTGATCCAATAACGATTGCATCATACGTGTTATCTGCCATAGTTGTTTATCCTCCCTTCCGGCTTAACCGAAATTGTTTTGTGTGAGTAATAAGTGGATTTTATTTTATGTTTCATTAGTTTTTGAATAATTCTTCAAAAATTGAAATTATACGTCACAAATTTTGATTGCCTCTCTCAGCGAATCAACTTTATTTTCTCTTGTAGGCATAAATTCCTGGGCCACATATCCTTTATATCCGGTGCCTTTTATCGCTTCCATTATGGCAGGATAATACAATTCCTGTGTATCATTTATTTCATGCCTTCCCGGAACACCGCCAGTGTGATAATGCGCGATATGTTGATTATTTTCTTTTATCGTTCTGATAATATCACCCTCGTCAATTTGCATGTGGTAAATATCGTAGAGCAATTTAAAGTTTTCTGAGTTAACTTTTTCACATAATTCAACGCCCCATGCAGTATGGTCGCACATATAACCTTTATGGTCAATTTTACTGTTCAGCAATTCCATTACCAAGGTAACACCGTTTTTCTCTGCCAAAGGCAAAATTTTACCAATGGCTTCAGCGCAATTTTTCATACCGGTTTCATCATCTATTCCATCGCGTGCGCCACTGAAACAGATAAGGTTTTTATAATTGTTTTTGGCCATTAGAGGAATTACTTCCAGGTATTCTGCAATTAAGTGCTCGTGATTTTCAGGATTGTTGAGTCCTTTGTACAAATTATTTTCACCCTTTGTATAGCACATGGAAGAATAAACTCCGTGTTGTTGAACAGTGGGCCAATCCTGTGGCTTAAGCAAATCAATAGCACTAAAGCCGATATCTTTTACCGTTTTGCATAAATCATCTAACGAAAGATAATTAAAGGTCCACCGGCAAACCGAATGATTGATATTTCCTTTCAATTTGTTATTGTTTTCTTTTAATGAAACTTTATCAGCAAAGGAAATAGCAGGTGCTGCAATGGCGGCGGATGCACCTAACGCAAGGTTTTTAAGTAATGTCCTTCTGCTTTGTTTTTCTTTCATAATTATTTAAGATTAACTGTGGATCAATAGTTTTTCATTTTTATCGTGAAAAGCAAATGCGAATAATAAAAACACCACAAACGAAATCCCGGAAGGAATAATCCAAATCATCTTCCAATTAGATACGGCCGTTAAAACATTATTTACAACAGTAGTAGTGGTATAAGCATCTTTTATCAGCCCGGCCACTTCAAATCCTATCAACATTCCAATACCGTAAGTGGCTAGTGTTATCAATCCCTGTGCAGCGCTTTTAAATTTTGGGCCGGCTTTAGCATCTGTATAAATTTGCCCTGATACAAAAAAGAAATCATAACAAATGCCATGTAAAATAATACCTATTATCAGCATAAAAGTGAGATCTCCGGAATTTCCATAAGCAAATAATGCATAGCGTATGCCCCAGGCAAGCATACCGGCTAAAATGGTTACTTTAAATCCGAATTTTTTGAAAATGAAAGGAAGCATCAATAAGAAAAATATTTCAAAAAATTGCCCCATGGTCATTTTTGCCGTCGGGTTCGTCATCCCGATATCTGTAAGAAAAGGATTGGCATACTGGTAATAAAATGCCAATGGAATGCATATTAAAATAGAAGCAATAAAAAATATCAGGAAATTTTTATCCTTTAATAATTTTATCGCATCTAAACCTAATATCTCCGAAATTTTCACTTTGGTTCCTTTTACTATTTTGGGTGGCGTTTTTGGTAAAGTGAAACTAAATATACCTAAGACCAAAGATGCAATTGAGGCCATTAAAAATGTATTTTTCATCATCCCCACTTTTATATTAGCTTCTGAATCCCATACAAAAACAAAACTAATTGCCAGCCCGGCTACAATCCATCCGATGGTGCCCCAAACCCGTACGGGTGGAAATTCTTTCTCAGTATCTTTCATCTGATTAAAAGAAATTGAATTTACGAGGGCAAGGGTGGGCATAAAGAGTATCATATATCCTAACACATAAGGATAAAAAGTGGAAACCTCGATAGCTACATACATTTGGTACATAAGCACAGCACCCACAAGGTGTAAAATTGCCAGAATTTTTTCTGCATTGAAATACCTGTCTGCAATCAATCCAATAATAAATGGAGCAATAATAGCTCCCCATGATTGTGTTGAAAATACCGCTCCTGTTTCAGCACCGCTTGCATGAAGGTTGTTTATTAAAAAAGTACCGAGAGTTACATACCATGCGCCCCAAATAAAAAATTCAAGAAACATCATTGTAGAAAGTTGCAATCGCGCAGTAAGCTTCATTTACAAAAATGATTTAGGTTTAAATGGATTTTAAATGACGGTGTTTTCAATTGAAATTCAAATGATTTTTTCAAAGAAAAAAACAAAAAGCAATACGTTAAATAATGAATTGAAGTTTAAATGTACATGTTTTATGCTTACTGAAATTTTTCTGTGAAATATTTTTTTCTTCAAACAGCTATATTTTAAAAAATGATTTTTTAATGACAAAAAATGGTTCACTATAGTTTTCTCTTATCATTTTTTTAAAAAAGTTCTTGATGAAGCGATAGTAAACCTTTGGATGGAGAATTAAGCAATACCTTCTTTTAAATCATATTAATACCAACCAATAAATTGAATTTCTGTTTCTTCTTTTGTTCAATAGCCACGTTATTTTCATACTACAGTAAAGCCACAAATTTTACTGATTCTTGTTTTATTTTTTTGGGTAAATATCGTGTCATATTAATCCGGTAGGCAAAAAAATTGCTTTTATTTTACTTAAGAAATCCTACTTTCATGCCTGATTATTAAAATCCAGTTTATTGATATGGGAGATTTTCAAGTAAAAGTTCAGCCAAAAAAATATGATGCAATTATTATCGGTTCCGGCGCCGGTGGTGGTATGGCGGCTTATGTTTTGGCCAATGCCGGCTTAAAAGTTTGCTTGCTGGAAGCCGGCCCAAACTATAATCCTGCTGTAGATTCCAAGCAGCTCGAAAATCCGTGGGAATCACCGCGAAGAGGTGCCAGCACTAAGTTTCGGCCCTTTGGGGATTTTGATGGTTGCTATTGGGGATGGCAAATAGACGGCGAACCTTATACCAACGCCAAAGGTTCTGATTGGGAATGGTGGCGTGCAAGAATGGTGGGCGGGCGAACCAATCATTGGGGAAGAATTTCTTTACGCTTTGGCCCAAAAGATTTTAAAGGAAAAAGTGTTGATGGTCTCGGCGATGACTGGCCAATAGGTTATGATGACGTAAAACCTTATTACGATAAAATAGACAAATTGCTTGGTGTTTTTGGAACCAATGAAGGATTGGTGGATGCGCCGGACGGTATTTTTCTTCCACCGCCCAAGCCGCGTTTGCATGAATTAATGATCAAAAAGGCGGCGACAGGAATAGGAATTCCTGTAATTCCTTCGAGGCTTTCTATTCTTACAAAAAAAATAAATGATTCACGCGGGCAATGTTTTTTTTGCGCACAATGTGGCCGCAGTTGCAAAATATTTGCAGATTTTTCATCTTCTTCTGCATTGGTACTTCCGGCATTGGCCACGGGAAATGTTGACCTTGTGGTAAATGCAATGGCGAGAGAAGTATTGACCAATAAAGAAGGCCTTGCCACTGGTGTTTCGTATGTAAATAAAGAAGACATGCAGGAATACCAGGTAATGGGTCGAACCGTAATTCTTGGTGCCAGTACCTGCGAATCTGCAAGGTTGATGTTAAATTCAAAATCTCCCCGACATCCAAATGGCCTTGCCAATTCCAGCGATGTGGTAGGAAGATATTTGCACGATTCTACCGGCGCAGATATGGGAGGAATTATTCCTGAATTATTTGATAGAAAACGCTACAATGAAGACGGAGTGGGCGGTATGCACGTTTACACTCCATGGTGGCTTGACAATAAAAAACTGGATTTCCCGCGTGGTTATCATATTGAATATGGCGGCGGATTTGGAATGCCTTTGTACGGTTTTCAATGGGGAATGGAGAACCTGAATGGCACCTATAAAGTAAAAGGTAAACAAAAAGAAGCGGGCGGATATGGGGCTTCTTTAAAAGAAGATTACCGTTATTTCTTTGGCTCACATGTGGGCATGGCGGGCCGTGGCGAAACGGTGGCCCGGAGAGATAATTATTGCGAAATAGATCCGGAGGTGGTAGACGTTTATGGAATTCCGGTGTTACGTTTTCATACCAAATATTCTGATTACGAAATAAAACAGGCAAAGCACATGAAAGAAACTTTTGCCGACATTTTACATTCAATGGGAGCGGTTAGTGTATGGGGAAATGATGACGGCCCTGAAAATAATTACGGTTTGCATGCCCCGGGAAATATTATTCATGAAGCAGGAACCATCCGCATGGGAAATGATCCTAAACAAGCGCCTTTAAATAAATGGGCACAGGCGCATGAATGTAAAAATTTATTTAATGTAGATGGAGGTCAGTTTGTTTCGCAGGGTGATAAAAATATTACATGGACGATTCTTGCCTTGACAATGCGAACATCAGAATATATAGTTTACCAGTTGAAGAAAAATAATATTTAATAGAAAAGATTTTTTTGAAAATTATTAAATTTCAAAATTTATGGATAGAAGAAAGTCATTGAAAGTAATGGTTTTAGGAACTGTCTCATCCGGGTTTTTAATAGAAGCCTGTGAGACTTCAGATAAAAAACCATTGATCAAAAAAGCGCCCCAGGAAACAGCAGAAAAACATCCGGGCCTGATGAAAGAAGAGGTGAAACACCTGGACGAGGTAAAGTCATATACTTTTTTCACTCCTCATGAAATGCAAACCATCACTATTCTAGGGGATATTATTATTCCAAAAGATGACGTGAGCGGAAGCGCTTCAGATGCCAAGGTTCCTGATTTTATTGAGTTTATTGTAAAAGACAAACCGGAAAACCAGGTACCTATGCGTGGCGGGCTAAACTGGTTGGATATGCAGTGCTTAAAAAGATATAAGAATTCTTTTGCCGAATGCAATCATCAGCAACAAATGGAAATGGTAGATGAAATTGCATGGCCTAAAAAAGCAAAGCCTGGAATGCAACCCGGTGTTAAGTTTTTTAACCTGATGCGCAATCTTACGGCCACCGGTTTTTATACTTCCCAGATTGGTGTGAAAGATATGGGTTACGTGGGAAATACGCCGAACCAGTGGAATGGTGTTCCGGCAGATGTTTTAAAGAAACATAACCTTGCCTATACTGACAAAGAGCTGAAAGAATGTATTAGTTTCTCATAGAAGAGAACGAACCTGGTAGTGAACTAACAAAAAATTGTTTTTTTTATTTTAAATTATTTGATATGAGAAAATTACGAATGGGAATGGTAGGCGGCGGAAAAGATGCGTTTATTGGAGCAATCCATAGAATTGCCGCGAACATGGATGGTTTGATAGAATTAAGTTGCGGTGCTTTAAGCATCAATCCTGAAATTGCAAAAGAATCCGGTAAAGAACTTTTTCTACCTGAAGACAGGACTTATCTCACTTTTGAAGAAATGATCAAAAAAGAAAGTGAAATGCCTGCTGATAAACGGATTGATTTCATTACTATCGTTACACCCAATTTTGCACATTACGCTCCCGCAGCCATGGCGCTGGATCACGGATTTAATGTGGTGGTAGAAAAGCCTATGACTTTCACCTTACAGGAAGCGAAGGATTTAAAAAAGAAGTTGGAAGAGAGCGGAAAGATTCTTTGTCTTACTCACACATACTCAGGTTTCCCAATGGTAAAGCAGGCGCGTGAAATGGTTAAAAATGGAGAACTGGGAAAACTCAGAAAGGTAATCGTTGAATATTCACAGGGCTGGCTCAGCCGGTTGTCAGAAAGAGAAGGTAACGCACAGGCAAGCTGGAGAACCGATCCGAAAAAATCAGGGAAAGCAGGTGCTATGGGAGATATAGGAACTCATGCCGCACATCTGGCGGAATATATTTCCGGCTTACAGATCACTAAAATGTGTGCGGATCTCAATATTTTGGTAGAAGGTCGCGCCTTGGATGACGATGGAAATGT
>JBBQWJ010000025.1:0-22911 GCA_038210685.1 Chitinophagales bacterium | reverse complement strand
GTAAATTTTGAAGAAGTAAACCTGCGGTACTACCTCAAATATTTTGATGGAAAAGAATGGAGGAGAGGCGTAGGATTTGTCTCTGAAATAGTGCCGCAGTTTTTAGTGGCACGCATAGCTAACTTGTTTTACAATGAGCATTACAGTATCGCTAAAATGAATCATTCCATCAGTCTTAATAAAATTGAACTGCAAGTAACTTACAATTGGAAAAAGAAAAATCAGGGATGGAATTTGATGTGGATAAAAGCCGATCCTGTATTAAAGGATATTGTACCCCGATCTGAAGAAGAATTTATTTTTGAGCACTACTATGGCTACAATAAATTAAATAACAAAATTACTATTGAGTATTCTCTGCAGCATCCCCGCTGGCAGGTATACCCGGTTACAGATTACAGGCTTGACTGTGACGTTGAAAAACTATACGGGGCACCCTTTGTTCCTTTTATACAAAATGTTCAACCGGTTTCTATATTTCTTGCCAAAGGTTCGGAGGTACAAGTAAAGATGCCCTGTAAACTTTCTAAGTAGGTTGTAATTGAATAATTTGTTGATCACAAGACCAACAATGGAGAAAAATAAAAACTGTGTACATTTATGCTTTAGTGTATTTTTAAAGCTGGTTAAAGGATCACAATTAATCCAATTTGTAATTAGCTAATAACACAAGAGAAACGATTGCGGCAACAGGATAATAAAAGTAGCTGCACAAATATTAATAAATGAAAAGTCTCACTACGATTACGGACCCTATTTTTATTAAACCCACAAAATATTCAGTTGCTGATCAGTTCTTTTTAAAGTTGATCAGGGACGAACGAGATCTTCCTTTTATATATCTCACGGCCAGGATATCTCTTACTCTTATTCCCCTCGGGATATTGTTGTACATGCCTTTTATCAATGGATGGATTTGGTGGGCCATTGCGATTGGTTATGCTTACCTGAATAATTTTGTATTCAAAGGCCCTTTTGGTTTGATGCTTCATTGCACCAGCCACCGCATTTTTTTTAGGAAAAAATATTCTTTCCTCAATTACTATCTTCCCTGGGTGGTGGCGCCCTTTTTCGGTCATTCTCCTGAAACGTATTTTACTCATCATATTGGCATGCACCATGCAGAAAATAATCTTGAAGATGATGAGAGCAGCACTATGCCTTTTCAAAGAGATTCTATAAAAGATTTTTCAATTTATTTTGGAAAGTTTTTAGTGAGAGGTGTATATGACCTGGCCAGGTATTTTTTTTATAGAAAAAGAAAAAAGCTGATGTTTCGCTCTGTGCGCGGAGAGGTATTGTTTATTTTGTTTTGCGTTGCCATGTGTTTTGTCAGCTTTAAAGCCACGCTATGGGTGTTTATCATCCCGATGTTTATTTACAGGCTGGTGGCCATGATGGGAAATTGGGCGCAACATTCTTTCATTGACTCTACTGATCCCGGCAATGAATATAAGAACAGCATCACCTGCATCAACACCAATTATAACCTGAAATGCTGGAACGACGGCTATCACATCAGCCATCATGAAAAGCAAACCATGCACTGGACAGAACATCCCTTGCATTTTCAAAAGACCCTGGATAAATATGTGACCAACAATGCGATCGTATTTGATGGTATTCACTTTCTGCATGTTTTTATCTGGCTGATGAGAAAGCGTTACGATCTTCTTGCTAAAAATTTTGTAAGCCTCGATAACAAATTCCAAACTTCCAAAGAAGTGGAAACTTTTCTAAGATCACGGACAAAAAGTTTTAGAACAATTAGAAAGAGTAAAGCTGAAATTAAAATTCTCTTTCCCAGATAATGCTTATGAAGGACGGCTTCATCGGTTGACAGCTAATTTTTAGCCCCCGCAGTTGTTCCTTTTACAAAGTTATTCCCGTCGATTAGTTCTGCTCCACCTTCATTTTAAAGAGGAAGATTATTATTTGATCTTTTATCCCCCACCCTTTCGATATTTTCGTTTAACCTACCACGTTATAAAAATGAAACAGCACAAATTTTAAAAGAAGTAATGGGATTATTTGTAGTAAACGAACAAATAAAAGGGATTTTTATTTAGTTGATAGGTTGACGTTGGATGAATGAATATTAATGTTTTTAGCTGTTGCCATCAGGAGAAAAGTTAAAGATAGCCTTTTGGATATCATTGCCTGCCTTGTTTTTTATAATATTAAATTCATATATTTTTTTATGTCGCTGCCGTATACTAAATAATCTGATTTAGCAATCATATGGCTAACTAATTTGAAAAAAGACTGCTTATTAAATAAACATTGCAAGTTTTTTTTATATTATATTTATACTGTGCATTTAGGTGATTCATAATTTAAAAATCAATAACATCATGTTTAAAAAGTTTACAACAACAGATAAATTATTATTTATCGCAGCATTTCTTTCTCTTATTTTTTCCGAAATATTATACTTTAAGGGAGATGCAAACGACGCCATATTTATTGGTTTATGGGTGCCCTCTATACTGGCTTTCGGAATATATTTAAAACTTCTAAACAACAGGAAAAATGACTGACATAATACCATATTTCGCAGGCCTAATTACATTATTATTCGCAGTTGGATTTTTATTGGCGCTAAGAGAAATGAATAAACAAAAATTCTGAATACTACATCAGATTAAGGCAAATAATTAAATTTTTCCCGAACTGTGTTTCTACTAATGACAAGAAGAGTTAGTAAGAACACGGCGATCAACAATGGCCTTAATATTTCAAATACCAATCAAAATAAGCTTCCCGGATTTTAAGTTTTTCTTCCCTTATGTAGGTAAGAAATGCCTGGCTTACCGGAGAAATTTTCTTTTCTTTAAGCCATATCAAGCGCCAATTCGTCTGAATAGGTAATCCTTTGGATGGTAAGATATGTAGCTGTTCATTCAACAGCTCATTTCTAATTCCAATCAAGGGCATAATGGAGTAACCAAGACCGGCAATGACCGCCTGCTTAACTGCCTCATTGGAAGTGAGCTCCATTCTTTTTCGTTGTTGACCTTCACTGGCATCGAAATACTGTTCCATAGCCATCCGGGTTGCAGATCCTTCCTCCCTATAGATCAGCGCCTTGTCTTTGATTCTATAAGACTGATTTCCAACTAGATATAATTTATTTTCAATTAACAATTCCTCTTCTATATTTAGTTTTTGCGGAAGAACAGAAACCAGCGCAAAATCGGTATCATTATTTTTCAGACTCTCAATCACTTTACTTTTGTTGGTTACGTCCAGCACCAGGTCAATCCCGGTGTTCTTTTCCAAAAAGCCGGATAAAAAAAAAGGGATAACATATTTCCCCGTAGAAGCAGAGGAGATACTAAGTTTACCTGTCATGATTCCCTCATACGCAAGGGTTTTGTAATTGATATTTTCTAATTCCAGAATCACGCGCTCGGCGATGATACCAATTTCCCTTCCAAAATCTGTGATATAGAGTCGGCGACCTATCACCTCAGTCAATGGTATATCAAACTGATCCTGAAAGTTCCTGAGCTGTATGGACACGGCAGGTTGGGTCATAAAAAGCTCTTCGGAAGCTTTCGTTACACTTCGGGTCTGGATGACCTTGAGAAATATCTGAAGTTGGTGTATCGTATAATTCATAAGTTTTGTTTATGTATTCTATAATAAATATAAATAAAAATTTATGACCAAAGTTTTTAAAATTTGCCTCACAAATAAAAAACTATGACGACTATACCACTAAAAGAAAGTAGCAAAACGAAAAAAAACCAATACAAACTTATCAAGGGAGAGTTTTCGCCTGATGACAGCCTGGAGATATTGAATCATCTCATCCTTGAAAAAATCAATTTTCACAATAGGCGAAGTTTTAGCCAGTTCATTCGATCCGGATCAGCGGATGAATGGTCCCTGGCGCGAATTGAAGAGTTAGAACAAAGTAGAGAAGAAATTGAAGCGCTTGTTGAAAAAGCCAGAGCGCAAGGCAAGACACTAATCATCAACTCCAATATTTCAATTGAAGTCCTATAAACAGTATTCTTTTAAATCAACAAAATGGATAAACATTTAAATTTTATTTCTCTAATAATTCTCCTGGCCCCAATCGCATTTGCTACTACAGCAATCGCTTCCTGGTTCCAGCAGGGCCTACGCCCTTATTTGATAAAAAAGATGGCAATTGCTTCCGCATTAATAAGTATTTCTGTGGCCGCTATTAGCGGCTTTTTTGTGGTGCAGTATGGGCTGTTAGAATCTTCACTAATTGGCATCAGCAAGTTGAGATTCAGCATACGCCTTGATCCATTGAGCATTCTGATGTTTTCGATGATCGCTATCATTGGATTTATTGTGGTCAAATTCAGCTTAAATTATCTCGATGGCGATGACCGACAAGGCAGATTCATCGGGCGCATGGCAGCTACTATTGCATCTGTTCAATTGTTCGTACTGTCAGGAAATCTTGTCTTGCTCTTCATTTCATGGATATTGACGAGTGTTTGTTTACATCGTTTGCTAGTGTTTTATAAAGGAAGGCCTGGTGCCATTATAGCGGCCCGGAAGAAATTCATTGTTGCCCGAATAGCTGATGCATGTCTTTTAGGGGCAGTTCTTCTATTATACTTCCAATTTGGTACAGGCAACCTTGAGGTGATTTTTAAAGATATAAAAATTGGGCCCTCTTCCGGAATGGTACCGGCAGGTATCGAAGCAGCCGCGTTGCTCCTGGCCTTTGCTGCCCTGTTAAAGTCAGCTCAATTTCCTACCCATGGATGGCTGATTGAAGTGATGGAAACTCCTACTCCGGTATCTGCACTGCTGCACGCAGGATTATTGAATGCAGGGCCATTTTTGATCATTCGGATGGCCTATATAATGAAGGCAAGTACCTACGCACCAATTTTGATCATAATAATTGCCGGGTTCACTGCCCTGTTCGCTTCACTATCTTTCCTAACGCAAACATCAATAAAGACGGCCCTCGGCTATTCCAGTGTGGCACACATGGGGTTCAGTTTAATGGTCTGCGGGTTTGGTGTTTATCCTGCTGCAATGTTGCACCTGGTAGCCCATTCCTTTTACAAAGCACATTCCTTCCTTTCTTCAGGTAGTGCCATTGATGTGATAAAGGCTTCGACAGTGAAAAAAGCCAAAAGAACAGGCAGTCCCCTAAGAATTGCACTTGGCATTGCACTGGCCATGGGCGTTTACCTGGGATTTGCACTAGTTTGGGGCATTGATCCGGTAAATGAATTTTCTCTCTTGGTTGTTGGAGCCATTATTGTCATGGGGCTTTCCAGGATATTTACTTCAGCTATAGATTCCAATGGAGGTATTACCTTAATTTTTCGTGCCTCCCTCCTTGCAATTACCGTGGCGACTGCATTTTTCACCTTAGAATCAGCCACTCAACACCTGCTGGCATCGCAAATACCGGAAATCGTGAAGCCAGGTTTTGCGCAAATTATTTTAACAGGTGCCGTACTGCTCATTTTTGGAGCGGTGGTTTTTATTCAAATTCTTGCACCGGTATTGCCCTCCAAGCCACTTTACCGTACCATTTCCGTCCATTTGAGAAACGGACTTTACGCCAATGCACTATTCGATCGCCTTGTAGGTGTATTACGAATTCATACACCTAATAAAAGCGCTGTCACAATGGAAAAAGTTGAAATGAGCAATTATCGTAAGTCTCTAGAAATAAAAAAATCGGAGAACAAACAGCTTAAAAAAGAATTAAGCCACACAATTAATTGATGCAAAATAAAAGCAAAAAAAATGACCGAAAATAATCTATTAAAAAGCAACCACGCGAAGCCAATCGATAGCAAGTATGAATCACTTTTAGCCACACTGCGAAAAGCAAGTAAGAAAATTGCACCGTTATGGCCCCTGGAAAGTTTTGTGGCAGTAAACCCCTACCTGGGACTTATAGAGAAAAGTTTTGAAAATGTAGCCTTGGATCTGGCAGTAGCTGGCGGTATTCAAATGACCTTGCCTACTTCATTCTATCTGCAAAAAATCCAGGAAGGAAAATTGAAACGCGAACATATTGACGCTGCACTGGAGAAAAGACATCAGCATATAGTTGCAGATGAATTTTTAAAAACACTTGATACCACTGATCATCCGGATCAGGATTTAGCAGAAGTTTTAACCGTGGCAGATGTGGCCAGCCAATTGACCAACAAAGACTGGAATCGTTTTGTGACTTCAAGAATTTCTAATTGGGCAGCGTCTTATTTTGACCAGGGCCAGGCGATTTGGGTAGCAGCCAATAAAGAGAAAAGCCCTTTTGCTGCATGGAAAGAAGAGGCAGAAGTAGATCTTACCCCGGAATTGGCAGGGCTGAAGAATTTCAGAAAAACAGTAAAAGCGCTGCCTGGACAATCCCTTGATGCAGCACAAATTGCACTAGCTAAGCTGGGGATACCGAAAGAAGGAATGGACATCTATCTTCACAGCTTATTGCTTCGTGTTGGAGGATGGTCAGCTCATGCTGCACGCCTCGACTGGGACAATGAATTGTACGGAGGCAAAGATGGCAAACTCATCGAATTTCTTGTCGTACTTCTCTGCTGGGAGGCTTCCCTTCTCGATTGCATTAAACATGCTGATTTTAAGGGTAAATGGGAGGCAACTTGCAATCTACTATCTAATGTCAATTCTCATAAAATGCCGGATAAACGACTGATCCAAAATTTGGTTCTTCAGGAAGCTTTCGATTTCGCATCACAACAGGAAATAGTTAACAAATTTCAGGGCCTGGGGACGTCGCCAAAAGAAACACACACTCAACCCAAAGTGCAGGCGATTTTCTGCATTGATGTACGCTCAGAAGTATTTCGAAGAAGCCTGGAACTGGTGGATAGTGCCATTGAAACATTAGGTTTTGCAGGGTTCTTTGGTTTCCCGATCAAATATGTACCGATAGGCCGTGAAAGTGGTGAAGCGCAATGTCCGGTATTGTTAAAAACCGGGCCGACCATATTGGAGGAAATGCCCGATAAGGAGCTCAATCAGCGTGCATGGAAAAGCAGGATGCTACACCGTCAGATTCAGCAGGTTTGGAAGTCTTTTAAATCAGGTGCGGTCACCTGCTTCAGCTTTGTCAGTCCTATGGGATTATCCTACTTACCTAAGCTCTTTACTGATAGCTTTGGAATTACCCGGCCAGTTCCTGATCCGGATCAGGTTGGCTTGAAACGCAAGTTTTATGAAAAGAAGCGAGTAAGCCTGACCGCCGTCAATCATAACAATGAAGCCGTGGGAATATCCCTTCAACAGCAGGTAGAATTGGCGAAGAATGCACTGAAAGCTATGTCATTAACGGATGACTTTGCCAAACTTATACTTATCGTGGGCCATGGCTCTTCGATGGTCAACAATCCCCATGCAACCGGGTATGATTGTGGTGCTTGTGGAGGACGTTCAGGTGAGGCTAACGCCAGGGTGGTGGCAGCAGTGCTGAATAATGGAGAAGCAAGGGCTGGCCTTCAAAAAGAAAATATATTCATACCTATAAATACTGTATTTCTTGCCTGTTTGCATGATACCACTACTGATGAAGTGACCATCTTCAATGAGTATGAAATTCCCTCAGATCGGCAAGAAGAACTGGATGAACTTAAAAAATCATTGAAAATGGCAGGATATGGGGCGAGAACTGAGCGTTCGCTAAGACTAGTTGCAGATAAAAACTCCAATTCTGATAAATCGATCCTGGCCAGAAGTAAAGACTGGTCTCAAATACGTCCTGAATGGGGTCTTGCGGGTTGCTCTGCTTTTGTAGTGGCTCCCCGGCAACGCACTCAAGGCATTGACTTTGGGGGGCGTTCCTTCTTACATTCCTATGATTGGAAAAAGGACGAGGGTTTTTCAGTATTGGAACTAATTATGACTGCTCCAATGGTGGTAACCAGTTGGATTAGCCTTCAGTATTATGCCTCAACTGTTGACAACAGGCATTTTGGATCAGGAAACAAAACACTCCATAATGTGACGGCCGGAGTTGGAGTGCTGGAGGGCTTTTCCGGCGACCTTAGGGTTGGCCTGCCCTGGCAAGCCATACATGATGGCGAAAATTACCAACATGAACCTGTCAAACTCAACGTGATTATAGAAGCTCCTATAGAAGCTATGAATGCCATCCTTGAAAAACATAAAGTAGTAAGAGACCTATGCGAAAATGGTTGGTTGCATTTATTGGCTATGGATGCAGAAGGCAAAGTTTCACATCGTTATGAGGGTGATTTTAGCTGGAAAAAAATTGATCAAATGGCAGCCTGATATTACTCCTCAGAACATAAGTAAATTAAGAAGTAAGTATAAATCTTTTTTTGGGAAGAAGAACGGTAATAGCTTTCATTATTGGTTATAGGTGTTCCTTGAAAAAGATAATGCTTTAGCCTGGCTTGCCTGTCCGGTAGGCAGGTTCTCCTGCTCAACCACATTTTAAAGAAGAAGATTGTTTTTTGATCTTTTATCCTAGTCCGCCCTTGCGTTATTTTCGTTTACCTCAAGATATGTGGATTCCGGTTATTTAAAAGTGGACGGTTGGAAAATTATGCATAAAAAGGATATTGGTAAAGCAACAGAGCATCCTTATACAGCACCTGCGAGAATAGTGAATGGGGAATTGAATTATGAAAAAGAATTGGATGATAATTAATGCTTTGTCTTGCTTCCCTCCATGGTTCGTTTCTTCACAAATCACCTTTTGCCTACAACAATTCTCAGAATAAAAATCATCGGTATTTATTGCTTTACTGTGTAGAATTTATACACTTCCATCTAATTCACTAAGCTATTTCTTAAGCCAATCTTAAGAATACCCTAATCTCTTTCAAACCCTTATAGCATCAACTTTGCAAAAAAAGTTATGATAACAGCAACACACCTTCATGCAATGCTTATTCACTTTCCGATTGCACTTTTAATAATAGGATTCCTGTCGGAATTGACAGCATTAATATCGAAAAAAGATTTTTTTAAAAAGGCGGCATTTTATCTCTTGTTAATTGGAGCCCTGGGTACTACAGCCTCCTACCTTTCCGGAAATGCAGCAGGCAAAGGTATTGAAGCGGGCTCGCTAAAAAAAGCCATTGAACTTCATGAACAAGCTGCCACAATTAGCCTCTGGCTCACGATTATTACGGTGATTACATACCTTACCATTGCAATTGTTAACTATAAGAAGCGATGGGCCAGGATTGTTTCCGTAGTGCTTTTTGCAGCTTTAATTAGTTTTATTGCCAGAACAGGATACCTGGGCGGCCAATTGGTTTACAAACATGGCGCAGGCGTGGAACTGGCATTGCCGGATTTTTCAAACACCAATCCCGATTCCTAATAAAAATAAAACTTGCTCATTTTTTCTTTAACTTACTAGTATGAGAATTTTATTAGTGGAAGATGAAACTGCCATTGCAGCATTTATAAGAGACGGACTACAGGAAGAAGGATTTGCGGTAGATGTTGCTAACAATGGCAGGGAGGGGCTTGATATGGCGATGTCTTGTATAGATGAGTATGATATTTTTCTGCTTGACTGGATGTTGCCAGGCGTAAGCGGAATAGAAATATGCAGAAGCATAAGGAAAGAAAATAAAACAGTTCCGGTTATTTTTTTAACTGCAAAAGACACGGTTGATGATACTGTTTTTGGACTGGAAGCAGGTGCTAATGATTACCTGAAAAAGCCATTTGCATTTGAAGAATTATTGGCCCGTATAAAAGTTTTACTAAGAGATAAACAAGGCGAACAAAATACTTTTATAGCAGGGGAAATCATTTTGGATACAGACGCACACCGGGTTACAAAACATAACCAGGTTGTAGAACTTACTCAGAAAGAATTTGCATTACTGGAATATTTACTTCGTAACAAGGGTAAGGTATGCAGGAGGACAAGAATCATTGAAAAAATATGGGATATTCATTTTGATAAAGACACCTCAGTAATCGATGTTTTTATAAATGCCCTAAGAAAAAAATTAGATAGCCCCGGGGAGGAATCATTTATTCAAACCATACGGGGAGTAGGCTATGTGATTAATGAATAACCGATGAAACTGAGCTTTAAAAAAAGGATTGCGCTTTTTAATACGTTGGCTGTTGCTGTAACAACCGCTATTGTATTTATTGTCGTTTATGCAGTAGTATATTCCAGTTCCTACCGGCACCTGGATAGTGACATTCTTCTTGAAAAGGAGGAGATTATAAATAACCTTGACTGGAAGGGAGATAGCATCATCATAAATAAAATGTCCGAATGGGAAGAGGCAGAACATAAAAAAGTAGAAGTTAATCCCACTTTTATCCAGATAGTGGATAACAAGGAACAGATGATATTTAAATCTGCCAACCTCCGGGAAAATCATTTTTTATTTAACCCATTAAATGAAAAAGCTAATTTTCACAATATACAGGTAGACAGTCAACGGCTGAGAATCGGGCAGTTCCCGATAAGGAACGACGAACAAAAAATTATAGGGCAACTCACAGTCGGCGTTTCTCAACAGGAATCTTATTATGTGCTGAACAACCTGTTCTTTACACTTTGCATTTGTTTTCCTGTGCTGTTGCTGGTGCTTTATTATGTTATTTACCTTGCAGCTTCAAAAGCCATTGCGCCTGTTCATCAATTAATACGCACCGCCGCAGGCATCGGCGATTCCAACATCAACACCCGTTTACCTTTGCCCGCCAATGAAGATGAAATATTTCACCTGGCAACCACCGTTAATGATTTACTTGGCCGCATAGAAAATTCCATTAAACAACAAAAGCAATTCACTGCTGATGCCTCGCATGAAATTCGTACTCCACTTGCCGGCATACGCGGCACGTTGGAAGTTTTGTTGCGCAAAAAAAGAGAACCGGAGCAATATGAAGAAAAGATAAAAGAAGTAATCGGGCAAACCGACAGGCTAAATGTTCTGCTGGAACAACTATTGCAACTGGCCCGTTTAGAACCTGGTTCGGTAAAAAATGAAACTGTTTTTCTCCATCATTCCATAAAAGAAGCAACGCTTAAATATGAACAGCAAATGGCTGCCAAAACCATTGATTTGCAAATAACCATTCCGGAAAATACTACGATTATGGCAGATAATTTATTACTATCGATTATGATGGACAACCTTGTAAGCAACGCCGTAAAGTATAGTGATGCACAAACTAAAATTTTGATTAACTGGGATGATAAATTGAAAACTTTCTCCATCAAAAACACAGGCACGGAGATATTAGCAGAACAAATTCCATTTCTCTTTAACCGCTTTTACCGTACCGACGATTCAAGAAGTTCGCGTACACCAGGCAGTGGCCTGGGACTGGCAATAGTTAAAAAGCTTGCCGACTTGCAGCACATTTCTATTTCAGTTAGCAGTATCGCCAACAGCACCACCTTCGCTTTAAAATTTCCCAAATAATCTTTAGCTAATCTTAAGAATGCGCAAAGCCTCCACAAAGGCTTGCAGGTGCACCTTTGTGCTATCTATTATTTACAAACATCAAAAAATTCAAAATGAAAAAATTAGTAATTATTCCGGCAACATTATTTGCCATCGGCAGTTTATTCTTTACCTCATGTGGAAACAGTGCTGCAAACAGCGAAATGAAATCGCCTGTTACGAAAAACGCAGAAACAATCATTGAGAAAGAGAATACGGAAAAGGGAAATGAAAATAAATCCCTGGCAATACAAGCCAGCATGAAAGAAAGCGGTGATGTTAACAGCACTACAAATGATAATCTGCAAGCTGCATTTAAAGGCGAAACAACAGCCACTGCCAAATATGCGGCGTATTCCAAAAAAGCAGAGCAGGAAGGCTATCATGAAATTGCATTGCTTTTTAAAGCTGCATCAACTGCAGAAAATATTCATGCCAACAATCATAAAGCGGTATTACAGGAATCAGGAATTGGGGTACCAGCCATTAAGCCTGAGTACACTGTAAAAACAACCAAAGAAAATTTACAGGATGCCATTGCAGGTGAAACTTACGAAGCTACTACCATGTATCCTGAGTTTTTAACGGCCGCCAGTAAAGCTGGAAATCAATTGGCCATGATCAGTTTAAATTATGCTTACAAAACTGAAAAGAAGCACAAGGTTTTTTATGAAGAAGCTTTGGCTGCTTTGCAAAATAACACGGTAAAATCATTGCCCTCAGTATTCTACGTATGTCCAACCTGTGGCAATACTTATCAAACCAAAGCTCCTGCACGATGTGGTATTTCAATGACAAGTGGCGAAAAGTTTTTAAAAATTACTTCACTTTAAAATCACTATTATGACAGCAGTACATTTGCATTTAATAATCACACACCTTCCCGTTTTCGGTTCTATATTAGGCGCTATTGTATTAGGGTATGGATTATTGAGTAAAAGCAATTCTACAAAAATTGCAGCCTATTACTTATTCATTATTTCGGGTATTGGTGCGGGTATTGCTTATCTTACAGGAGAAGGTGCTGAAGAAGCAGTAGAAAAAATAGCAGGCGTATCTGAAAATCTTATCAAAGTACATGAAGACTCGGCAATGTATGCCCTGGTAAGTTTGATCGTACTGGGCACATTAAGTTTGTTTGCGTTGTGGGTTACGTATAAAAAAAGTTCATTAATAAAGTTCACTGCAACCGCAATACTGATTGTTTCTTTTATAAGTTTTGGATTGGTTGCCCGTACCGGATATCTTGGCGGACAAATAAGACATACAGAAATCAGCAGTGCAACTGTTCCAAATGCCGGCGGAGAAAGGGTAGAAAATGATGATTAAATATTGCCCTGTATTGTGACTTAAAATTCAATTTCCTATTGAATAGAATTCCTCATCTGTTTTGAGGAATTCTATTTTCATTTACAATTAATAAATTACCTGATGAACAATAATTCTCTTAAAAATCTTCAGACTGAAGTAGACGCTTGCTATTTATACAATAAATTAGCCGAAGCAGAAGATGATGCCACAGTAGCCAGTGTATTCAGGCAAATGAGCGATATAGAAAGTAGCCATGCGGAGGCTTTCTTAAAAAAAATGGATCCTGCTTCAGTACCAGTGTTACCACAACCTTCTTTCAGGGCCAAAGTTTTAAACCGCATAGGAAAAATATTTGGGTACGATTATGTGCTTGGTGTGCTGATGGATACAGAAAAAAGTATTTCTACAGCAGTCATTAACGCAAAAAATAAAAGCAACCTGCCAATAACCGGTACGGAAACCAATCATGTAAAGATTTTACGTTCTTTATTGGAAAATGAAAATACAGTTACCGGAAGTAATGTGGCTAAATTTGAAAGCAGGCATCGCTCCGTTGGCGGCAATGCATTGAGGGCTGCTGTGTTGGGCGGTAACGATGGATTGGTTTCAAATTTTAGTTTGGTAATGGGAATAGCAGGAGCAACCGCAGGTGGAAGTGCTGTTCTCTTAGCAGGAGTTGCAGGTTTATTGGCAGGTGCATTATCAATGGCATTAGGCGAATGGATCTCTGTAAAAAGTTCGCAGGAATTGCATGAAAATCAGATGCAGTTGGAAATGGATGAACTGGAAACCAATCCTGAAGGCGAAGAAAAAGAATTGGCATTAATCTACATTTCAAAAGGCTTTCCCGAAGACCAGTCGCAGGAGATGGCAAAGAAAATAATGATGGATAAAAATCATGCGCATGATGTTTTGGTGAGAGAAGAACTGGGTATCAATGTGGAAGAATTAAAAGGCTCGGCAATGGAAGCAGCTATATATTCATTTATCCTATTTGCAATTGGTGCTGTGATACCGGTTATCCCATTCATGTTTACAAGTGGAACCACTGCAATCATCATTAGTGTAATTGGAAGTGCGGTCGGTTTATTTTTAATTGGTTCAGCTATTACATTATTTACAGGAAAAAGTATTTGGTTCTCTGGTTTTCGCCAGGTAATATTCGGGTTGATTGCTGCTGCTATTACGTTTGGTATTGGCAGGTTGATTGGGGTTTCTTTGGCAGGTTAAAATTGTTTCCAAAATAAAACTAAAAAAGATGATAAGTGAATAATCCGGCGATCAAAAATATTTAGTCAAACTATCTTTAATTCTACACAAAAGGCCCGGTTTCAACGTTGCGTGTTATTAGATTTTATTAAAACAAAAATCATCGGTATTTATTGCTTTACTGTGTAGAATACTTACACTTCCTTCCAATTCGCTAAGCTGATATAAAGGTTCTCATTAATTAATTTGAATTTTATTATTTGCAGGAGTTTTATTTAAACTAAATGCCTTTTGGTGCAAGAAGTTTCTCCCGTTATTGGTCTTGTGACCTACGACTTCTTTTAGTAAGAGCCAACCTTTTAATGAGGAAGATTATTATTTGATATTTTATCTTCTCACCCTGGCAATATTTTCGTTTACCCCATCACGTTATAAAAATTAAATAGCACAAATTGTAAAAGAAGAAATGAGGTGGTTTGTAGTAAACGAATAAATAGAGGGGATTATTTATTTTACTTTCAGCCACGCGAGTAAGCGAACTTAATTTATATACCCGGAGGAATTTGATCAGAAGAAATTTTCAAAATTGTTTGCATCTTGAGAGATAAAACTATATTTTCGTTCTCAACTGTTACAAACATTTTAACCAAAACAACTTTTATGAAAAAAATCTTACGTGCTTTCGCAATCCTTGCTTTCTTTTCCATCAGTTTTACGGCGTGTAAAAAAGAAAAAACAAAGACAACATCTGAAAAAATTATTGGCACCTGGCAAGTAACCAATGTGGTTTACAATGATCATACTAATGGCACTGATAACACAATTTCCAGTAATGCTTTCACCGCAGCCGATACCTATGAGTTTAAGGCGGATGGCTCTGTGTATGCCAATGTTAAGGGATCGTCGGATAGTTCTACTTATACTATCTCAGCAGACAATAAATTGACGATTACAGACGATGATACTTACGATATTAAGACACTTGATGATCATTCCCTGGTGCTTTATGTTAAAGATATAAGCGGCAGCGATTATACAGAAGGGACAATTACCTTTAAACGATAGTATTTTTTCTAAGCTTTTATGCCAGTGTGTTCCAAACCACGGTTTATATCCGCACGAACCACAGAGCTAGATTATTATTTGGTCTTATCCTTCAAAAAAATAAATCCTGAACAGAGGAAAGACTTTATGGCGACATCGGTCAACTCAAAAGTATATCGCAACGCCCCGCAAGTATTTTTTTATGCGGGCTTTTTAAGGGGACTTTTCGGATACTTTTCTAAATGTTCTGCGTCGTTTTTCATTTTCAGATCATCGGCATTATTTATAAATAACCTTATTAGAATGCTGTTCACCCGTATCGAGATCGGTAATAGTTACCGTATAAATTCCCGGAATCATTGACGAAACCCTTGGATAAGAAATAGCGCCAACCTGAATGTTGTAGATTTTCTTTGACAATAAGGTCTGGCCCCAAAGATTTCTGAATTCGATTGAATAATTCCTGGGAGCTGCATTTGAAAATGAAATATATAATTCATTACTTACAGGATTAGGATAAAAAGTAATACCGTATTTCATATTACGAAGCAATACGGTATTTGTATATCTTATCTTTCCATCCAAGGTAGTAAGCTTTAATCTATAAAAATTATTTCCATTTCCCGGGGTTTTATCAATAAATGAATGGGAACCCGGCTGTAAATATCCTGAAGTATTTATGGTTTCAAATGACACTGCGCTTCCAACAGCTCTCTGCAGGCTGTATTCTGCAATATTAACATCACTTCCATACCAGATTAACTTATTGCTTGTATTTTGTTTAGTACCCGAAAGTTCAGTTTGAAGCGCTAATACGCTACCGCAATACCCGGTAATAATATAATTGGCATATTTTACAATGCAGCCGCTATTAATAACTGTTTTTACAAAATATCTTCCGGTATCTGCAGAGGTAAGATTGGAAATTGAATAAACAGACGAGTAGCCCACGGCAATACTATCGTTCGGAACTATCCGCTTATACCAGGTATTCACCGCATTTGGAATAGAATCAACGAACAACGTAAAACTTTGATTATAACAATCGGATGAAGTCGGGTAAACTATTGTCTGGGCTAAAGGAAGGATGCTGGCATCATACAAGCCGGCGTTGCCGCAACCGTCAACCGCCCGTAACCTTACCAACGAGTAGGATGTGCCATTAGAGACAGTAAATACAGGACTTGCCTGCGGGCCGGCATTAATATTCGGACTGGCAGGAATGCTTTCAAATATTTCATACGTGTAAGGGGCTATCCCATTTACAGCATTTACATTTACGGTAAAACTTCCATTATCACATTGGTAAGCTTTAGAACCAGCCAGGTTGGGGTAAACATAAGGGCTCACAATAACGGTATCATATAAATGGCTGCTGCAAGTGCTCACATAGGTATCAAAAATGTAAGTTGCAGGGCCAATATCTAAAAAATTATAGGTATTACCAGAACTGGAAGATGCACTTATCGAAACCGTGCTACCATTCTTCTTTACAATTTTGGGAACAACAGTACCGCCTGAAATATTTTCTGTAATATTAATGATCACATCGGCAGAACCGGCAGTCCATGTTGCCGAAGGACATTTAGGGTTAAGAGTTATTGACCTGGTTACGCTGCTGGCAACCGGTGTTACATTAGTGGAATCTTTGGTGCCACACTGGTCTGTTACCACCACCTTATATTTCTGGCCAGACGTAAGGTTGGGTATGCCGGTAAAAGTATAGGAGGAACTACCGGTAGAAATGGTTTGTATAAGTCCGCCACCAGGATTATATAAGGATATAGAATAAGACGGCGTTCCTGAACTGATGTTTACTTTTAAATCTGTACCCCCTATAAGAATACAGGACTTACTGGCCGAGACGTTGATATTTGCCGGCGTTCCATTGACAGTAAAACACCTGGTAATAAGCGTGTCGAAACAGGCGGCATCATTCTGCAATTTTATACAATAACTACCGTAAGGAATGCTGGTAAATTTACCTGTTGCATTACATGATATTAATGTATTTAAACTATTGTACAAACAAAATTGAGGGTTGGTAAGATTATTAGGATTTTTAATACTTACATCAAAGCCGGTACAATTTTGATTACTGGTGGAAACGCCTGACGACAAAGAAGGAACTGGTCTGATAGCGGTAAAGCACCGTGTTATTGTTGTATCATAACAGGCGGCGTCATTATGAGCTTTTATGCAATAAGATCCATAGGCCAAACTATCAAATATCCCCGTTGTATTGCATGCCACAAGTGTTCCGGCCGAGGTGTAGATACAATATTGATCAATATGGGCGTTAGACTGGCATCCAATGGAAGCTGAAAAAGTTGAACACGCATTATTAGTTATATTTACGGATGAGCATAGAGAGGGAACTTGCCTTGCCACTGTAAAGCACCTCACAATAGTAGTATCATAACATGAAGGATCATTTACAAGGTGGATACAATAGGAACCAAACGAGAGGCCAGGGAAAATTCCGGTGGCGTTGCAGGTGATCAGCACGTTGGAACTATCATAAATACAAAACTGCGGATTAGTTAAATTTGTTAATGAAGAAACACTAGCGGTAAATGACGAACAGGATTGATAAGTAATTCCTACGGAAGCTCCCACTGAAGGAACAGGCTGTGAAACGTTAAAGCACCTGGTAATGGTGGTGTCATAACAAACATCCATTATTTTTATACAATAAGACCCATAAGGAGTTACATTAAATGTACCGGAGGTATTGCAACTAATCAAATTATCAGAGTTATCATATAGGCAATATTGCGGATTGGTGAGGTTGGATTTACCCTTAATTTTTGCAGTAAAACCATTACACGTTTTGTTGCTGATTGATACCGAAGACGAAACGGATGGAATGGCATTATTTATCGACGCCAGGCTTACGAGATTATCACAACCATCTTTTGCAAGTAATGTTACTGACCTTGAATTTCCTCTAAAGAATCTAAACGTCCCCGAATTAAACCAGGTGGTATCACCGGGTATTCTTGATACGCCATATTGAAATCCGGTAAATACCGTTCCCGAAAGATTAGTATTGCCAAGGTTATCACTTAATTTAATGGAAGCGTCGGCGCTATCGCAACCTGCTTTGTTTACCGACGCGCTCATAATAACCCATGAATAATCAGGTATGTCAATACTCCTGGTTTGTATGGCTCCGCAAGAGTCGTTTAGTTGAATTAAATAGGTACCGCTTGTCAGCCCTGTAAAATTGCCAGTTGTGCTTACATTTCCAACTTGTGAGGGAGATGGTGCAATAATTTTATAGGAAAAAGGGGCTCTTCCGAAAGTCTGGTTGGTTAAACTGATCGTTCCATTGCTGCCATTCATGCAGGTTACCCCTGTTGAAACCATCGTGAAATTAGGTGCTGTGTAATTTCCGGGGACGGTTACACTGTCTTTGTTATAGATACAACCTGAATCAACATCTTTGACTGTTACCAGGTAGTTGCCTGGTGCCAAACCGGTAATAAGACTGGTAGATAAGTAGCTTGTGGTCATAGGGCCCGATAGCTTGTATTGATAGTTTCCGGAACCACCGGTAGCGTTGATCTGAATGGCGCCCGTTGCGGCGCACCTTGACTCTGTAGTTAGGTAGGTAGACGATAGTGTAGAACAGGATTGAGAAAAGACAGGTTTTGGCAGCAGAAAAGCAATCAGAAATGGCAATACCAGCAAAGCCGATGGGGACAGTTTTCTCACTTAGGTTCGTTTAATCTCTCTAATAACGTTTCCCTCAATTTGATATTGCAAACAGGGAATCGACTTTTTTCTTTCTTAGCAGCAACAATCTCAAGGTAGTGGTCGTTGCGTGAAATGAGACCCAATTTTAACCCCCTGAAGGTGTTCCGAGGGGTCCCATAAAAAGTTAATAAGAATAACTTTTACCAAAGCACAGATACCAATCCGCTCAAAAGCCATAGAGCATAAATGAGACTCACTTCTGTCATATCATTACCTGATAGTGGTCAGGGAAATTCGAATAGTACAATTCTACTTTTACACTTAAATTTTAAGTTATGAAAAAGAAAGTCGTCATGATAGGGGTTTTGTTTACCGCTATTATGTTTTCATGTAAACAATCCGGCAATAAAGAAACCGGGTCGATGGCAGCCACTACACCCCAAACGGAAGACTCCACGATTATAATTGCTAACCAATATTTCAAACCATTGCCCGCTGTTGCAGAAAACGCAAAGAATGTGATTACACCGACCAAAGTAAAACTTGGAAAATTACTTTTTTATGATACACGTCTTTCCCAAAGAGGCAATATTAGTTGTAACTCTTGCCATAATCTTGCAAATAACGGCGTAGATAACCAGCCAACTTCTTTAGGAGATGCCGGACAACGCGGAGGCCGTAATTCGCCAACGGTTTTTAACGCGGCACTTCACAACATGCAGTTTTGGGATGGCCGGGCCAAGGATGTAGAAGAGCAGGCAGGAATGCCTATTTTGAATTCTGTTGAAATGGCTATTCCCCACCAGGGTTTTTTAATTGAACGATTGAAAACTATTCCGCTTTACCAGGCTATGTTTAAAGAAGCTTATCCGGGAGAACTGAATCCCATTACTTATGCAAACCTGCAAAAAGCGATTGCTGATTTTGAACGCACACTACTTACTCCTTCAAGGTTTGACAAATTTATGAATGGGGATAAAAATGCGCTAACTGCCGAAGAAAAGGAAGGATTAAAAACTTTTATATCATCTGGTTGTGTAAGTTGCCATAATGGTGTAGGCATTGGAGGTGGAAGCTTACGTAAATTTGGCCTGGTAACTGATTACCGTACGCTTACTAAAAGCAACGTCAATGATATAGGCAGAGAAGGTGTGACTAAAAACAAAGATGATAAAGATGTATTTAAAGTTCAGGGGTTACGAAACGCAGCCGGAACCTATCCTTATTTTCATGATGGAAGTATAGCCGACCTTGACTCAGCAATAAGAATCATGGGAAAAGCACAGTTAAATACAGATCTGACTAATAAAGAAATAAAACAAATCGTAGCTTTCTTAAATGCATCATCAGGGGATGTAAACGCTGATGCAAAAACAGTTCCTGCTGAATTAATTAAACAATAATCTTTAGCTTAGTCCCGCAACTTTCCATGAAGGCTTACATTAATCTAAACCATTTATAATAATCTTGGAACGGAAGAAAATAATAACGCAAAACTATCTTAAACTCGCTATTACATCACTATTAATCGGGGTAGGTAGTGCATTACTGGCAATTTCGCTAAAGCATATTACTGAATTTTTTGAGCATAAAATAATTAATGGGGTAAATAATTACCATCCCATATTATTTATTTTGTTGCCGACAATAGGAATTACTTCCATCTACTTTTTACGCAAATGTTTATTCAAAAACCGTAAAAATAAAGGCATCACTGAGATATATAAAACAATTGACCAAAGGAAAGATCATTTTCATTTATTTAAAGTAACACCACATTACCTCCATGGTTTCCTGACTCTAATATTTGGCGCCTCTACCGGGGTAGAAGTATCTATAGTGGTAGCTACCGCAGCTATAGACAACGCAGCCTACAAAAATGAATTTTCTGCTAAAATGTATAAAAGTGAATTAGTGTGTGCCGGTGTTACAGCCGGAGTAGCCATTTTATTTACAAGTCCATTGGCAGGATGGCATTTTGCAATGGAAGTGATTGCAAGAAAAATATCTAAAACTCTTGTAATTTAGTTGCATAGTTGCACCATATCTGCATTGATATCGTTATTTATTTTTCTCTTTAACGAGCACACCTTATTACCCTTTAACTCTATAATATAACAGCCAAGGAAGTTGCCATTTGTCGCTTGAATTGAAACTCATAATTATCCGTAGTTGCAAACCAGGGACAACAGATGTTCTATTTAACCTAATCAAAAGCACTATTGTTTACATTTAATTTCTAAGTGCTAAATTTGCGCTGTTTTTCTATTAATCTTACTTTTAAAATGATTGAAAAAAGAATTTTTCAGCAGGGAATCCCTGTTTCAGTCTCTCTCCAAACGACTCTCAAGGCTGAAAATATAAAGCCACAATTTAGTAAAAACAAAAAAAGGCTTTTTACCATTTCGGGAATGGCTGTAGCAGTGGCTGTGGCTATTAGTTTTATTGCTAAATTTTTAGTCTACCTTATTTATTTTATTACTAATATTTCTTTTTACGGAAAGTTTTCTCTCGAATACATGTCTCCATCAAATAACCACCTTGGATTGTGGGTGATTATTGTTCCGGCAATTGGCGGAGTAATTGTTGGGCTAATGGCACTTTATGGATCGAAAGCCATTCGGGGACACGGAATTCCTGAGGCAATGGAACAAATATTAATCAATCAAAGTAAAATAAAACCGACGATAACTTATTTAAAACCAATCTCCTCAGCCATTGCAATCGGCTCTGGTGGACCGTTTGGCGCAGAAGGCCCTATTATTGCCACCGGAGGTGCTTTAGGTTCTACACTTGGGCAGATTGCCAAAATTTCTCATAATGAACGAAAAATTTTATTAGCATCCGGAGCTACAGCTGGCATGGCGGCGATTTTTGGTACGCCAATCGCCGGTATTTTCCTGGCTATCGAATTATTGCTTTTTGAATTTTCACCGAGATCAATTATTCCTGTGGCATTGGCGTGTATTACGGGTGCGGCAGGCCATCATATTCTTTTTGAAGCAGGGCCTGTTTTTCCTGTTGGTCATTTAATAGAAACCCCGTCCAATACTGCACTTTTTGTCTACAGCCTTTTAGGAATCATCATGGGTTTTATATCTGTTTTTGCTACCAAAATTGTTTATTACGTAGAAGATCATTTTGAAAAAATCCCCGTTCACTGGATGTGGTGGCCTGCTATTGGTGGCCTTGCCGTTGGTATCATCGGCTACTTTGCACCCAAAACTTTAGGCGTGGGTTATGAAAATATTACCAATGTTCTCTCAGGAAGCCTTCCTCTAAAAGTAGTAGGCGGATTATGTATTTTAAAATTTGTGTCGTGGGCAATCGCTTTGGGAAGCGGCACTTCAGGGGGAACTTTGGCACCATTATTTACCATTGGTGGCGCGGCAGGTATTTTATTGGCCAGTGCCATTCTTCATTTTTTCCCCTTATCAGGAATTACCTTATCTCTGGCAGCGTTGGTCGCTATGGCAGCTATGTTTGCGGGAGCTTCGAGAGCTCTTTTAACTTCTGTAATATTTGCATTAGAAGCCACCGGCCAATCAAATGCTTTATTACCATTATTAGCGGGATGTATTGGTTCTTATGTTGTTTCGTTTTTCCTGATGGAAAATACAATTATGACGGAAAAAATAACCAAGCGTGGGGTAAAAACACCGGATTCATACGAAGCTGATATTTTGGAAGCTATCAATGTGAAACAAGTTATGAGCGAAAATGGTGTTTTAATAAATGAAGACAATACAATTGGGGAAGTACGGACCTGGCTTGAAAATGAAACGGACTACAACAGCAATTATTTTATTATCATTTCAAATGACAATGAATATAAAGGCATCGTCAGCTCTTCTAGTTTGTTTGGCAATCACCATGATCCTGAAAAGTTAGTAAGCCAATTGATTAAAAGCAATAACGCTTCAGTAAATGAAGACAATAGCCTTCGTATCGCTGTAGAATTAATGGCAGAAGAAAATGTAGATATACTTCCTGTAGTTTCAGAAAATAATAAAATTTCCGGCATTCTTTCTTATAAGAATATTTTATCGGCGTATAAATCTGACAGTGATAATTTTGTAAAAAAAAATCCTCCCATTTCTTTAAAAAGAAACGGTTTAAGAATTCTGATTCACGGTAATAAACTGATAAATTTTATAAAAGGAGGTGAAAAGTAAGCGTTTTTTGAACTAAACCTTTTGTTTCCAAC
>JBBQWJ010000024.1:0-23050 GCA_038210685.1 Chitinophagales bacterium | reverse complement strand
AAGAAAATGATAATAGCAGCGGTACTAAGCTAAATAAAAATGTTACCTCTAATAAATCTTTAATAAAAGATTCAATTCCAGATGGCACTTTAATAATTGCTAACGGAAAAATAATATCAAAAGATAAAATGAAAAATATTTCTCCAAACAATATCCAAACAATAAACGTTTTAAAAGGAGAAACAGCTATAAAAAAATATGGAGTTAAAGGAAAAAATGGAGTGATAGAAATAACCACCAAAAATAAAAATATTTACGCTTCAAAAAAGGACAGTTCAAATTTTCCGGAAATTCCGAAAGGCACTTTAATATTTGTTGATGGAAAAGAGATTCAGCGGGATGAAATGAAAAAGATACCTCCAGCCAATATTCAATCAATAAATGTTTTAAAAGGAGAAAGTGCTGTAAAAAAATATGGAGACAAAGGAAAGAATGGAGTGATTGAGATAATAACAAACAGTAACAATGGTGATATTAAAGAAGTAGCGGGAACAAACAATTATTTAACTATAAAAAAACTGGATTCAGTTCCAGATAAAGTTTTTACCAAAGTAGAAAACGAAGCTTCATTTCCTGGCGGTCTTCCCGCCTGGGCAAAATATATTTCAAGAGCAATAACGGACAGGATTTCTAAGTTCACAGAATCAGATTATGGAACTTGTGTTGTTAGATTTATTGTAAATGTAGATGGAAGTGTAAGCGATGTCGTAGCTACAACAATGAAGGGAACCGAAATGGCAAAGGTTTCAATAAATGCAATTAAAAATGGGCCAAAATGGATTCCCGCTTCGCAAAATGGTCATAATGTGACGGCTTATAGATTGCAACCGGTAACATTAGCAAAACCTGGGAAGAAAGTTCCATCCATACAAATCGAACCACCAGAAAAATCTACTTCGATTGTTGACATAAAGCTTAATGAAGCGATTTTTACAAAACTAGAAAAACAGGCAAGTTTTCCCGGTGGCCAATCTTCCTGGTTAAAATATATTTCCGGTGCTATTCAAAAAAATGGTAACGAATTAATTGCAGATAAAAACAGTGAGGGAACTTGCAGGGTGCAGTTTATCGTAAGCAAAGACGGTAAAGTGAGCAATGTAAAAGCGATAACCATGAAGGGGACAGAATTGGCTGATGTAGCTGTAAATTCTATAAAGCAAGGTCCTGATTGGATTCCCGGAATGCAAAATGGCCATGTTGTAAGTTCTTATGTGATTCAGCCAGTAAGGTTTGCATTGAATGATAAGCCTGACTTTAAAAATGAACCACAATAAATCATTTTCTACCAAAACTAACTTCAGCTTTGGGAATGGTTAATCACATTCCCAAAGTTTTTTTAAAACCAATTTATTTTCAGTACTTAGTAGTTTGAAACGATTTTACGAAAATATATTTAAGAAGAAATTTTTTTACTGCTTTTTATTCTTGCTAGTATCGGTTGTTTCCTGCAATTCAATCAGGCAATCTTCGTTGGCCAAAAAAAATATAATTAAAACTGAATTTTATAATCATTATTTTAATGGTAGCCTGAAATTATCTATAAGGTTTTTTGGAGGCCATCGACCAGTAAATCCACCTTTGGGCAATTATAAAAAGCATACTCCGAAAGTGCTTAAAACGTATCTGAGAAAAGAATTGAGGCATTCATCGAAATATAAAATGTTATTTTATTCTTATTCCCCTGGGAAAGTATTTGGCTTCTATTATATTGGCTTACTTCATAATCATTTTCAAAATGATACTTGTTATAAAAAAGAAAAATCAATCAATAATTCTATTTTTTTTGAGAGAAATGAAACTGAAAAAATTGACAATTTTCTTTTGAAAAAATATATTATTCCCTTAGGGAAGAAAGATATTATATTCTATTGTTTTAAAAAAATCCTCTTTAACTACCACACAGATTCAGCTACATTAAAGAATGATACTTATGCTGAGTTAATGACCTTGAAGACACTTTCCAATTTTAAGCCCTTTGACGAGTCAACAAAATATTTTTCAGATTCGGTTAATATCGCTGCAAATCTCCCCGGATACGCTACTCCACTGAATGCTTTATTAAAATTACAAAATGAAAACAGAGACAAGGCTGATATTAATCTTTTAAATCAATATCTTTTTTCTGAATACGCAGCTCTGGATGAAATTGATACAATAAGGCAATTACTCTATGAGCAACATACGTTTAAAGGAAATAGCATTCAAAATCGTTCTTCTGATACATTAAGAGTAAATAATCAATTTGCTTTACCTGAAATATTAAAGGAAGCAGAGAGGCAAAAAGTAATGATGATTAATGAATCGCATTACGACTGGAGGCATCGTTATTTTGTAACGCTGTTACTTGATTCCCTTTACAAAAAAGGATACAAATATCTTTGTATGGAAGCCTTAATTAATCCGAATGAGATTAATAACAGAAAGTTTCCTGCCACCGATGACGGTTTTTATATTAAAGAGCCTTTTATGGCTAACCTTGCAAGAACAGCGCTTAAAATTGGTTACAAACTAATTGCTTATGAAGATTCTACCACCAATCTTGAAGAAAATTTATTTCATTCGCCGGTAGATAAAAGGGAGTATTACCAGGCATTGAATCTTTATAACCAATACGAAAAAGATACAACTTCGAAGTGGCTCGTGTATGCAGGATACAGTCATATCAATAAATATAGGTTTGGTCCACAGGAAGAATCAACAATGGCGAAATACTTTCATGAATTCAGTAAGGTAAATCCTTATTCAATTAATCAAACCCAATACTGTGACATATTTAGTAATAAAGTTGCTGTGGATTCTTCCGGTAAAGGCAAAAATTATTATTATTTAAGAAAGGACCAGATTAATGATTCTGTTCTTTTAAAACAAAGTGATTTGTACATAATAAATAATATCCACACAATTCCTTATGCTGCAAGAGGGGTACGAAAATATCATATTCATTATGATAACACTAAAGGCGAAGACAGCGAATATTTCATCGAAATATTTTTAAAGGAAGAATATTTTCAAAACCATCATGCAATTCCGATCTATATTAAAAGAGTTTCTAGGGTTATTTTTGATAAAAACGTCTGGCTGCCCGAAAACAATTATTATTTAATTGTAACAGATGAGAATGATAAAATTATTTATCAAAGCGATTTCTAAAAAATTAACTCATTTCCATTAGCATCAATCACCAATTCTTTTTTATCACTGGCTTCCACTCTGCCGATAATTTGGGCTTCGATGTTAAAACTGCGGGCTTCGTGCTTCAGGTGTCAGGCCACTCAAAGTGGCCAGACACCTACTTAAAACACCTACTTAAAATAACCCTTTAATACTTTCATTATTCAGCATTTTATTTTCTTCTTTAAAATCAAGGAGAGAAAGTGATAATAATTCTATCGCTAATTTTTTATTGCATAATGTACCATTTCGATAACCATAAAAATCCAGGTATGAGGAATATTTCCATTCATTAAGTTCTTTTACGAGATTGGCAAACAATGGGTTTTGATGAATATAATGAAAGCAAGTAAGCGCATAATCTCTGGCAGAAAATTTATTCTGAAAAATTTGAATTTCGCTTAAACATTTTGCCTTGGTCTTCTTTTGAAAAAGATTCCCTGTAGTTTCATTTTGGATATTAATTGCTTTTGTATAAGAACTCAGGGTTTTTCCAATAGTTTTAGAAAGGTTTTGCAGGTGTGTTAATTTATCTCCTAAAAAAATATTATCGCAAGCTTTTTCATTTGGAACAATCATAAAATGAAAATGATTTGGCATCAGGCAATAACAAAGTATCTCACAATAGTCCCTCCATTCTTCTCTTATCTTTTTTAGAAAGAAAATATAATTTCTGTCATTAAAGAAAATAGGTTGCTTATTATTTCCTCTATTGTAAACGTGATATATTTCATTTGGTGTAAAATGCATGAGAAATATTTATGAAGGTGTCTGGCCACTTGGAGTGGCCTGACACCTGAACCACGCACCACATCGAGTGGCCTGACACCTAAAGTGCCTAAAACACAAAGTGGCCTGACAACTAAAAAACAATTTCATTTCCATTGGCATCAATCAACAATTCTTTTTTATTACTTGCTTCTACGCGACCGATAATTTGGGCATCAATATTAAAGGCTCTTGCTTCGTGAATAATAGCTGAAGCGAAATCCTCGTCTGTATAAATTTCCATTCTGCAGCCCATATTAAAAACCTGGTACATTTCCCTGTCATCAGATTTGCTGGCTAATTTTATTCTATTAAAAATATCCGGCGGATCGAATAAATTGTCTTTTATTACCCGCACATTTTCAGGAATATATTTTAAGCATTTTGTTTGTCCGCCGCCACTACAGTGAATAAGGCCATCAATTTTATCAAAATTATTTTCAAGGATTTTCTTAATTAAAGGGGCATAAGTGCGGGTAGGAGAGAGAAGGTCAGTTGCATTTTGGATTCTGCTTTTTCCTATGTAAACTACTTCTTCAGGCAAATTAGTATCGTAACTTTCTTTAAAATTCTCTGCGTAATATTTTTCCAAAACATCATGCCGCGCTGATGTCAAACCGTTACTGCCAATGCCACTGTTATATTTTGTTTCATAAGTCGCTTGTCCAAATGAAGCCAAACCTACAATTACATTTCCGGGTTTTATTTTTTCATTCGAAATTATTTTCGATTTCGGCCATCTTGCTGTCATCGTTCCATTAACGGCAATCGTTCTCACTACATCGCCTACATCAGCAGTTTCGCCACCGAGATAATGAATATTAATTCCAAAAGTTTTCATCAGGTCAAAAAATTCCTGTGTGCCATTAATTACCTGCTCCAGTACTTCTCCCGGAATTAAAATTTTATTTCTGTCAATGGTAGAATTGAAAATAATATTATCATAAATTCCCACGCATAAAAGATCGTCAAGGTTCATTACTATTGCATCCTGTGCAATTCCTTTCCACACAGAAATATCGCCGGTTTCTTTCCAATATAAATAAGCGAGGATGCTTTTAGTACCTGCACCATCGGCGTGCATCACATTTATAAAATCAGCATCATTGCCTAAATAATCAGGATAAATTTTGCAGAAAGCATTCGGGAAAAGCCCCTGGTCAAGGTTTTTTACGGCCGCATGCACTTCTTCTTTCTGCGCCGAAACACCACGTTGAGAATATAAAGACATGTGAATGTTATTAGATGCGAAAATATGACATCTAAACTTCTTATCGTTTAATGAAAATATCCACACATAAATAAATTAATTTTGCTGCTTCTATGCAGGTACATCGCGATATAAATAACTTACCCTCTTTTGAAAACGCAGCTATAACCATCGGCACTTTTGATGGTGTTCACAGTGGCCATCTTCAAATTATTCACCAGCTGAAAAAAGAGGCTTTAATAAATGGTGGTGAATCGGTTATCATCACTTTTGACCCACATCCACGTATGGTTTTGAATCAAAAGAAAAATCAGCCACCGATTAAATTACTTACAACGCTTCCCGAAAAAACAGAGCTTTTAGCCAAACAGGCAATTGATCATTTGGTAGTTGTTCCGTTTACGCTCGGATTTTCCAGTCAATCTGCAAAAGAATATATTTCTGAATTTCTTATTGAAAAATTTCATCCCCAAACTATTATTATCGGTTATGATCATCGTTTTGGAAACAACCGTGAGGGAGATTATCAGTTGCTTGAAAAGTACCAGCAGCAATACAATTATAAAGTAAAAGAAATCCCCGAGCATGTTTTAAATCACGTTACGATAAGTTCTACGAAAATCCGCACTGCGCTTAAAGATGGTGACATAAATACCGCGAAAGAATGCCTTGGCTACGATTATTTTTTTGAAGGAAAAGTGGTAGATGGAAATAAGTTGGGAAGGACGCTTGGTTATCCTACAGCGAATCTGCAAATTAAAAATCCCAATAAGTTAATTCCTGAAAATGGAATATATGCAGTGAATCTTGCCATTGGAAAAGAATCGATTGACGAAGAGTCTCCTTTTGTTCCTGAATCTTTTCATGAGGGAATGATGAGCATCGGCATTCGCCCTACTATAGCTGATAACCGTCGTACCATTGAAGTAAATATTTTTGATTTTAAGGAAGATATTTATGGACGCATCGTTCGTGTGTATATAAAATATTTTTTGAGGAACGAAGAAAAATTTGATTCGATGGAAGAATTGCAAAAGCAAATTTCTTTGGATGAGATCCATGCTAAAAAGGTATTAGCTGTTTAATTGTTTTTCAATTTGCTTACCAGTAAACCAATAAATAATTCCAATTTATATTTCCTGAAAGCGAATGGATTCCTTTATTTAAAGGCACTTCAAAAATCCTTCAATGTTGTTTAATTTTGTATAAGAATTAAACGCGCACCATGAGTAGTACTATTGCAAAACCACAAATAGAAGTTGATCAAGCGATAAAGGAATTGATCCAACAGGAGAGGGAACGTTGCGTGATTGTTCATTGCCGTTTTTTTGTGGAAGAGTTAAGTGCAGTGAGAATATGGCCGAGTACTTTTTTAATCCAGGATAATGGCCGCAAAAGCAAATTGATAAAGCCTTTTAATATCGCGCTAATGCCGCATTGGACACAAGATTTTGTGATGAATGATTTCGTCCGGTTTACATTAATTTTTGAGGGATTAAGCAAAGCCTGCAAGTCGTTTTATTTACTGGAAGATATTCGTGAGCCTTATGCTTTTTATACACACAAGATCAACAGAAACCGCACTGACGTTTATTTTACAGAAGTATTTTGTTGAAAAAAGATTAATGCAAAAGTGGCGCAATCACTCTCCATATAGTTGAAAAGCTGGTAAGAATTACCAGTGAGCCTACAAGAATAAACATAGTTTTCAGCGGAACTTTACCGACAAACCTCGCGGCAATTGGTGCAGCAATAAGTCCTCCGATAATAAGACCCGCTACATCAAATAAAGGAATACTTTTTAAGAAAATAAAGAAAGTAATAGAACTTGCGAGTACTACAAAAAATTCAGCTAGACAAACAGAGCCGACCACATAGCGCGGGCTTTTTCTTTTCGAAATAAGCGTGCTCGTTACCAGGGATCCCCAACCCCCGCCGGCAAAGGCATCCATAAATCCTCCGGCAGTTGCCAGCCATCCGGCTCTTTTCACTTTATCATGAAGGTTCTGCTTTTTAAAAGCTTTGCGGATGATGAAAAATCCAAGATATACTGTGTAAATGGAAACAGGAATACGAACGTAATTCGAATATTTTTGAGCATAAAACGCGAGCGTTGCACCAATGATCGCTCCCACAACTCCCGGGATAACCAAAGCTTTAAAGAGTTTCTTATTAAAATTCCCAAAACGATGATGGCTGTAGCCGGAAACGCCGCTGGAAAACACGCGCGCAGAATGGACACGACTGCTGACAATTGCAGGATTAACGCCGTTTGCCAAAAGAAAAGTAGTTGAGATGGTTCCATAACCCATTCCCAAAGAACCGTCGGCCATTTGTGCAAGAAATCCACAAAGCATCATCATTAAAAAGGCTTTTTTGTCAACGATGGAAGTAACTTTTTTGGCACCGGTAACGATGCTTTCAAAAGGAATAAAAGATAAAATGGTATGCCCTAATATCATGAAGAAAAAAGCGAGCAAACACCAGGTAACAATCTTCTGCCATTTTTTTGTTTCAGGTTTTGATTCTTTCGCTAATGTAGTTTGCTTGGCCACCAATACTTTCGTGATATCATTGAGGTGTTTTACTTTTTCATCAAAATCTCCGTTCATTCCTGAGCGGATGATACGCATATTTTGTAAAACATTTTCCATCTCATCCGGGATCAGTTTGTTGATCACTTCTTTTAAGCGCTTGGCAATGGTAGGAGATTTTCCGTTGGTCGAAATCGCAATTTTTACACTTCCTTTTTTTACGATCGAACCCAAATAAAAATCACATAACCCAGGCTTATCGGCTACATTAACGAGTTTACCTTTTTGTTTTGTATCGTTTTTTATTTGTTCACTGGTAAGCAAATCATTGACTGCCGCAATTACAATATCCGAATGTTCAATATCACCAGGCGTATAAGCGCGTTCAAATAAGTGAATATTATTTCTTTCTTCTGCAATTTTTTTGATGCCATCACTTATTTCAATGCCCACCAATTTTATTTTTGTTTCAGGCGAATTATTAAGAACAGCATTTAATTTTTCAAGCGCTACATTTCCTCCACCAATGATAAGCAAAGAGAGTTCTTCGAGTTTCAAAAAAACAGGAAATAGGTTGTTGCTGTCGCTATCTTTCACAACTGTTGGAGCATCTAATATGGAAACTTTTGAATCCAAATTTAATTTTCAAATTTTGTGCGGTGAGTAAAATCTCCAAATGACTCCTTCTTCTTTCTGCCTTTTTTAAAATCAGCAAATAATTCATCCAGTTCAGAAAGGATTTCTGTTTCGCCGAGGCTTTCTTTATACAACTTGTTTAGGCGGTAACCTTCATGATCCCCACCCAAATGTAAATTATACTTTTCCAAAGCGGTTCCGATAAATCCAATCTCTGCGGCAGGCGAGCGGCCGCAACCATTGGGGCAACCTGTCATCCTGGTAATTATATTTTCATTTTCCAAATTGTATTTTTCGAGAAGCGCTTCAATTTTTGTAATTAAAGATGGTAAATATCTTTGCGACTCAGCAAGGGCCAAAGGACAGGTGGGCAGTGCCACACAAGCGATAGAATTTTTTCGGATTGCTGATGTAATGTTAGTGTGTTCAATAAGTTTAAATTTTTCTAAAATGTCATTGATCGCGCTCTTATCTTTTTCCTTTACTTCTGTGATGATCAGGTTTTGATTTACTGTGAAACGGAAAGAAACTTTACCGGTTTTCGCAATTTCAAGTAATGAAGATTTTAATAGCAATTCACCTTCATCCAGCACTCTTCCGTTTTCTACAAAAAGTGTATAATCCCAATTGCCCGATGGATTCTTTTTCCAGCCATACTCATCTGCGCGTTCAGTAAAAGCAAAAGGCTTTGTTTCTTCAAAGGTAAAACCGGTGCGCTTTTCAACTTCCTCTTTAAATTTTTGAACGCCCATTCTGTCAACGGTATATTTTAATCTCGCCTGCTTGCGGTCTTCACGATTACCAAAATCTCTTTGAACCGTTAACACTTCATAAATTGCTTTGAAAGTTTTTTCACCTGCTTCTACAAAACCAATCACACTTCCTAAACGCGCATACGTTTCAGGATTGCCATGCGTAGACGCTAATCCTCCACCGATAGCAAAATTGAAACCGAGCAATTTATTGTCTTCAACAATGGCGATCAATCCAAGATCATTTATAAAAACATCGGTATCATTATTTGGCGGAATACCAATTCCAATTTTAAATTTTCTTGGAAGATATGCGTCAAGATATAAAGGATCTTCTTCACTTTTTTTATCTAGTATTTTTTCTTCATCAAGCCATATTTCATAATAAGCACGTGTTTTTGGTTTTAATAAAGTGCTTATTTTATCTGCATAAGAAGAAATTTCTTCATGAACTGATAAGTCGGTAGGATAAGAACTGCAGGTTACATTCCTGTTGATATCCCCGCAGGTGGCAATGGAATCAAGATGCGCTAAATGAAATGCCTTTATCGTAGGTTTTATTTTTGACTTCAGCATTCCATGTAATTGAACCGTTTGTCTTGTGGTGATCTTAATAACGCCCGTTGTATTTTTGCCTGCAATTTCATGAAGCGCTATCCATTGATCAGCAGATAAAAAACCACCCGGCAAACGCAATCTTATCATAAAAGAAAACAAGCGTTCCAGTTTTTTTTGGGCTCTTTCTTCACGTCGGTCGCGGTCATCCTGCTGATACATCCCGTGAAACTTCAGCAACGCCTGGTCGTCTTCACGAATGGCTCCGGTTAATTCATCAGTAAGGCTTTCTGCAATCGTTCCGCGCAGGCCGTTACTTACTACTTTTACTTTTTCTAGTGCTGATAAATCTTTTATTTCTGACATAGTGAGTTGTGAATAGTGAATAAGTCAATAGTGAATGGTGAATGGTAAATGTTGAAGGATTAGCAATTCACTTTTCAATACCACTTATATTAATATACGTCTGTTATATATCTTCCTTCTTCTTTTAAATCGAACAAATATTTTTCTGCTTCTTCTTTTGATCTTTCGCCAAACTCTTCAATGATTTTCAAGATCGTTTTTTCAACATCTACACTCATTGGATCTTTGGCGCCACATACATACACAAAACTTCCGGCATGAAGCCACTCAAAAAATTCAGACCCTTTTTGCAACATCTTATGTTGTACATAAATCTTTTCTTCCTGGTCTCTTGAAAATGCAGTATCAACTTTTGTGAGAAGATTGGTTTCAACCCAGTTTTGTATTTCCATTTGATAAAGGAAATCAGAAGTGAAATGCTGATCGCCGAAGAAAAGCCAGTTTTTACCGGATGCGCCTGTTGCATCTCTTTCAGCAATGAACGAACGGAATGGCGCTATGCCTGTGCCAGGGCCGATCATGATCACATTTTTATCTTCTCCGGGCAAACGAAATTGATTGTTAGGATGGACATAAAATCTAAGTTCATTGTCCTCATTCAGAAACGATAAAAATTCAGAAGCGTGTCCGTATTTCACTTCACCGTTGACCGAAAAACAATTTTTAGCGACGGTGATATGCACTTCGCCAGGATGCATTTCCGGTGACGATGAAATAGAATATAAACGTGGTGCTGTAGCTTCCATTTGCTTTAGCACTTCTGTAAATTGTTCCTCGTCTTTTGCCGGGTAAATTTTTAGAAGATCGATCAAATCAATTTTTGTTGCAGGAATCTCCTGCTGAATAATTGCTGCATATTTTTTTACTACTCTTTCCGGCAAGTTGAGGATGTTTAATTTTTTATGAAGCAGATCATAAACCGAAATCAGTTCATCTTTATAATGAATGTTTTTTTCAGCGTCAATGCCGGTTAATGCGATTATTTTTTCAACCAGTTCTTTTTTATTTTCAGGAATAATACCAATTGAATCTCCGGGCTGGTACTGCACTTCTTCAGATTCAATTTCAATGTGAAATGTTTGTTTACTGCTGTCGAAATCATTCAAATTGATATGAGTAAGTATTTTACCGGTATATATTTTTTTACCTGGACTCTTTCTCAATGCAGGAGCAACGACGGATTGAGGAACGCTTTGTGTTGATTCACTCAATGAATTGATCACCCTGTCAAACCATTCATCTGCTTCTGTTTCAAAGTCGATGTCACATTTTTGTAAGGCCGCGATCCGGTTTCCACCTAATTTATTTAATTGTTCATCTACATCTTCACCGGCTTTACAAAAAAGTGGATAAGAAGTATCGCCAAGCGCCAGCACACTGTATTTTAATTTAGAAAGTTTGAAACCGTTTTGATGTACATGGTCGTAAAACTTTTTTGCCGCAGCAGGTGGTTCGCCATCGCCATGTGTGCTTATGATTGCTAAAAAATATTCTTCTTTGGTAAGATCGTTCAGGCGGTACTGGTCAAGGCTTTGAAGCTTTGCATGCACACCATGTTTTTTTGCTTTTGCTGCAAAACCAGTTGCCAGTTTTTTTGAATTGCCTGTTTCTGTTCCGTAGGTAATGGTGATTTTATTGATTCCTTTTTTTACTTCAGGTTGAATTTCCTTCTGTGTTTGTTTGGCAAGTATTCCATTCAGATATCCGTTGATCCAAATGAGTTCATCATTCGTTGAAGTATTGATCAGTTCAAGTAAAGTATTTAATTTTTGCTCAACTAACATGGGCATTTATTTCTGGTTGATTGAAAGAGATTTGTTGTTTGGTCATTGGTTTAAAATAATATTCGCTGCTGTTGCTGTTTTGCAACCACTTAAATTTTTCGTGGAGAGAAACAACCTCACCAATAATTACCAATGAAGGCGAAATGAATTTTTTTCCGGTAAAATCTTTTTTATAATCATACAAATTACTGATACGAACATTTTGCAATGGCGTAGTTGCCTGCTCAATAATTGCCAGCAATTTGTCTTCATGAATATGATTGGCAGTAAGTTTTTCTACTACTTTTTCAAGTGTTTCTGAAGACATGTAAAAAACAAGTGTGTCATTGGTATTGGCTAACTCTTTCCAGTAATCTTCGGTAACAATATCTGACTTGTAATAAGTAAGAAAGCGAACTGAAGTAGCATAACCTCTTGCAGTCAGCGGAATTCCTGCAAATGCCGCTGCACCTAACGCCGCAGTAACACCAGGAATTATTTCATAAGAAATACCATGTGCCTCTAATGCTTCCAGTTCATCAAGAATATTGGAGAAGATAGAAACATCTCCACCTTTTAAACGCACCACTAATTTTCCCATCAACGCATGATGAACCATCAAATCATTGATCGTTTCCTGTGGAGTTGAAATGCCTCGCCGACATTGTTTACCAACATGAATTATTTCTGCATCAGGCGAAACGAAATTCTTCAAAATTTGTTCGCTTACTAGCCGGTCTGTTAATACTACATCTGCTTGCTGCAGTAAACGTGCTGTTTTCACCGTAAGCAATTCGGGATCGCCTGGCCCGGCACCGGCAATAACTACTTTTCCTTTGTTGAATGATTGGTTCATAATTTAGTCTACTAAATAAGTAGGGTAATAGGGTAAAAAAATTTAATGAGTTACTGTATCATACATGCCCCAACGGTTACGCAACTTGTTTCATCAATTAAAATAGCGCCACCGTTTTGCCTTAATTTTTTGTAGGAATCAAAAGAAACCGGCGATGATGTTTTTATCGTTGCTTTTATAATATCATTCAACACTGCTTCTTCAGGAGAATAATTTTTCTCCAAAGTATTCACATCGAGTTTGTATTCGATATCTTTTACCACGCTTCTTACGCGGTTACTATTTGCCTGGAGCAAATATTTATTTCCCGGAATCAAAGGCTTGTTGTCCATCCAGCAAAGAAGCACTTCAAATTCCTGTTCTGTTTGTGGTTGATTATTGGTAGGTACGATCATATCGCCACGGCTTACATCCACATCATTTTCCAGGTGAAGTACAACGCTTTGTAATGCATAGGCTTCATCAATTTCTTTTCCACCAATTTCGATTGCTTTGATTACGGTTTGTGTACCGGAAGGGAGAATCGTAACAGCGTCTCCTTTTTTATAAATTCCGCTAATCACTTTGCCTGCATAGCCCCTGTAATCATGAAGTTCGGGCGCTTGGGGACGGATAACATATTGAACAGAAAATCTTGCATCAGTAAGATTTACATCTGAATCCAGTTTTACATTTTCCAAATAGGTTAATAGTTGCTCGCCTTCATACCATGAAAATTTATCAGAAGCTTCTACAATATTATCTCCGTTCAAGGCGCTTATAGGAATATATTTTACATCTTTTAATCCAAGTGATTTTGCTACTTGTTCATAATCGATCACAATGTTGTTATATACATCTTCACTATAATTCACCAGGTCCATTTTATTAATCGCAACCACTACATGCGGAATATTAAGTAAAGAAGAGATGATAGAATGACGGCGTGTTTGTTCTACCACTCCGTTTCGCGCATCAATTAAAATGATTGCCAGTTCTGCATTTGACGCGCCTGTTACCATATTACGTGTGTATTGAATATGGCCCGGAGCATCAGCTATAATAAATTTTCTTTTTGCGGTTGAAAAATATTTGTAGGCAACATCAATGGTAATTCCCTGCTCGCGCTCAGCACGCAAACCATCAGTGAGAAGTGCCAGGTCAATTTCGCCATTGAGTTTATTTTTAGTTTGCTTTTCAATAGCAGCAAGCTGGTCAATTAAAATTGATTTGCTGTCGTACAATAATCTTCCGATCAAAGTGCTTTTGCCATCATCCACACTTCCTGCTGTAATAAATCTTAGTATATCCATTTCTGAGTAATAAGTTATAAGTAATAAGTTTTAAGTTAGAAGTATCCGCCTTTTTTCCTGTCTTCCATTGCTGCCTCTGAAACTTTATCATCAATTCTTGTTTCGCCTCTTTCACTGGTTTTTGTTGCAATGATTTCAGTAATGATTCCATCAAGGTCGTTAGCATTCGATTCAACTGCTGCAGTACAAGTCATGTCGCCAACAGTGCGATAACGAACTCTTTTTTTCATTACTACATCTGTTTCATCAAGCCTGATATGCTTTGAAACCGCCACCAGTTGCCCTTCATGTTCTATCACTTCTCTTTCATGAGCAAAATAAATGGAAGGTAATTCGATCTTTTCTCTTTTAATATAATTCCATATGTCCAGTTCGGTCCAGTTGCTGATTGGGAATGCACGAACATTTTCTCCTTTATGAATTTTCCCGTTATAAATGTTCCACAATTCCGGCCTTTGCAATTTTGGATTCCATTGCCCGAATTCATCTCTTACAGAAAAAATTCTTTCTTTCGCTCTTGCTTTTTCTTCATCTCTGCGCGCACCGCCGATTAGCGCATCAAACTTGTATTCTTCAATTACATCAAGGAGCGTAAAAGTTTGCAGCGCATTTCTGCTGGCAAATTTTCCTTTTTGTTCAGTAAGATTTTTTTGTTTGATGGTTTCTTCCACTTTCGCTACAATCAACTTCTCACCAATTTTTTCTACCAATTGATCACGAAAATCAAGTGCTTCCTGAAAATTGTGGCCGGTATCAATATGAACCAGCGGAAAAGGAAATTTTCCGGGACGAAATGCTTTTAAAGCCAGATGAACCAATGTTATCGAATCTTTTCCTCCTGAAAATAATAAAGCCGGATGCTCAAACTGGCCGGCCACTTCACGCATGATGTGGATGGCTTCTGATTCGAGCTGACCTAAATAATCTAAATGATATTGACCCATTTTTTTGTTTTTAAAAATCAATTATGATGCGTGCTGATGAACATGCAATCCGCATTCCTTTTTACTATTGTCTTCCCACCACCAGCGTCCGGCCCTGAAATCTTCGCCTGGCTTGATGGCTCTTGTGCATGGCGCACAACCTATACTTACAAACCCTCTGTCGTGCAAAATATTGTACGGTATATTGTTTTCGTTGATGTAATCTTTTACTTCTCTCGTAGACCAGTGAAGTATCGGGTGATATTTTATAATTTGGTTACTTTCATCCCATTCTACTTGTGGCATGTCATGCCTGTTGGCTGAATGTTCTGCCCGAAGGCCGGTGATCCAAATTGCATTTCCCTTCAAAGCTCTTTTTAAAGGTTCTACTTTTCTGATATAACAACACCCTTTACGGTTTTCTACAGATTCATAAAATGAATTCGGTCCTTTTTCTGCAACAAAAGGTTCAAGTAGAGAATGATCCGGGTAATATCCTTTTATTTCGGTATGATAATTTTCATTGGTTGCACTCCATACTGAATACGTTTCTCCAAAAAGCCTTCCGGTATCTAAAGTAAAAATTTTTAGAGGAAGTTGATTGCTTAGGATCATGTGTGTGATTACCTGGTCTTCAAAACTAAAGCTGGTAGAAAAAGTAATCTGGCCGGGAAATTCTTCCGCTAGTTTTTTTATTACTTCTTCTATTGGCAAAACCTTCGCCATGTCCGCTATTTGAGTGGTATGATTTTGTAAAGACTTTGGCATTTTTGGCTGGTAAGTTGAATTAAAAGTTGATATTGGATTAACGAATTAAAAGGCGTTGTGTTTTAATAAATAGTAATCAACAGCAGCGCATACTGTAGTACGAAGTGCACATTTTCAAAAATAGAGTCGATACTTTCATGTGGTATATTTTGAATAGTCTACTGCGAAGGTAGGGTAATCTCTTTTAAAAAAAATCAGTTTTTTTGAACAATGCGATTTTAAATATAAAATGTGTGAATTGACCTGGCTTCGGCGGAATTATAAAATAAAAAATCATGAAATTTATTCCTTTGGTGTGATTGCAATAATCCTACAACAAAAGCATATTATCTTTACCAAATGCATAGTAAACTTTCAGGCTGGGATGATACGATTGCGGCCATTGCTACACCACCGGGAATTGGGGCGATTGGAGTATTACGGCTCAGTGGCGATCGATCTTTTGAGATAGTTCAAAAGCTTTTCCCTTCAAAGAAGTTGCAAGAGCAACCGGCCAATACGATTCATGTAGGTTTTTTAAAAGAAGGAGAAACGGTTTTGGATGAAGTGGTGATTTCGCTTTTTAAAAAACCTGTTTCTTATACCGGAGAAGATGTAATTGAAATAAGTTGTCATGGTTCACCATTTGTTCAGCAACAGGTTTTGGATGCGCTTATACGAAACGGGGCAAGATTGGCCAAAGCAGGTGAATTTACGCAAAGAGCTTTTTTGAATAAAAAATTAGACCTCACACAGGCAGAAGCCGTTGGCGACCTGATAGCCAGCAATACGCAGGCTTCGCAAAATGCGGCTCTTAAAAATATCCGTGGCGGATTTTCAAATGTGCTTAAGGAATTGCGTGAAGAGCTGATTAAATTTTCTTCGTTGATAGAACTGGAACTTGATTTCAGTGAAGAAGATGTAGAATTTGCCGACCGGCATCAATTCTCTTTGCTTATTGACAAAATTTCCAAAACCGTAAACCAATTATTAGAATCATTCAAATTGGGCAACGTAATCAAAAATGGAGTGAGTGTGGCAATTGTTGGTAAACCCAATGCGGGAAAATCTACATTGCTCAATACATTGCTTAATGAGAACCGGGCGATAGTAAGTGAAATTGCAGGAACCACACGTGATACAATTGAAGAATTGATTAACATTAACGGGATTCTTTTCCGTCTAATTGATACAGCAGGCATTCGTGAGCATTCGCAGGATATTATTGAAAATATGGGTGTGATAAAAAGTAAAGAAAAAATAAGGCAGGCGGATATTGTTTTGTATTTGTTTGATGTAGATGAACTGAATGCAGCTGAACTTGCGGAAACAGTTGAAGAATTACGGAAGCAAAATCCTAATGTTATAATAGCAGCTAACAAAGCTGACCTTTTTGATAAAGAATTGCATAAACAATTTGCTGATGAAATATTTATTTCAGCACGTGAGAAAACAGGAATTGAAGAACTAAAAAATACACTGTTTGCGATGGCAGGAGGTGAAGGCATTAACAATGAAAACATTGTAGTAACGAATGCGCGTCATTATGCTGCACTTTCAGAAGTTTCAAAAAGCCTTAAAGAAATTCAGGCAGGAATTGAAAAACATATTTCCGGTGATCTTCTTTCGATTGATATAAACCGTTCCCTTTACTATTTGGGTGAAATAACAGGAGAGATTACTAACGAAGATCGCCTCGATTATATCTTTAGTAAATTTTGTATCGGCAAGTAATATCCACAGTCCTTGATAAATTTTTTCAAAAAGTTAGTAACCTCTCAATATTCCTACGATGGAAAAATCAATTCCTTATTGCCGAATGACCTTTGGTTTCCAAAGGATCTTTCTTCCATAAATTTTTCATCGGGCAATTTTGCTACCATTGTAAGCCCAAGTGATGGAAGGTTCAACTTCATAGTCCTGTTTTTTATCAACAATATCTGACCATCCATTAAATAACTTATATCGGTCTCCTCAGTTCTTGAAGTTGAATTCAATTTCTCTACTATTATTTCACGGTGGTTACCGGAAAATTCTTTTATTGCGTTTATTTCTTCCTCAATAATGGTAGCCGGTTTACCTTTCCAGTATAGAACATTGATAGTTCCATAAGTTTCTTTAACGAGTTGGAGGATTTCAGAATCTGTGCTCTTTACAAAGACATAGCAATTAAATACAGGCTCTGCCAATGATTTGTTGAGAAAATACTGCCGGGACTTTTTATGGTTCAGCGGGCAAAAATTTTCAATATTTTTTTTAGAAAGAGAAAGAGATACTTTTCTTTCGCAGTGTGGTTTCGTGTACACTGCATACCAATTCTTCTGCATTTTTAATAATTTAAAATTTGCAGTTATTCAAAGGATTGATATTGCTACATTAAGAAGATCTGAGAACAAAGGTAATCTTTTTAATATAGGAAAGGATTTTTTTTGTATACTTTTTTTTATTTCTAATACTGTGCCAATTAGCTGATTTAAATCCTTTTATGAACGAAAGAGCCCAAGAGCTTAGTTTAAATTTATTTTTGCAAGTTGTTTTCTCCTATAAAGGGAAATGCGAAAGGAAAATATTTCCCCATCTGTCCAAATTGCTGTCACTCTTTTTACTCGCTGCTTTTTTTAAATACATCTTTTTTTTAATGCAGATCCGCCCTTCTTACCCGTCTTGTCGAAAATTATTTCTGAACTAAATAGGGAATGAATTCTATCGGGACAAATTCATGGGCACGATGGCGCTTTTCGGGCTCTTGTCTTAGTCGTGGCGAAAAAAACCTGTTTAAAATATTAAAACAAATAATTTATCCTTTTACTGGGCTGTAACCACACTGATTTCTTGGATAATGATCTTTTTAAATAAATTAAAGTTACCAAACAATTTGTGCCGGGTTTTTTCGCTTTAGGGGTTAGATTTGTAATTATTCACGAGCTTCCATTATGATCAAACCAGGTTCTCTTCTTAAAATATTTAAATCCTCATTAAACCCAACCGTAATTTTATTTCCGGATTCACCTGTTTTTACAGTGACAGAAGTTAATGATTCCTTCTTAAAAAGTACCAGACAAAAAAAAGAAGAGGTCGTAGGAAAGAGCATATTTAATATTAATACTAACAATGCCGAAGACCAAACCGAAGAGATAAATTTGCCCGGCATTTTACAAGAAGTAATGGACAACTGTAATTCGCAAAAGATTACAATAAGGAATACTGATATTGGTGAAATAATTCCCATCCTTTCCGAAACAGGAGAAATAGAATGCCTTGTTTATTCTTATTTTAATGATGCTATTGAAAGAGAAAATGCATCGAGTCAGCTAAAAGATAATCAGCAAAAACTGCTCGCTGTCCAAAATATTGCGAAAATCGGCTATTGGAAATTTGATATTAGCAATGGGCTGTTGATCTGGACTGATGAAGTTTATAAAATATTAGGTGTAGATAAAGAAAATTTTAAAGTGAATTACGATTCATTTTTCAATATGGTTCATGATGAAGATAAAGAGGCTTTTTCTGAGGCAAGAAACTTTGCCCTGGGAGACAAAAAAATATTGGATATGGATTTTCGGATTATCCAGCCTGGTGGATCTATAAAGTGGGTACATGAAAAGGGGCAAATAGTAAAAAATGAATTGAATGAACCCATTACTTTTGAAGGTACTTTTCAGGACATAACAGAAGCAAAATTTCTTAAATTATCTCTTGAAGTAAGCAATCAGCGGTATGATTATGTAACAAAGGCCACTTTTGATGCCATCTGGGATTGGGATCTTCTTTCTGATGAAAACTATTGGGGAGAAGGTTTTGAAAGAACTTTCGGATACAATTTTTCCTTAATTAATACACATCGGGATTTTTGGAGTAATCATATTCATCCTGATGATTTCGATAAGGTTGTAAATGGAATTCAAAAATCAATATTGAGTTCTGTCACCAACTGGAGCAATGAATACCGTTTTCAAAAAGCCGATGGAAATTATGCCTACGTTATAGACAAATGCATAATCATCCGCGATAAAAATGGAAAGGCAGTTAGATTGGTGGGAGCCATCCAGGATATTACTGAAAAGAAAACCTTGCAACAACTGCTGGATAAGGCAAACCGGCTGGCAAAAATTGGTAGTTGGGAAATCGATGTTGAAACCTCCAGCGTTTACTGGTCGGATATTACAAAAGAGATACGTGAAACCGGCCCTGATTATGAACCAACCCTCCAGGATGGAATTGGCCATTTTCAAGAAGGACACAGTCGCAATACCATACAAGCCCGTGTTAAAGAATCAATCAGTTTTGGAACTTCCTGGCAAGAAGATTTGCAGATATATACCTACAAAGGAAACCTTAAATGGTTCAGGACTATTGGAAAGGCAGAAATGAAAGACGGGAAATGTGTAAAGATATATGGCAGTTTCCAGGATATTGAAGAGTCTAAAAAAGCTGAGCTCGAGATATTAAAACTTTATGAAGAAAAAAATACCATTCTTGAAAGCATAGGAGACGGCTTCTTTACTGTTGATAAAAACTGGATGGTTACTTACTGGAATAATGAAGCAGAAAAATTGCTGAGAACTCCTAAGGATAAAGTGCTTGGTAAAAATCTGTGGCAAATTTTTTCTGAACAGGTAAATCTACATTCTTATAAAAAATACAATGAAGCAATTGAAACCAGTAAGCGAATATCTTTTGAAGATTATTACGCAGAAATCGACAGGTGGTTTGAAATAACCGCTTATCCTTCTAAAAATGGGTTGTCAGTTTATTTTAAAGATATTACAGACCGCATAACAGCACAGATGGAATTGAATGAATTAAATCTAAATCTTCAAAAAACGGCGCACGATCTTGCCATATCCAATTCAGAATTGGAACAATTTGCTTATATAGCCTCACACGATCTGCAGGAACCATTGAGGATGATCACAAGCTTCCTTTCACAACTTGAAAAAAAATACAACAACCGGTTGGATGAAAAAGGAAAGCAGTATATCTATTTTGCAGTAGACGGGGCAAAAAGAATGCGCCAGATCATTTTAGATCTTCTTGAATTTTCCCGGGTAGGAAGATTTGAAGGGAAATCTGAGGAGGTAGATTTGAATGAAGTAATAGAAGAAATCGTTTCACTTCATAAGAAACAAATTGAGGAAACCGGAGCCACAATAGATTTTAATAATTTACCAATACTGCGTGGATTTAAAAGCCCCCTGCGTCAACTATTCCAAAACCTGGTAAGCAATGCTTTAAAGTATCATAATAAAGATGAAAAGTCACTTATTGAAATAGAAGTAACAGAAATGCCCGCACACTGGAAATTTTTAGTAAAAGACAATGGCATTGGAATAGAACCCGATTATTATGAGCGCATTTTTAATATTTTTCAAAGGTTACATAATAGGGAAGAGTATTCCGGCACCGGGATAGGCCTCGCCATAGTGAAAAAATTAGTTGAGGCTATGGGAGGTGAGATTTGGATAGAACCGAATGAAGGCGGTGGAAGTGTTTTCATCTTTACTATACAAAAATAAACCTCATCAAAATACTATTGATAAAAATCAATTATCTTTGCATTAATCTGATATTCCTAAATAAATCTCTTAATTAAATATAGGAAATTAATCCTATGGAGCCAATTCACATTTTATTAGTGGAAGACAACGAAGGAGATATTTTTCTCACAACTGAAGCATTCGAAAACGGCAAAGTTTTTACCGAACTTAGTGTAGTTAGGGATGGAAAAGCCGCTATTGATTTTTTAAAAAAAGAAGGCGAATATATAAAAGTAAAAGTTCCCGACCTTTTGTTACTCGACCTTAACCTTCCTAAAAAAAATGGCTTTGAGGTGTTGAAGTTTCTAAAAGAAAATAATAAATTAAAGCACATTCCCGTTATAGTTCTCTCAACTTCTTCAGCACAAACTGATATTAATAAATGCTATGATAATCATGCAAATTGCTATATTACTAAACCTGTCGATATTGAAAACTTATTCAGTATAATATCCAAAATCGAGAATTTCTGGCTTTCAATAGTAAAGCTTCCTGTGAAAAATAAATAATTGAATGATAAAAGATAAAAATGATTATAGCTTTTTAATTATTGAAGATAATGATGGTGATTTTCTTCTTATTGAAGAATATTTAAATGAACAAATAGAAAAGCCGCATATCCAGAATGCAAAAAAATTTACTGAGGCCAAGAGTTTCTTAAAATCCAGTCAGGCTTTTGACATCATTTTATTAGACCTGTCGTTACCTGATAAAAGCGGTCGTGAACTTATTACAGATATTCTTAGAATTTGCAGAGAGACCCCGGTAATTGTTCTTACCGGCTTTTCGGATATGGAATTTAGCATCCAATCAATCTCTTTGGGGATTTCTGATTACCTCTTAAAAAACGACCTTAATGCTTCATCACTTTACAAAAGTATTCTTTATTGCCTTGAAAGAAAAAAACGGGTGCATGAATTAAAAGAATCTGAAAAAAGATACAGTGAATTATTCCGCCTGAATCCACAGCCAATTTGGATTTTTGATCTTGAAACTTTCAAATTTGTACAGGTAAACCATTCGGCAGTTAAGTTGTATGGCTATAGTATGGATGAATTTCTAAAATTAACGGTTTTTGATTTAAGGACAGAAGAAGCCAACATTGCCCTAAGAGAATCGTTGAATGTAAAAGGTGAAAACAATCAAACGATACAAAGAAAATCGACGCATTTTACCAAATCCGGTGATCTTTTAGATGTGGAAATACAGGCAACCTTTATTGTTATTAATGACAGAAAATACAGGATGGTTATCATCACTGATGTTACTGAAAAGAACAGAGTAGAACAACAGATAACCAAAGCGATTATAAAAACACAGGAAAATGAACGCTATGAAATAGGCGCAGAATTGCACGATAATGTTTGCCAGATTTTGGCAAGCACGCACATCAGTTTGGGTGTTTTGAACAAATCCGTTAATGAAGGCGGTAAGGAATTATTTCAAAAGTGCCGTGAGTATATCAATCTTGCCACACAGGAAATAAGGAACCTTTCTCACAGGCTGGCTCCTGCTTTTTTTAATGATTCAACGCTTGAAGAAGCTTTTGATATTTTGCTGCGCAATTGTAATATTGAAAATAAATATAAAGTAAGCTTATTCTTTGATCCTGCTATTGAGAAGTTGGATATAAACCTGGATCTTCAATTAAATCTGTATCGAATTTTGCAGGAAGAGTTGCGGAATATTTTAAAATATGCGCAATGCAAAACTATCGAAGTAGATCTTATTATATCCAACAATAAGCTAAAAATGCGTGTGGCAGATGATGGGATTGGCTTTGATGTAAATGCGGTGAAAGCTGGCATTGGGATATCTAATATGAGAAGAAGGGCAGAATTGTTTCATGGAGAGTTTGCGATTTTTTCCAGTCCAGGCAACGGTTGTGAATTAGTAATTTCAATACCTTTAAAAGCTGAAAACCTAAACCTTTCAGGAGA
>JBBQWJ010000023.1:0-23277 GCA_038210685.1 Chitinophagales bacterium | reverse complement strand
ACAGCCACATACTCTCCTACTTTTCCATCTAAAGGAATGGTTTCGTCCCATGTTGTTGGAACACTCGTAATAAAATCCAATGACTCTTTTTCCCTTTCGTAAGCAGTTGGATTATCAGCAAGCATTTGCAAAGGCGCATCAAAAACTACATACATGGCCAATTGCTGGCAACGTGTGCCAAGGCTCATAGGATTACTGTTGATCGGTGCAAAATCCCTTTTTTGCGCATTTCGCATTGCGCCGGGTGTGTAATCCATAGGACCGGCAAACATGCGTATATAAGGAAGCGTAACCACCATTTTAGGAGAGGTAAGTGAATCGCTCCATTTATTCTGTTCAAGACCTGGAACGCCTTCAAAATTTATTACATTAGGATAGGTTCTCATCAATCCGGCAGGTTTATGTGCACCATGATAATCTACCATTAAATGATGTTCTGCAGCGGCTTTGGCACATCTCCAATAAAAATTAACCACAGCCTGGTCATCCCTATCCATAAAATCAACTTTAACGCCCTTAACTCCCCACTGCTGAAAAAGATCCATGGCTTCCTGCATTTGATTATCTAATGTGCGCCAAACGCACCAAAGAATTACACCTACACCTTTTTGTTTTCCATAGTCTGCTATGGCTTTTACATCTACGCCGGGAACGCGTTCTGTCATATTGCCCAATTTATACCAACCTTCATCCATTATAATATATGGAATATGGTTTCGCGAAGCAAAATCAATATAATACTTATAGGTTTCGGTATTTACCCCGGCTCTAAAATCAACGCCGGTAATATTCCAATCATTCCACCAATCCCAGGCAACCTGTCCCGGTTTTATCCATTCTGTATTTTCAAGTTGATTAGGCTTTGCCAATTTATAAACGACCTGGTTGTTCAACAATTGGTCATCTCTATCAGCTACAGCAAAAATGCGCCATGGAAAAGTTCGAGCCCCATTTGTACGGGAGATGTAATTATAAACTGTTGCCGGTTGAAAAGTTCGGTCAGAGCTCGTTTTTTGCTCCGTTTTCACTGCAGGTGGTAAAACTGATTGAAGTTGGTGGTCGCTGTTACCAGTGAAATATAATCCCGGATAATCGTAAAGATCACTTTCAGTAATAAGTAATTTACCGGCATCATTAAGATCAAGTAATAATGGCAACTGCGCTGTTTTATCATCGGCAATACTTCCAATGGGCTCTTTTTGGTACAAATGCTCATAGCCGTTCATCCAGCGATTGGCAAAAGCAAACCATCCACTTGTATTTTCAGGAAGAGAAATATTGCATATTTCTTTGTTTACTGTAATACTATCATGAAAATCAGTTACAAAACGATAGGCAAAAGCATCATTATATATCCGAAAAACAACATTAAAGTGATTTTTATATTTCAAGGTCAACTGGTTATAATCATCCTGAATAGTAGAACTTTTAATAGCCACAACCGGATGAATTATATCATTCACCTTTTGTTTTTCTGTTTTAGAAATCTTATCATTTTCAGCCGGCAACATACCTTCCTTTAGTATTAAAGCCGCTTCTATTGAAGTAACGATGGGTTTTTCATTTTTCAGAAGAGAAAAATGCAACCCTTTATCATTGTTGATTTGAACTTTCAAATGGCCGTCAGGCGAAGTAAGCTGGTATTGCTGTGCATTAGATGAAGTAGTAATCAATATAAATACCAGGCAATAGAAAAATGTTTTTTGCATATAATGAAGTTTGGAATAATGGTGCAAAAGATACAATGATATTTACAATTTTTCTCCTACAATTTCAAATCATGGCAGTTCTTTCAGCTTTCTCTTTCTATTTAAAGAAGAAAATAAAGTTTACCATTTAAACTAATATTTGAACCACTCATACAGGAAATATGCATGTTAATGTACTATGTTTTGCATAGTACCTACTTTTAACCATATCTTTGTTATGTAATTAAATCAAAAACAATTAAAACAAAACAAAATGAAAACAATAATCAGCAATAACTCAGGAGCAGCTCTTGACCTTGCAAAACGCATCATGTATTCCGCAAAAGTATTAGTGATTGGATTATTTATCCCCTTCACATTTGTATTCGGAATAAGCTATAACGTGCCTAATTCAAAAGATGAAAGCAGCATTAGCATGAGCAAACAAAACCAGGTTAGCATTAGCGATAACACTGTTGATTTTCAAAAAGTGTTATCTGAAAAAAATAGCTAAAGAAATTAAATAAATCCCTAAACCAGTAAAACAACAAAAAAATGAAAAAGTTATTCGGCAACCCAACAGGAGAAGCTCTTGAAGTTGCAAATCAAGTAATGTATTCCGTAAAGGTTTTGATAATCGGGTTATTTATCCCGTTTTCATTTATTTTCGGAATAAGCTATAATAGGAATAGGGTAACTTCTGAAAATGGAATTAATATTAGTAACCCCAACCCTGTAATAGCTGATAATACAACAGTTGACCTTGCAAAAGTATTATCTGATCAAAATAGTTGAGCCCTTCATAAAAACATGTTTGCCGTTATCGTGGAGCACATATCGTAGTGTCCACACATAAACACCGGCATCCTGGGGCTCGCTTTTGATCGTTCCATCCCATTTTTGAGTCCAGTCTTTTGTTTCAAAAACCAATTGGCCTAAGCGATTATAAACCTTAAAATCTAAATTATCAGCTTTAAAGGCATTGAGCGGATATAAAAAATCGTTTAGGCCGTCACCGTTAGGAGTGAAAGCATTTGGCACGGCAATGTAACAACTTTTCAAAACCCGGATACTATTAACGGCCGTATCAAAACAGCCCAAATCATTTTGAACAACCAACGAAACAGGATAATTGTGTTCTGCCAGTAAAATGGGATATTTCTGAGGATATGGATTTTCACTTTCGCTTGTATTCCCATTTTGAAAATTCCAATAGTAAGAAACAATATTTCCAATACTTTGGTTCTTAAAAGAGGCAGAATCTTCAGGGCACAAAGTATTATTGGTTTCAAATACTGCCTTTAATTCATTATCCAGGTTTACTTCTTTAGTAACCGTATCACTGCAAAATCCGTTTGAAACTTTCAATATAATATTCTTTGTACCAAAGCTGCCAAAATAAGAGACAGGATTTTGCAAGGTGCTTGTACCGTTATAATCCATTTGCCAAAGCCATTGATTTATTCCATTTGTTCCTGCGTTTTTAAAATATACCGAATCATAGCGGCAACCTCTGTTTATTGAATAAGTAAAGTCTGCAGAAACTGTATCTTTTACCGTAAAGCTTAATGAAGAACCTACGGGCGTTTCCTGGGCGCATTCATCAAGTAACGTATTTCCATCATTTCCTTTTTTTAAAATAATTTGATACGTTCCACCATTTACAATTGGAGCAGATAAATTAACGTTGATCGTTCTTGTTCCTTTATTTACGCAATTAGGTACAGCACTTATTACACTCACTGTTGTTGGGCCGGTTACCACAAAATCGCTTCCATCAGTTGCTACAGAATTACATAAAATATTTTTTCTAAACACAAGCTGCAAGGATTGTGGAGCGCACTTTGGCGTTACCAGGCTGTCCATTGGTGTAGGCGCCAAGGGCAAAATTTGCAAAGGCAAGGAATTTCCTACAGGAATATTTGCGCCGCAATTATCCAAAAGCGTATTGCCATCAGAACCGTTTTTTATAGTGATTGTGTAATTCCCAACCGGCAGTGGGTTACTTAAATCCAGCTCGAGGGAATCCATATCGAAAGCATCACAAAAAGAAGTTGCAGAAGTAATGGTGGCAACAGCAGGAGAAATGGTAAAATCACTTCCGTCCATTGCAAGGCTGCTGCATTTCATTTTTTTATTGGTTTTGATATACATTTTTGTTGCATCGCAGGTACTGTTTATACTTTTCAAAGCCGGAGGCAACGTATCAGTAATACTTCCGGTTCCTCCACCAAAACTTAACTGGTATCCTTTTTCAGATGCCCGAAACTTAGTAAAATGGCTAACCAATAAAAGATAGTTATGATTCAATTTTAAAACAGGCATTGAACTGAAAGTAGGATAACCGGTTCCGGCACAATTGTTCAAAGATCTTCCGGCAGAGGATGCGCCGGTTAACCCGGTATTTCCCGACCAGTTGCACGATACAAACAAAGAAATATCTGTGTAAATATCATTCGGATTGTGGCCTGTCACATCAAAAAGCTGCCAGTCATAATCGTCTTGTAAATCAACCGGAGTAATTAGAAATCCCAAAGTTCCTCCATAGAAACAGGTAAACTTATACCAAAAAGGATTGGTGTCGGTTAAGTCAGCGCTGGTAGAGCAAGGGCCGGGTACAGACCTTCCACCACAATAAGGAACAGTTGATTGAGAAAAAACACTGGTGCCACAAACCGGGAAAGCCGTGGAAGGATTTTGTCCCAACGCAGTGCACGTCGTTTGTGCTTCGGCAAATGAAACAAAAAATAAAAACAACAATAAAACAATTACGGATTTCAAACAGGTGATTTATTATATCAAAAATATCCTTAAGTCCTAAATCATAAGCAACATATTTGTAAATATCGGCAAACTTTAAGTTATTGCTGATAGTAAACAAACAAATAATCCTGATTCTTAATCATAGGTTCTTTTTAAAGGTTTCAATTTCCTTCAAGAAGCCATTGGCTTTTGTTAGAGATTTCCAGTCAGGGGAATTAAATAAAATTTTAAACCATTTTTTATTCACATTTTTTAATGAAATATTTTTATACAGCCAGATAGCGGCCAATGTAAAAATCAATGCAATAGGGAATGATATGAGCCAAAAGCGCAAGGGTTCATTTACAATCATTGAAGTAGTCCACCAAAAAGTGCAAAAAAACGGACTTTGCAAAAAAAGTATGCGCACAATATTAATGGTTGATAACTTAAGACGGGCAATCCTTTCCTGCGCTGTTATTATGCTTTCGCTGTTATTAATTTTGTTGATTTCAACAATGTGAATTACATATACGATGATGGCCGCTAAATTGGTTAGAAATATTGCTCCTACAGAAACAGTAAAAAATATTTTTGAAGTTTGTAATGAAAAATATAAAAGATTCCCTAAAAATAACCCCCATAACACCCCTAAACCAATAGCCAGAAACTTGAAAGCTATAAGTGAGTCTAATTTCGACTTTGCTTTTTGCTTTTGCAAATCTTCAAAGCATTTCACATTCAAAACCCACGATTGCAAGTTGAGTACTTTGGCTTCCTCAAGCTTTTGATTATATGACGCTAAAAGCGTTTTTAATTCTAAGTCTTCCATTGTTATTAATTGAGAGTTAAAAATTTTTGTTTCAATGTTTCTTTTATCCTGCTGATTTTGGTGGCGATATTTGTTTCAGATATTCCCAATATTTCAGCTATTTCTTTATAACTTTTTGATTCCAGGTAAAGTATCATTAATGCCTTGTCCAGTTCTTTTAATTCATTTATAAATTTTTCAAGAATGGCCAGGTTATTTTCAAGCTCAGCAGAAGAATGAACATCATCTTTACGATCCTGCAAAACAGGCTCATATGTAATTGTACCAGACGTTTTCTTTTTTCTATAAAACGAAATTGCCACGTTCAAAGCCACACGATACATCCATGTAGAAAATTTATACTGGTCATTAAATGAGCGATAAGATCTTAATAGCTGATAAATAATTTCCTGCGCGAGGTCTTCCCTGTCATCTTTATTGTTACAATAAGAATTACATATCTTATAAATAATCTTCTGATTATCATTAATCCTTTCCATCAACTCTGCCTGTACTTTTCGTTTATCCATTTATTATAAAGTCCTTTTAATATTATTCGCAGACACCAAAGAAAAATCACAACATTTGCAGTAATTTTTTATTTTCAATACAGTAGACAAACAAATGATCCTGATTTCTGTTTTATTGTTGTAATCATTTAGGTTGGCTCTTTTTCTCTTTATTTTTAAACAATCTTGTAATAAAAACCTTGTAGTAAGTTGTATAACAAAAATTCGTTTACTTCGTGTAAAAAGTTGAAATAAGTTCACTTGTTCAATTCCAAATCACTTTAAAATTATATGAAAAACTTTTTAGAAAGGGCTTTAGACATTCAAAACAGAATAAATGAACTTCTTAGAAAAAACCCGCAGCCGGAGTTATACGGATCAAAAGCATTCATAGAAAAAAGCATTGCCATTGCTTCCTGGATGAAAGAAGCAGGGCTCGAAACAAGAATAGATAACATTGGAAATGTGCGCGGAATATTAAATAGCAACACTGAGAATGCAAAAACTTTTGTGATTGGATCGCATTTCGATACAGGCGCAGGTTCCGAAAAATATGACGGAATTTTAGGCGTTCTTGCCGGTATCAATTTGATTGAGCATTTGAAGGCAGAACAGGTAGAATTTCCCTTCAATATTGAATTGATTGCCTTTGCCGAAGAAGAAGGACTTCGTTTCAATTACACTTGTTTGGGAAGTAAAGTTGTAGCAGGAACATTCAAAAATAAATTGCTTGAATTAACAGACAACGATGGGATTTCACTTTCAGAAGTTGTAAAATCAATGCATTTAAACCCAGAAAAGTTAAAGGAAGATGCAATTCTTCCGGAAGATTTTTTGGGCTACTTCGAAATTCATATTGAACAGGGTTGTGTTTTGGCAGATGCAAATATTCCTGTTGGAATAGCCAGTTCTATTTATGGCCAAAAAAGAATTGAAATAATATTTAGTGGTAAAGAAGGCCACGCCGGAACCGTTCCAATGAATAAGCGGTACGATGCTTTAGCTGCTGCTGCTAAATTTATTTTATCAGTAGAAAAATATGCCAGGCGCGAAAAAAGAAACATTGTAGCCACAGTTGGCAAAATTAATGTTCATGATTCGGCAACCAATAAAATTGCAGGTTATGTTACCTGCACATTGGATTTGAGAAGTGATGATGAAGGATTATTAACTCAAGCTTATGAAATTATCAACAAAGAATGTGAAAAGATCTGCGGCAAAAGAAATATTTACTTTGAATGGAAACTGATCCAGGAAACTGAGCCGGTAATATGTAATAAAAAATTAAGAAAACTATTAGCCACTTCAATCAGTGAAAAGAATATTCAATTTATTTCTGTAGAAACCGGCGCAGTTTATGATGCGGCCATTATATCGAAAGTTGCGCCGGTGGCAATGTTATTTCTGAAACCGTTGAAAGGCGTTAATGATCATTCCTTAGAAGAATTAGAAAAAAACAATATAGCGACAGCATTGGAAATTTCAGATGACTTCATCAAGCAGTTAATTTTATCTTCTGAAAAATCATTCAGAAAAAAAGAAAAATAAAATGACAATAGCAGATTTCGATCACTTACCCGAGAGTAAAAAAAAAGAATTGCTTCAAATGTGTTGTGGTTCCACAGCCTGGATCAAAAAAATGCTAGGCATTTTTCCGGTGAATGACCTGGTTGATCTGCTGGAATATGCAGAAGAAGAATGGTATGATTGTAACCCTGCTGACTGGCTGGAAGCTTTTCAAAGTCACATTAAAATCGGAGACATAGAATCCCTCAAAAAAAATACAGCCGGAAATGCCGACTGGCCTCTTAAAGAACAAGCCGGAATATTAAAAAGCTCGCCCGATATGCTGGACGAATTAGCGAAGGCAAATGAAATGTATGAAGAAAACTTTGGTTACAACTACATTGTGGTTGCCACCGGAAAATCGGCACGTGCAATGGTGGATGACCTTTTAAAGCGCCTTGACAATGATCCTCATGATGAATTGATCATTGCCGCAGCAGAACAAAATAGGATCACACAACAACGGTTGCAGAAATTATTCTCTTAAAATGAAATCCCGGTTATTTGTTTGTTTACTGTAAACGTATTTATTCTAATTTAAAATCTGCTTCTTTTACATCAGCACTGTTGGTTCCGATAAAGACTTTAAAATCGCCGGGTTCATACACATATTTCAAATCACTGTTGTAAAATTTCAGGTCATCAACAGAAATTGGAAAAGAAACTTTTTTTGTTTCACCAGGTTCTAAAGTAATTTGCTGAAAACCTTTCAATTCTTTTACAGGGCGGGCAATACTTCCAACCATTTGGCGGGTGTAAAGTTGTACCGTTTCCTTCCCACTTCGTGTACCCGTGTTCGTTACATTCACAGTTGCTGTAATTTTTCCACCGGGTTTCAAGGTTTTATTGCTTAAAGTTATATCACTGTAGGAGAAAGTAGTGAAACTTAATCCGTAACCAAAAGGATAAAGAGGATCATTACTTACATCAAGATAATCTGATTTAAATTTTGGGCTATCCCCTGGATGGTAAGGCCTACCTGTGTTTAAATGATTATAGTAAATAGGAATCTGCCCCACATTCCTCGGAAAGCTGGCGGTTATTTTTCCTGATGGATTATAATTTCCAAACAATACATCTGCCACAGCATTACCCTCTTCTGTTCCCCCAAACCAGGTATCAAGCATTGCGTTAACATGTTCATCTTCCCATGTTAATGTCATCGGCCTTCCGTTCATTAATACCAGCACAATTGGTTTGCCTGTTTTTACCAAAGCTTTTAATAAATCCTCCTGGCTTTGCTGCAAACCAATATTGCTCATGCTGGATGATTCACCAGTCATGTCTGCTGCTTCGCCAAGAACTGCTACCACTACATCAGATTTATTAGCAGTTTCTACCGCTTCATTAATCATTTCTTCGGGAGAACGCTGGTCAACATCAATCTCTGTCCCAAATACATTTACACGTTTAATAAAAGCAGTATCATCGCTAATATTCGCACCTTTTGAATACAAAATATTTACATTATCACCCACTACATTTTTTATGCCCTGCATTATCGTTACACTTTTTTCAGGATCGCCTGAAACACTCCATGTGCCAAGCATGTTTCTTTTATTATCTGCCAGCGGACCAATTAAAGCAATAGTGCCTGATTTTTGCAAGGGTAATACCTGGTTGTTATTTTTCAACAATACAAAACATTGCTCTGCAATTTCCCTTGCCTCCTTTAAATTCGCATCACTCATGAGCTCAGTTTTAGCTTTTTCTTCGCTGCAGTAACGATATGGATCCTCAAACAAACCGAGTTTATATTTTGCTTCAAGTACTCTTCTACAAGCATCGTCAATTGCTTTCTGTGTTACTTTTCCTTGCTGCAAAGATTTTTTCAGAGTCGTTAAAAATCCTTCTCCAACCATATCCATATCAATGCCTGCATTCAATGCCCTCGCAGAAACAGATTGCAGATTTCCAATCCCATGATTTACCAATTCATTAATAGCAGTATAATCTGTTACCACCAACCCTTTAAAGCCCCATTGTTTGCGCAACACATCCGTCATCAAAAATTTATTGGCAGTTGCAGGAACACCATTCACTGTATTAAATGAACTCATTACACTTCCTACGCCTGCGTCAACAGCGGCTTTATAAGGAGGGAAATATTCATTGTACATTCTTACTTTACTCATATCAACCGTATTATATTCCCTGCCAGCTTCTACTGCACCATACAATGCATAATGTTTTACACACGACATTACTGTATTATCTTTTGAAAGATTGTCTCCCTGGTATCCTTCTACCATTGCTTTGGCAATTTGTGAACCCAAAAAAGGATCTTCCCCAGAACCTTCTGAAATGCGGCCCCAGCGGGGATCACGTGCTATATCTACCATCGGAGAAAACACCCAGTTTAATGCATCGGCAGTTGCTTCGTTGGCGGCAATACGAGCACTTCTTCTGATCAAAGAAGTATCCCAACTTGCGGATAGCCCAAGTGGAATAGGGAAAATAGTTCTATGTCCGTGAATAACATCCAGGCCAAATATCAAAGGAATATGCAAACGTGAACTTTTTACTGCAATTTCCTGTGCTCTGCGAATCTTATCGGGACCGGTTATACCAAATAATCCACCCACCTGTCCGTTACGTATTTTAGTATCAACATCTTTACTTACAACAGCACCGGTAACAGTTCCTCCGGGTGTTACCAAATTCAACTGCCCGATCTTTTCATCAAGTGTCATTTTCTTCATCAATGCATTGACAAAGTCATTCATCTTTGTGGTATTTGAAACCTGCGCGTTTACCTTAAGAAACCCAAACGCCAATACCATGATGAGTAAAACATGTAGCTTTTTCATATCGTTGAATTTTATTTTTTCCGTAAATAGGGTTGAATTATTTTTTGCCAAATAGCATAACCTTTGGCATTCATGTGAAGTTCATCTTCAATAAAAATACTTTTATCTGGCAAGCCATCATTAGCAAGCATACTGTGGTACACATCAATGAATGCGCTATTCCTTTTATCTTTCAAAAAATTTTTGATAAGCGAATTAGCCTTTTCCATTTCAGGCATTAGCTTTTGCCTGCTTGGGCTTGGTTTTATTGAAACAAAATCTATTGTTGTTGTTGGCAGGTTTTTTCTCAGGAGAAAAAACAATTCTTTAAACCTGTTTAAAACAGAATCAGCAGTGATTTTATCAGAGGAAGCAAGATCGTTATCTCCTTCATAAATTAAAATCTGCCGGGGCTGGTAAGGATAAACAATCTGATCTAGGTAATGAATCGCATCAGGAAATGTAGAACCACCAAACCCCCGGTTTATCACCTTATACTGCGGAAAAGATTTTTGCACATCTGTCCATTTCCTGAAAGAGGAACTTCCAAGAAAAAGAATAGCATGCTTTGGCGGAAAGTGGATACTGTCCTGAGTTTTAAAAGCTTTTATTTCAGAATAAAAGGGTGCATCTTGTGCATTAACAAAAGCAACACACATCACAAGTGCAATCAACAATTGCATTTTTTTGGAAAAGATTTTTATCATTCAGCCAAATTAAGTTTATAAATATTGAAGTTTTTTTTATTTCACTTTTTAAAATAAGGACTAGAAAATCCTAATTTATGCAAACCATTTTGTATTTCAGGAATGTTCATAAATAATTTCCAAAAAAGCCCGGTTCTGTAATTTTCTATCATGGCAACAATTGGGCCTTCATCAATGGCAAGATAAGAATCAGCCACCCAATCTTTTGATTCATCAAATGCATCTTTAAAACCATACTGTCCCCATAATTTATTCCCTAAATCAAAATAAAAATGTTTTAAAGCGTTCATTGAATATTCCGGTGTGTAAGGAAAAGAAGACAAGGCGGCAGTAGGAGAAATTGTACCATCATCATTGGTAGGAGAATGGGCGTCATAACCATTTGGATCATCACTTGCCGTAAGTCCCCAGCAATCTTTACCATAACCTTTAAAATGTTTTGGATTATCAACACAATAAGAAAGATTGATCAAAGTATGATTTTGATTTTGCTCCCAATAATTAGCGTATTCATCTTTCAAGCCATGAGGATCAAGTCCTAAAAATGAATAGTGAGCAAAGAAAAGCGGGCCCCCAAAATCGAACCCTAACGGCAATGTATAGCCGAAAAACCTTTTACCATTATAAAAGAAATTACTCATCGCCCAACCACGATGATACACTTTTGCCGAAACAGGATAATTAGTAGCCGAAGCAGCGAGTATATATGTGATCAATGCTTCATTATAGCCGTGAAGAGGAAAATTCATCGCCCATCCATTGTTGGGACTCCAATGCCAATACAATACTTCTTCCCCGTTTTTTGTAAACCAGTTCCATTCAATATCATTCCACAGTGAAGTGATTCTTCCACGAATCTCGTTTTCCATTTTATTATCAGCATTAAAATAGGCTCGCGCGCATAAAAGGCCTTCAAAAAGATAAGACGTTTCAACAAGATCTGCACCGTCATCTTTTCGGCTGAACTTTATGGTCTTGCCTGTAGCGCCATTCATCCAATGAGGAAATGCACCATGATAAGAATCTGCTTTGTAAAGAAACTTCAATATTTTTAAGATCCTCCTCGCAACGGAATCTCTTGAGATCCATTTTCTTTCTGCGCCTACAATTAATGCCAATACTCCAAAACCGGTACCGCCGGTTGTTACCACTTCGTTTCCATAATCAAAACTTGTATTACTTCGTTCACGGGCCATGCCGCTTACAGGATGTCCAAAATCCCAAAAATATTTTAGAGTTTGTTTTTGAACCAGGTCAAGTAGTTCAGAATCAGAAAGGTTTTTGTTGATAGTTATTGCATTTCCGTTTTCATCTGCCTTTTGATTTTGAGCACACACACTACTAACTGAAAATAAAAACAAAAAAATAAAACTCACATACCGCATTCAGTAAAATTAAGATTAATTGAAATGATTTTTACCAAGATAGAAATTTTATAAAAGTAAATGGACCTTTTTTACAGATTTGGGCTTTGATATCCAAGCCTAGTCATTCCTCTTTTAATTTCAGGGCAACTCATCAATAAATTCCAAAACAAACCGCTTCGGTAGTTTTCAATCATTACTATTTCCGGTCCCTGGTCTATGGCAAGAAAAGAATCAGCAAACCAGTAATCAGACAAGTTGAATGCATCAATAAAACCATACGTTTTAAAAAGTTTATCGCCCAATTTGTAATAAAAATAACGAAGCGCATTCATCGATTGTTCCGGCGTATAAGGTAAGGATGAAATAGCAGCTGAAGGTGTAATCACCCCATCATCATTGGTAGGAGAATGAGCTGTATAATAAGTTAAGTTATCATCGCTGGCAGTAAGTCCCCAATCATTTTCATTATAGCCATTAAAGTGTTTGGGGTTGGTTACACAATAATTATAATTTATCATTGAATGAGCCATATTTTGTGTAAAATAATTGGCGTAAGCATCTGTAAGATCATGAGGATTGATACCAAGAAATGAATAATGAGCAAAGAATAATGGGCCGCCGTAATCAGGACCCAGCGGCAATTGTATTCCATAAAAAGATGAACCGTTTTTCATTCCTCCGTTGGATGCCCATCCATTGTCGTACACGATTTTAGGAATAGAATCTGTGTGGGAAGAAGCCGCCAGCACATACACTATCATTGCTTCATTCCAGCCTTTGATCTGCATGTTCATATCAAAATTATAATCAGGGCTCCAATGCCAGTACAATACATTTTGGCCACCGTTTCTAAACCAATTCCATTCAACATCGTTCCACAGATCATTTATATTATTTCGCAATGATATTTCTTCTGCATCGCCTGAATTAAAATATTGCCGGGCACACAAAAGTCCTTGCATCAAAAAGGAAGTTTCTACAAGGTCAGCGCCGTTATCTTTAGCACTGAAAGGAACTGTAGCGCCAGTTGCCCCATTTATCCAATGAGAAAATGCGCCATGATAACGTGTGCATTTATTCTTTAAAAAATTAACGATAGTATCAATCCTTGCCAGGCCTTGCGAACGAGTGATAAAATTTCTGTTAACGGCAGCAATAATGCCCATCACACCAAAACCGGTACCACCGGTAGTTACCACATCTCCGGAAGTATTTCTTTCCCGCGCCATGCCGGAAACAGGATGGCCAAAATCCCAAAAATATTTAAAGGTTTGTTTTTGAACAATGTTAAGTAAGGCACTATCTGAAACACGCTGAAATTTATCAGTTGAATCAATTTCTGTAATTATATTAACAGCTTTATCACCCGTTAAAACCACCTGTTGATTGGATTGTAATCCTTTTGAAATAGTCAAAATATATTTTGATAAATATTGCAAAGCAGCAGCGGGCTGGATTTCTACTACGCTGTCCTTATGGGAATAAGAAATATTTACAGAAATACTTGCACCACTATTTTTTACTAAAGAAATATTAGATGTAAGAGAAGAACGATTTACCGGTGCCGAAAACGCAATCTTTATAACCGGATTTAAATTGACATTGTAAAAATCATTGCTCCTGTTGAAAGAGCTGTCATTTACTTTTACCAAACTTATCAAAAAACTGCCTGCTGGCGGTGGAGGTGCGGGAGTTGTTTTTTTGGCACAACTAACCAAAAAGAAAACAATATAAAGAACCAGGTATTTTTTCATATTGAACAAGTTACGGTATAAAGAAAAATTTTAGCTGGTATTCCTACAGTAAAAGAGAATTACCGGTTATTTGTGGGTTCACTATATTTATAGAGACACAATAATTAAACCAATCAACCCATTCAATATCCCTATATGCGAAGTTCTAGCCCACGAAAGTTTGCTCTTTTAAATAAACAGCATAAAAAAACCGCCTCAGGTGATAAGGCGGTTTTGAATTATTTTTTAAAAATGAATTTTACTGATCAGGATTTTGTAAAGTTACCGGTTGCAAACGATACGCGTTTACATAACGGCCGTTTTGCTGAGCAGGCACCCAGTTAGGCCCGTTTCTAATCGCATTAACCGATATCTCAGCCAGCTTGGTACCCTTCATTGTAGTTGCCTGTACATCACTAACCTTTCCACTTTTATCCACAATAAATCTTACTACACAAGTTCCATAATCAGACTCAGAAAACTCATCAAGATGTGAAGAGATAGCGCGGCTTACATATCGTGACCAGGCTTGTAATCCACCAGGGAAAGAGGCTTCAATTTCCACCTTTGTAAAGATCTTATCAGGATCTTCTTTCTTTTCCGGGGGAGCTGCTACTACATTGGATCCTTTAAGATCTGAAGGAGGAGCTACAATACCAAGATCCTTTGTACCTTCTACAGTTTTCACATCCACTTTTGCTTCTTGAATCTGCTTTACTTCTGGTGGTGGTTTAATTACTTCTTCATCCTTTACCACTTTTGGCGGAGTAAATTTAATAGTTGCAACAGGTGGTGGTGGTGGTACTTTTGGAGGTGGTGGCGGTGGAGGAGGTGGTGGCTCATCCGGCTTAATTTTCTGTAATGTAGTTTCAGTTGTTTTTAGCTGAACCGCATTTTCATCACTATTTAACTTATTCGCTATTGCAGAACCAATAAGAAAGAGCAAAATCATAACTATTGTCCCTACCAATGCTACAGTGATTCTTTTATTGTAGGTCTTTCTAAGATCATAGGCGCCATATTCCTTATTTCTGCCATCAAAAACAATATCAAGAATATCTGATTTCAATATTTGATTACGTTCCATGTTTTATTTTTTAAATATTTTCATAGTAGGCCAATTAATTAATACCACCTGCCCGCTCCGTCTGCTGGATTTTATCGTACTCATCAGGGGTCGGATCAACCATCGCGTATCGTGAAATGTCATTAATATCCATCTCATCAAGAATATCTACTGCATTTTTATAAGTGGCATCTTTATCAGGCTTAATGATAATAAAAAGGTCAGATGCAGGAGTGCTTTTCTTTTTCTTAAGAATAATATCTCTTACATTTTTATAATTAGTTGTTTGCATTGTTGCAGGATCATTAGCAAAATAGTAATAGATAACATTAGCTTTTCCGAGCAACAATGTCAACGAACCGGACTCTTTTACCTTAGTGTTATCTTCAGGATTCTTCGTATCCTTCGGCATGTTAAGGTTCATTGCGGTAGGTTGCTGTACTGTTGTAGTAAAAATGAAGAATGTTATCAGCAAAAAGCCAAGATCAACCATAGGAGTAAGATCAACCCGGGTAGATTGCTTTTTACTTTTCTTGACGCCCGGCCCTTTTTTACCACTCTCCTTTACTTCCATTTCTGCCATAGTAATATATTTTAATTTTTTAAAATCTTTTTTATGCTCCTTTACTACTGAGTTTTTGTGTCGCCCTTCGTTTGCCCCTCCATATTCTTCTTATACAATTCACTGCCTTCCGGTACTTGTTCCGAAGTAGTTACCAGGTCGTACTTATATTGATCGTTCTTTTTAAAGGCATCAATAACCTGTGAAAAAACAGAATATTTAGAAGAAGCATCGCCTTTTATCAGTAAGTTCAGCTTCTGCCCCATCTGGGAATTTATAGCGGCCGAAATCCATGCCTGCAGTTCATTATTGGTGCTATCAACAGGAATCCCAGGTAATTCTGGTCCTTTTACTTGTTCCGGCTTTAACTCATCAAACTGTTTTAGCTGGCTAAGAGGAACACCAACGAACTGAGCATTTATAAAGTTTTGTTTATCCTGCTCAGAAAAGGTAATATTTCTTTCTTTTCCTAATTCGTCCAAAACATCCCCTTTAATAGCAGGATCCAAATCCAGAAATACTTTATTGTCTTTGCTGATAGTTACCAACAGGTAGTCTTTCTGCGGTGCTACTTTGTTTGATACTGAAAGTGGCGTAACTACTTCTATCACTGCAGGTGGCTTAAACTTCGCTGCAAGTATAAAAAAGGTTAACAATAAAAAGGCAACATCACACATCGGTGTCATATCTACGCTAGTACTACCACGTTTTATTTTTGCTCTTCCCATTAGTGATTCATTTTAATAATAATTAGATTCAATCTTTCAAAAATTCCACAAAATTATTTGTATAGAGAAGCAAAACTTTGTGTTAAAGTGAACCCGGATTCGTCAATACCATAAGTGATAGCATCAATCTTTGTTGTAAAAATATTATAAGTGATGATCGCAAAAGCCGAGGTACCAATACCTAAAGCTGTATTGTACAATGCTTCAGCAATACCAATTGATAAAGTACGTGCAGCATCACCACCGCCAGATTCACCCAAAGCTCCAAATGCACGAATCATACCCACAACCGTTCCTAATAGTCCGATCAAAGTTGATACCGACGCAAGCGTAGAAAGAAATACGAGGTTCTTTTCCAGCATTGGTAATTCAAGCGCTGTGGCTTCTTCAATTTCTTTTTGGATTGCCAGAACTTTCTGATCTGTGTCCAATTCTGTGTCAGTCATCATTTGCTTGTATTTGCGCAATCCTGCTTTCATTACATTTCCTACAGATCCTTTTTGTTTATCGCATTCTGCAATAGCAGCATCTACTTTTTTATCCGCAAGGAAAAATTGAACTTTCCTGATAAATTCTGCATTAGAAGATTTTCCGGCAGCCTTTGCTACAGTTAAAGATCTTTCAATTACGAATGTGAAAACTATAAGGAAACAACCAATTAATACGGGTACAATGATGCCACCTTCGTACATCCTTGGAAAACTACCTTTTGGGCCAAGTTGGTTGGGCCAGAAACCACCATTTGGATCAGGATTGGTAAAATTGCCATCAGCTCCGATAACAAAACGCCAGATTACATAACCGGCTATGATACAAATAATAGGTGCCAATAAAGAAATGATGTTATTTGATTTTTTAGCCTGCACCGAGGTGGTAGCGTTTACTGGTGCGTTTGCAGGAGTCTTTAAATCTGCCATGTTGGTTTAGTTTTTAAATGTTTAAGTGTATAGATTTTTGTTAAAAGATTTGATTATGCAATTGTAAAGAAAAATTAATTTATAATCTGCATTTCCGTTAAAAATATTTTCAGTGTGGGGCACAAGTTAGTAAAATATTTGAAAGTTAATTACCAATTATTAATATTTTAAAAAAAATAAAAATCGCTGGCCGACCTTACAAATGTTAAATTCATCAAACCATAAAAATAAAAATAATTGCAAACAATACAAAATAACTTAGAATGACAAAGACATATCCTTCTTATTGAAAAACAGGATTAAAACCATAAAATGATTTATTCATAACGAAGCGCTACAATCGGATCAAGTTTTGAAGCTTTAATGGCTGGATATAATCCGGCAAAAAGACCTACAGCAGAACAAACTACAATACCTATTACCATCCACAACCATGGAACCACAAAGCCGGTGTGCAGAAATAATCCAACCACATTTCCAACAATTACGCCTAAGACAATACCTAAGATAGCACCAATAAGGCTTATAAAAATTGATTCAAATAAAAACTGAGCCCGTATGCTTTTACTTTTGCCACCAATGGCTTTGATCAGGCCAATCTCGCGGGTACGTTCACTTACCGCTACCAACATAATATTCATCAAGCCAATAGCAGCACCTAAAAGTGTGATTCCACCAATAAAAGCAGCTGCCAATCCTATTGATCCCAAAGCGGTTTTAAATACTTCGGCTATACTGTCGCTTTTATCAATATAAAAATTATTTTCTTCATCAATTGCCAATTTCCTTATCGGCCTGAAAGTTCCTTTTGCTTCTGCAATGGCAGCATCCATTTCAGTAAGATCATTTACCATAATACCAATATTATAAGAGGTTCCATCAGTAGGAAAAAGACGACGGATGTTATTATAAGTAGTGAGCACAATATCATCCGCATTGAAAAATGCGCTGGATCCTTTATCTTTCAAAACGCCTATTACCCTGTATTTAATCCCATCCGACTTGATGGTTTGGTCCAATGCCTTCAGCGTATTTTCGCCATACAATTTTTGAGCAATACTGTTTCCGAGAATACAAATGCTTCTGCCACTTTGAACATCCAGCTTATTAAAGTTCCTTCCTCCGGCTAATGTATATCCATTCTGAATCAGGTAATTTTCATCGCCACCGGTCATAGAAATGTTGGGATTTGTTTTCACCTTATTATTCATTACAACAACATTTTGCGGCCCTCGTAATGAAATACTCACCCTTGCCGGAAATGAATATTGCTCTTTAAAAAGTTTCGCTTCCTGGTAAGTGATAATTTTTCTTTCGTTGGATTTTTTTTGTTTTAACGAACGTGTATCTGTTTTTTTAACCTGCCGTCCTCCGCCACCCATCCTTATCTGCAAATCCCGATATTGAATACTAAATGAATTGGCCCCCATGGTGGCAAAATTTTCAGAAAGGCTTTGGTTCATTGAAGCAATAGCAGTAATAATGCCGATCAGGGCCATTATTCCAAAAGCAATAATGGCAACTGTTATGCCTGTACGCAGTTTGTTACTCCTAACAGTACGAAAAGCCAGTGAAAGCGAATCTTTTAATTGCACGTCTCTTTATAATTACAGCAGATGAAAAATAAACCGCTGTGAAGTTACAATATCAGATCAATTTTATATTACCACTCCTGTATTATATCAGCAAAATAAAAATTGCGGTTATTTATTTGTTTACTATCAAAACAAAAATGCCGGATGAAATGATAATGCTACCAAAACATCCGGCATGATTTAAAACCTTTTATTTACCGGCTTCCCACGCATTATTTTTCCTATCTATGTCCGGTAATTCTCCATCAGGATCTATCACTACAGAAGTGATCTTTGTAGTAGAATTGTATTTAAATGTCCAGTCGATATCTCTTTGCCAAACATTTACAGGCAATTTTATTATTTGTATGCTTCCATTTTCTTCAGTAACTTTTACAGTAACCGGAAGCGCCATTTGCTCTTTATTTTCAATAGTGATAAGCGCACCATCTTCCGGGTTATCATTTACATATTTTACACCTTTCACTGCCTGGTCAAGTTTCCATGTTTCATAAAACCATTCTTTCCAGAACCAGTTCAAATCCTCTCCCGCAGCATCATTCATGGTGCGGAAAAAATCAATCGGCTGCGGATGCTTAAACGCCCAACGATCAATATAAGTCCTGAAAGCATAATCAAACCTGTCTGGCCCAATAACCGAATTTCGCAAAATATTTAATGCAGCTGCGGTTTTGAAATAATACTGCCCGTAATCGCGAAGGCTTATTGCTTCAGGCGGTGTCATCAAAGGATCTTTAGATCGTTCCATCGCCCTTGCCATTCGTAAAATACTCCTGTTGGTGGTATCACCATATTCACCATGGTTAAAATAATTCGAAGCATAACCATTAATAAACGTATTCATTCCTTCGTCCATCCACATAAAACTTCTTTCGTTTGAGCCCACAATCATCGGGAACCAGTTGTGGCCAATTTCATGAGTTACATCGTGCCATAAGTTCGACTTTCCAATTTTATAACTGCAGAAAACAATTCCAGGGTATTCCATTCCCAATGCCACGCCAGCTACTACCACAGCCGAATTCCAGGGATATTCAAAATAAGTTTTTGAATAGAATTCAATACTTTGTTTTAAATACTGAGTGCTTCTGCCATACGCATTATATCCTTTACTTTCTTCGGGGTAAACTGCCATAGCAATTCCTTTTCTTCCTGAAGGAAAATTAATTCTTGCTGCATCCCAGATAAATGCTTTGGAAGCTGTCCATGATACATCGCGTGAATTGGTCATTTTAAAATGCCAGGTCAACATTCCTTTTCCAGTAGGCCTGGTTCTAGCTTTACCAATTTCATTTTCCTTTACGATAAAAACAGTGCTGTCGCTTTTGCGCGCCTCCTCTAATCTTTTTATTTCGGTTGTAGTTAACACCTGTGTCGGATTTTGAAGTTCGCCCGAACCTGCAACGATCATATCAGAAGGCACGGTAACGTAATAATTAAAGTTGCCATATTCACAATAAAATTCTCCCAAACCCATATACGGCAGGGTGTTCCAGCCTTTCACCGCATCAAACACACACATCCTTGGATACCATTGTGCCAATTGATAAACTACACCATTCTTTGTGTACAATCTTCCCATACGGTCTGCGCCATATTGAGGAATAGAAAACCAGTAATTTACTTTAATATCAATCTTATCACCATTGCCCTTAACGGTGAAGGGTAAACGCAATTGCATTCTTGTATCAGTAATAACAGGATCAATTTTATAGGTTTTGCCTTTATAAACAACGGAAGCAGATTCGATATGATATCCACCCTTTGTATATCCTTTTACATCAAATCTATCGCCGCTAACAAGCGTGGTAGCCGCGCCGCGAGAAGAAGGATTGAATAAATTCTGATCGAGCTGCAGCCAGAGATACTTCAATTCATCAGGACTGTTATTGGTATAATTAATAGTCACATTTCCTTTTAAGGTTGTATCCTTTTCATCTAAAGTTGAGTGAATACTATAATCGGCGCGGTTTTGCCAATACTTAGGGCCGGGTGCCCCATCCGCGCTGCGAAACTCGGTTCCGCCACGGGATAAAAATGTGGGATCAAAAACCTGGTTCTTATTGTAAACGGAAGAATCCTGCGCAGCAACATTTTGAGAGAAAATAATAACTGCCAGGAAATAAAAAAACAGGGAAGTAAATCGTTTCATGTAAAATATTTTTGCGATAAAATTAATGGATTAAATCATTCAGTAATAGAAACGACCTGATTATCAACATTAAAATTAACAAGTTATAAAAACATGCCAATACTTTTTTATAACTATGATGAATACACGAAAAATTATTTGTCTGCAAAGGCAAAACAAAAATTCCTGCAATTTGTTTGTCTGCTGACACATACTTTTGTTTAAGTTGAGAAATAAAATTCGGTATATTAGCAATTGAAATTCTTCCCTTTTTTAATTCGTTGAATAAATTCCAACATCAAAAGAGATAACATGAAAAAAATAGGAATCCTGTTTGGCCGTGAAAGAAGTTTTCCCGAAGCCTTTATTGAAAGAATAAATGATAAAAACATTGACGGTATCAGGGCCGAACCAGTTTATATTGATAAAGTGATGCAAGGTGAGCCATGCGGATATGATGTAATAATAGACCGCATTTCACAAGATGTTCCCTTCTATCGCGCCTACCTTAAAAATGCTGCACTATGCGGAACCGCTGTTATCAATAATCCTTTTTGGTGGAGCGCCGATGAGAAATTTTTTAATAATTGCCTCGCCACTAAAATTGATGTGCCGGTTCCAAAAACGGTTCTGGTACCTTCAAGTTCTTTGCCGGCAGATACGACTGATCAATCTTTTTCAAACCTGGCTTATCCACTGGATTGGGAAGCTATTTTTGATTACATCGGTTTTCCGGCTTACATGAAACCTCATGCTGGTGGCGGCTGGAAGAGCGTTTATAAAGTAACAGGAATTGATGATTTTTTTACCAAGCATGGTGAGACTGGCGAACTGGTGATGATGCTGCAGGAAGAAATTATTTTTGAAGAATATTATCGTTGTTATTGTATCGGCGGTAAAGAGGTTCGCATCATGCCATACGAACCACGCAACCCTCACCACTTAAGGTATGTTGCGGATTTTAAACCATCCAAAGAACGCCTGGAAGAAATGGAAGGCATTGTTTTACGGATCTGTAAATATTTAGGGTACGATTTCAATACAGTGGAACTCGCTGTTCGCAATGGCATTCCTTACGCGATTGATTTTTGCAATCCCGCTCCTGATGCTGAACTCACAAGTGTAGGAGAAGAAAATTTCAATTGGGTAGTAGAAGCATCTGCCAACTTCGCAATTGAAAAAGCAAAATCACACGAAGAAGGAAAAGAAAATTTAACGTGGGGTAAATATTTGGAGAAAACCGTGAAGGGAAAAGATCCTTTTTAATTACCCAATTCTTTGATGAGCCAATGTAAAAACCAATCAACTAATCAACCACTAACCCAATCAACCAATTTATGGCTGCTATTTCTTATAAGCATTTTACCATCGGAATTGAAGAAGAATATATGGTGCTCGATCCTGAAACGCGCGAGCTGAAAAGCCATGAACAAAAAATTGTGCAGGAAGGAGAAAAACTAATCAAAGATAAAGTGAAGGCTGAAATGCACCAGGCGGTGGTGGAAGTAGGAACTGATATTTGCCAGAATATTGATGAAGCTTTTGTGGATGTAGCCAATCTCAGGAAAACCATAAGCAAAATTGCCGGCGACCTTGGCCTCGGAATTGGTGCTTCGGGCACACATCCGTTCAGTCATTGGGAAAGGCAACTTATAACCGATCATGTGCGCTACAGCGATATTGTAAAAGAATTGCAGGAAGCCGCAAGAAGCAATCTCATCTTTGGTTTGCATGTGCATGTAGGAATGGAAAATCGTGAAATGGCGATACATATTGCCAACTCGGCGCGTTATTTTTTACCACATATTTTTGCGTTGAGCACCAACTCTCCTTTTTGGGAAGGAAGATCAACAGGTTATAAATCGTACCGCACAAAAATATTTGATAAGTTTCCCCGAACCGGTATTCCTGATTTTTTTGACAGTATCGAATCGTATGATAATTATATCAAAATTTTAGTAAAAACCAATTGCATTGACAACGCTAAGAAGATCTGGTGGGACCTTCGCGTGCATCCGTTTTTCAATACCGTTGAATTCAGGATTTGCGATGTGCCACTAACGGTACAGGAAACAATTACCATAGCCGCGTTGTTCCAGGCAATATGTGCCAAGCTTTACAAACTGCGCATGCAAAACCTCAATTTTATTATTTACCCGCGCATGCTCATCAACGAAAACAAATGGCGTGCAAGCCGCTATGGCATTGAAGGTAGCATGATCGATTTTGGAAAAGAAAGCGAAGTAAATACGCGTGTGCTCATTTATGAATTGCTTGATTTTATTGATGATGTTACTGCGCCTTTGGGCATCCGCAATACGATTGGTTACGTTCATAAAATTTTGGAAGAAGGCACCGGCGCCGAC
>JBBQWJ010000022.1:0-23957 GCA_038210685.1 Chitinophagales bacterium | reverse complement strand
TTGATAGCGTGCTTTCATCATTTTTTCCGTTGAAAAACTTTTTTAATACGGATTGAAAAGCCGGGGCTGTTTCAGAAAGTGAAGCAAATAACGTCATAGAAGACTTTAGTTTTAAATCATCAGGGCTTCCAAAAATTGAGTACGCGTCATCAGTATCAAGATCAAGTAAGGCGTTAGAAATCTCAATCAATCTTTTTCCCAAAACCGGGTGGTGTAAATACTCTTCAGCTTCCTCCATATTTTTGATTGCATAAAATCTGGATGTTTCACTAAACCCAAGCCCGTGAATTTGAGGAAAAATATACCACATCCAGTGCGAACGTTTTCTCCCGTTTTTAATTTCTGATAAGGCAATTTCATAATCACCTTGCTGCGCATCAAGAAATTTTTGTAATGACATTTTTTATTTTTCTTTCATCAAATGTTTATCAAAACCAAAAGCCACCAGTTGCTCAAAGGCATCCCATACTTGAGGAGGAATTTCCTGGTAAACCTGGAAGCCTTTTTCAGGATACAATTTAATTCGCTGCAAATCGCCCGCCATAATATTGATCACCCTTTCCATCGGTATTTCTTCATTCGGATACTCTTCAAAAGAGATTTGTGGAGAAGTAACCAGCAGTTTTTTATCGGGCCAGTGTTTTTTAAAAGTAGCGTACGACCTGCGTTCCATATAAGGCTTTTGCACTACAATAAAACTTTGAGGATCTAATCCTTTTTCTTTCAATAATTTTTGGGTGAACATAATATTTTCACCGGTATTGGTTGAATTATTTTCGATCAAAATAGCTTCTGACGGAACGCCTTTTTCTATCGCGATAGCAGCAAATTTATCCGCTTCTTTTTCAGTCCAAATTTCCTGTGTAAAATTTCCCAAACCGCCGGACATAATAAGCAAAGGCGCTAAACCCTGCAAATACAATTCAGCAGCTCTTTGCGGCACCCGAAGATCATGACTGCCCAAAGCAAGAATGCAATCAACCTTTTCTAACTTATTATTAAGGAGATGATAATCCCAGAGTTTTTTTCCTAGTGAAAGAATTTCATCATTTAGCATGTTGGCAAAAATAGAAAAAGAGGATTAACCGAATCCAAATAAAAAAACTGCTTACAGTAAAAGAATAAATAAGAAGGATTTCTGCTCTTGTGTTTAATAGTTCATAGCCACAAACTGTTAATAACGATCTATACTATTTTTAAAACGTTTTACGAAATGAAAGAAAATATCTTTCTTATTTAATTCGTTAATTACTTTTATGTCTGTAAAACAGAACTTTATAAGTTCGTTTCGGTTTATTTATGAGAAAATAAAATAATAATGAATAGGGTTATTAAAGCTGACTTATACCGGTACGGTGGTCTTTCAAACACCAGGGGGCTTTTAAGAGGACTTTTTATACCTGGATTCAGGTACACGTATCTGTTTCGAAAGGCACATAAATGTAAAAAATACTCAATCCCGTGGTTCTTTTACGTCTTGCTTCTTCGCAGGTATTCTTTTAAATATGGATTTCAAATTTCCTGGTCTGCTAACATAGGAGAGGGTTTTTATATTGGTCATCGCGGAACAATTATAATTGACAGAAGAGCAACAATTGGTAAAAATTTTAATGTTGCCCCCGGTGTTACCGTTGGCCAGGCAAGCAGAGGTAAATATAAGGGCCATGCTACTATTGGAGATAATGTGTGGATAGGTACAGGTGCAGTGGTCATCGGCAAAATCAACATTGGATCGAATGTACTAATTGCTCCGAATTCTTTTGTAAACAGAGATGTTCCCAGTAATTCATTTGTATTTGGAAATCCAAGTAAGATTATAAGTAATGAGAAAGCAACAGAAGGTTATATTTCTTTTACTCTTGAAGACAATTAAGCCAGCAACCTGGAAATATGGTGTCTTCTTCCTGCGAATGATTCTTGATTTAGAAAAGCAAATTTGATTATATGAAGAAATTATTCTTTCTGGCAACATTTATTTCATTTAACTTTTGTTTATCAGCACAAACGGAGACAGCCACGCTGATTAAGAGTCATGTTCAAAAATTAGAAAATGCGAAAGCATACACTATTGCTGTTGCCAATCTAATGCCTGGCAACTTGTATAACTATAGACCTGTGCCTGCTTAAATGAGCTTTGGGGAACAATTAATCCATATTTCTCAAAATTTGTATTGGCTCTCATCAACCTACATAGCTGAGACGTCTAACCCTTTCCATTCAACCAAAGAACAATTATCAAAATTGGGGAAAGATTCAATAATCAGTTTGGTAAAAAACGCCTATGATTACGCTATCAATTCCATTACTAAAATGGACATTAAAACGCTGCCTAAAGAATTTAAATTCGATGGAGAGAATCTGAATAAATACCAGTTTCTTAATCTAATTGAAGACCACCAAACGCATCATAGAGGACAGCTAATTGTTTATTTGCGTTTAAACGGCATAAAGCCTCCTTCTTATATCGGTTGGTAGGTTGAGGCTAATTATTCCCCTTAATATCGGCAGGTTTACAGTAAACGAATAAATAAGGAGGATTTTTATTTTCGTGTCACACCCAGCCAGTTATTCTAATTTTTCCCGAATAAAAAAAACCTCAGCTTTTTAACTGAGGCTCTTGCGGACCGGACGAGACTCGAACTCGCGACCTCCGCCGTGACAGGGCGGCATTCTAACCAACTGAACTACCGATCCAAATACGATAATTTCGGAGCGCGAAGATAATAAAATTTCAACTGAGCCCAACTTCTTCCACAATTTTTTTTGGACTTTTTTTATAGCATAATAAAAATACTTGTCCGGGATTTTACAGGTTGCTGATAATAACCCAACCAATCTCTGGATTTCCTGCTTCTAACTGAAAACTTTACCTGCTTTGCCTTATTTTTTCATCATCTTTGTAGCCTTTCAAATCATCAATTTATTTCTAATCAATATATGATCTCATTTTTCGACGCTACTTTAAACACAGTTTCTATTCACCAGTCTGGCAATAAAATTCTTGATGAAAAATACAGGTTATCTGGGCAACCTTTTACCATAAAAGATGAAACACTTAATCAATTATTGCTACAGTATTTTTTAAATCCTTTTGAAAAAGTAAATGAAATTTACCGGTTTTCGCATCCCAGCAATGATTTGCAGCTTAATGAAATTTATCATTTTGCAGAACTGACCTTTAATGATCCCACCTCATTTCATGAGAATTCAAAGCAAATAACCAAGCATCTTTACGATGTATCAAATCATCCGAAAATAAAGCCGGGTGAGTTGTACGTTGTTTATTTTTCCGGAGTGCAGGTAGAAGGTGAACAATGGGATGCTATTGGCATTTTCAAATCAGAATCTAAAGAAACTTATTTAAAAGTTTATCCTGATGAAGATGGTTATAAAATGGAATACGAACAGGAAGCTATCAACATCAAAAAACTGGATAAAGGCTGCTTGATTTTTAATACTGATCAGGAAGAGGGATTTAAAGTAGCGGTAATTGACAACACCAATAAAAGCGGTGAGGCAGTTTATTGGATCGATGAATTTCTAAAACTGGCCATCAGGAATGACGACTATAATCAAACGCACAATACGCTGAGTATTTATAAAGATTTTGTAACACAAAAGCTGGATGATGTATATGATATTACCAAAGCGCAAAAGATAGATATGCTCAACCGATCTATGAATTATTTTAAAGAAAAAGAAGCATTTGACCTCGATGAATTTTCTAATGAGGTGATAGGCGATGCCATAGGAATTAATTCTTTTAAAGAGTATAAACAGAATTATGAAAAGGAATATGACACGGAGATCGGCGATAATTTTGCCATCTCCATACAGGCTGTAAAAAAGCAATCAAGAAACTACAAAAGTGTATTAAAACTTGACAGGAATTTTCATATTTATATTCACGGTAATAATGAACTGATCGAAAAGGGTTTTGATGAGAAAATGAATATGAATTATTATAAAGTGTATTTCAGAGAAGAAAACTAAGCCAGGTTATAGAAAACAGAAATCGTTATTTTTTGGTGGTTTACCAGGATCAAAAAAGTTTCAGGGAGTAAACAATACCTTCGGCACTTTAATTGCTTTCATACTTCAAAAAAAATAATTGTAATGGAAAGAATATTTGCAATCGGCGATATTCATGGATGTAGTAAGACGTTTGAAAAATTACTTACGGATAAAATTCAAGTCACAAAAGAAGATGAGATTTATTGTATCGGCGATTATATTGACAGGGGCAACGACAGCAAAGGGGTTATGGACCTGATCATAAAGCTCCGCGCTGAAGGTTATCATATTTATACTTTGAGAGGAAACCACGAACAAATGATGCTGGAAGCTGTAACTGATAAAAGAGCATTGAACCTTTGGCTTGATAACGGAGGAAAAAATACACTGAAAAGTTTTGGCATTAAATCGCTTGATGATTTGCCATCGGAATATCTTTGCTTTTTAAATGAAACTGAATTTTATCTTCAAAAAGAAAATTTCATTTTTGCGCATGCAGGATTGAACTTTAAAAATGAAAATCTTTTTAAAGATAAAGAAGCCATGCTATGGGAAAGAGATTTTTTTCCGCAACAGGCTGTGCTGGGAGACAGATTGTTAATTCACGGGCACACGCCGATTCCACTTACCTTTATATTGAAACAAAAAGGAAATTGTATAAATATTGATGGAGGCTGCGTGTATACCAACCGTCCTCACTTTGGCAATTTGGTAGCGATTGACCTTAAAAAAAGAGAATTTATTATTGAAGAAAATTGTGAATAAAATTATCAATATAACACTAATGTGCTTAAACGAAAAAATTGTAAAATGAAATCAATTTTCAAACTAATATTAATATTCATTCTTATGGCAAACCCAGAAGGAAACATTTCTGCCCAAAAAACAAGCCCTGTTATTGCAGATGGTGCACAACTGCACCGGGTTTCCGATCAGTTTAAATTTACTGAAGGCCCGGCAACAGACAAATACGGAAATGTATTTTTTACAGATCAGCCCAATGATAAAATCTGGAAATATGATACAGAAGGAAACCTCTCTGTTTTTTTATCACCTTCCGGCCATTCCAATGGAATGTATTTCGATAATGACGGCAATCTCATTTCTTGCGCAGATGAAAATGAACAGTTGTGGTCAATTGATCCGGAAAAAAAAGTGACCGTGCTGGTGAAAGATTATAAAGGAAAGTTGTTAAACGGACCAAACGATGTATTTGTAACTTCAAAAGGAAAAATCTATTTTACGGATCCATATTACCAACGTGATTACTGGACAAGAAAATCACCGGATATCGAGGGACAGAAAGTGTACTACCTGAAAGGAAAAAATGATCCGGTGGTAGTGGTTGATAACATGATAAAACCCAATGGAATTATCGGAACTCCTGATGGGAAATATTTGTACGTGGCTGATATTCAAGCCAACAAAACCTACAAGTTCACCATTGCTGAAGATGGAAGTTTGATAGACCAGACTTTATTTGCAGAGCAGGGATCTGATGGAATGACGATAGATACTGAAGGTAATATTTATCTTACCGGCAAAGGAGTTACAGTCTATAACAAAGAAGGGAAAAAGATTGAACATATAGATGTTCCGGCTGATTGGACCGCTAATATCACTTTTGCCGGCGAAGAAAGAAATATTTTGTTCATCACTGCTTCGCAAAACATATACACACTTAAAATGAAAGTGAAGGGAAATAGGTAAAATCGCAATAATTCAATAAAAAACAATTTACCATAATGGTCGCTCGTCTTCAATTCTTTCAATAAGAGATCAATTCCCATTCTTATGTACTTTTACAAAATTCATTGTTATTTGTTTGTTTACTACCATTGTGTAAATTGCGCGCTTCCAACATTTGAACTATAATCATTTAATTGAACTACGTAGAATCCATACATTATCTCTACAACAAGCTGCCTATGTTTAGCAACAGTGGCGCAAAAGCTTATAAAGCCGATCTTAAAAATACATTGGCATTGTGCCATTTTTTAGGCAATCCTCAACATAAAATAAAAACGATACACGTTGCCGGGACTAATGGCAAAGGCTCCGTAAGCCACATGCTGGCGGCCATTTTACAGGAGAACGGTTATAAAACAGGTTTGTATACTTCACCACATTTAAAAGATTTCAGGGAAAGAATAAAAATAAATGGCGAGATGATGGCTGAGGCATTTCTTGTAGATTTTGTTGAAAAAACAAAAGTAATTTCTGAAGAAATAAAACCGTCTTTTTTTGAACTCACTTTTGTGATGGCTCTTGATTATTTCGACACCCAAAAAGTTGATGTAGCCATCATCGAAACGGGCCTTGGCGGCAGATTAGACAGCACCAATGTGATCACACCTTTATTATCCGTTATTACCAATGTAAGTTTCGATCACATGGATATCTTGGGAAATACTATTGAAAAGATCGCATTTGAAAAAGCCGGAATCATTAAAGAAAAAATTCCTGTTGTTATCGGTGAAACCTCTTCTGAAACAAAAACTGTTTTTGAAAAAAAAGCAGAAGAAATGAAAGCTCCGATATTTTTTGCCGAACAAAAATATGAAGTGGTTTCCTCAGTTTATGAAACAAAATCTTTGGAATTAAAAATCCTCAATAAAGAGAATAAAGAAAATATTTTTGTACAGCTCGATCTTAATGGCATTTACCAGCAAAAAAATATAGTAACTGTACTTGGCGCAACAGAGGTTTTACAAACCCATTTTTCTTTAAAAAAAGAAAAAATATTCTATGCATTAGCGAATGTAAAAAAACTTACAGGGCTTTTCGGAAGATGGCAGGTAATTCATGAGAAACCTATGGTGGTGCTGGATGTAGCGCATAATGAAGATGGAATAAAACAATTAATTCTGCAGTTAAAAAAATTAAAATTCGATCATCTTCACATTATTTTCGGGATGGTAAAAGACAAAGAAATAAAAAACGTTTTGTGCCAGTTACCAAAAGACGCTGCTTATTATTTTACAAAAGCCCAGAATCTGCGTGCACTACCAGAAGATAAATTACAAATTATGGCAAATGAATTTGAGCTCTTTGGAAAAACATTTACCAATGTGAATGACGCTTTACAAAAAGCGTTAAGCAACTCATCGCAGGAAGATCTTATTATGGTTTGCGGAAGTGTTTTTGTAATTGCAGAAGTAGAAATTTAGAGTTCTCCGAGTTCTCTCAATGCATAAAAAACACAGCTATTATGGGTTGCTTGTAATATTTTATTTTCCAGAAAAAGCTTTTTTAATTCTGCCACAGAGATTTTTTCTACTTCCACTTCTTCATTTTCATCCAGTTTTTGCTCGCCTGTTTTTATACCTCCTTTTGCCAGATAAAAGTAAGTGAGATTGTTAAGAACTCCAGGGTTGGCAGCAATTTTCCCTACGTAAGTAAACGAAGTGAATTCTTGACCGGTTTCTTCTTTTAATTCTCTTGCCACCGCCTGTTCAGCATTTTCGCCTTCATCCACAAAACCTCCCGGAATTTCGAGAAGTACTTCTTCAATAGGATGCCTGTATTGCTTTACCATAAGCACTTCCCCTTCTTTGGTTAGTGCTACAGCACAAACGGTTAGCGGTAATTCCACTACAAAATATTCGTCAACAATATTTCCGTTTGGTGTTTCACATTTGTCCCTTCGTGCTGTAAAATATTTATGTTTACTTATGTATTCTGACGACAGGATTTTCCATTTCATACTTAGTACTTATTCCTTGTTATTAATTCCATCCTTCTCTTTCTCTCAATTGCAAAATGTGTGCAACATGATGCCGGCTATGCCATGCATAAGATTTTAAAAGATCCCACATTGTCATTTCCATTTCTCTTTCAGGATGATAGATAGTGCGTTGCCATTCGCTTTCCTCCATATCCTCCATCAATTGATACCAACGGGCATGCAAAGAAAACAGAAATGTTGTTGAAATATTTACGGGCAACTTTTTTGAATCAGAAAGATTGGCCCATGCCTCCTGATCATATGTCTTTATGGTTGGATTGTGTTCAGTAAGGCCAAGTTTAAAGCGGATGAAGGCATTCATGTGACTGTCTGCAATATGGTGAACCACTTGCTGAACGTTCCATCCACCCGGGCGATAAGGAGTTTCTAATTGAGAGGCATCCAAATTTTGAATGGCAAATTCCAAAGAAGATGGAAGCATTTTTATATCATTCATCAGGGATACTTTTATCTCGCTGTTGAATTCTTTTTTATATGCTTGCTGTTCGTTTTCCCTTCCTATCGGGTAACGAAGCTTTTCATCTGGTGCCATAAAATTTTTATTTATTTACAATACCTAACAATTCTATTGTAAAGGTCAATGTTGCACCGCCTGGAATTACTCCACCTGCCCCCCTGTCTCCATAGGCAAGATCAGAAGGGATGTATAATTTCCACGTGCTTCCCACCGGCATCATCTCCAAAGCTTCTGTCCAGCCTTTTATAACGCCAGATACCGGAATGGTAAGTGGCTCACCTCTTTTATAAGAATTATCAAATTCTTTTCCATCAATTAAAGCGCCGATATAGTTTGCTTTAACGGTATCTTCTGCAGTTGGTATCGGGCCTGTACCCTTAATAACAATTTCATATTGCAATCCATCAGGCAGGGTAACAACGCCGGGACGTTTTTTATTAGCTTCTAAAAATTGATTGCCTGAATCTTTTACAGCTTTAATTTTATTGCTCATAAATTCTTGTAATTTTTGTTGAATAAACATATTCGCTTCTTCTTCGGGAATGGTTAGAGTTTTATTATTATATACATCATTAAATGCTTTTTTAATATAATCGGCATTTATTTTTTCAACGTTCTGTGTTTGTTTGTAATATTCTGCAACCTGCACTCCTATAGAATAACTAAGGCTATCGACAGCATTCATAACTTCTGTTTTTGAAGTGGCAGTCTTAGCTTTAACGTCTTTTTTATTTTGTGCAAAAGTGTAGGAAAAAGGTAATAACAACAGGAGAAAAATAGCTTTCATTAAATTTTTATTTGGTTGGGTTGCGTTTAAATTAAGAGCGCAAATATAGCCTAATCCTCCCTGAAATCTTTACCCGTAAGGTTAATAAAAACGTCTTCCAAATTAGCTGATTTTGTTTCTTTCGGCCTTTCAAAACCCGAATCTACCAAATCATCGATCAACTTGTCCGGACTTTCAAGCGCAATGATCTTGCCTTCATCCATAATTGCAACCCTTTCGCACAAATATTCTGCTTCATCCATATAATGAGTGGTAATGATTACGGTTGTGCCTTCCTTTCTTATTCGCTTAATCAATTCCCATAAATTGCGTCGCGCCTGAGGGTCAAGGCCTGTGGTAGGTTCGTCTAAAAAAATAATTTTAGGTTTATTGATCAAAGTCGTAGCAATAGAAAAACGTTGTTTTTGACCGCCACTCATTTCCTTGTATTTGTTTTTTGCCTTGTCCTTCAGGTTTACCATTTCAAGTAATTGATTAGAATCTGCTTTGGTATTGTACAAACCGCAAAAAAGATCAATGAGCTCGAGCAAGTTCAGTCCTGGATAAAAACCTGAGGTCTGCAACTGCACCCCAATTATTTTTTTTATTTGAGAAGCTTCATGGTCAAGATCTAAACCATCCACTATTATTTTTCCGGAAGTTTTTTCGCGAAGCGTTTCTATAATTTCAAGAGTTGTTGATTTTCCTGCGCCGTTTGGCCCGAGCAAACCAAAGATCTCTCCTTCGAAAACATCGAATGAAATTCCCTTCACCGCTTCAAATTTGCCATAATTTTTCACCAGATTTTTTACTGAGATAATTGTTTTCATTGCACAAAAGTAGGGCAATTAATTTTCATTTTACTTCAGCAATAGTTATGCTTCTATTATAGAAATTTATTTGCAAAGCCGAGTACACATGCAATACAGTAAACAAATAAATAACCTGAAATTCTAATTTTATTTTTAAATAATAAGATCAACAATCGTATTTCCCCTATCCTAAAAGTTCGTAATAATATCATCAATCCTGTCGTCAAATTACTTGTATTACCGTAAATACTTTCTTCAAAAAAAGAGCAATTCCTCTCTTGTGTAATGAATGCATGGCTTATATCTTTGTTCCAGAAGTTGGTTGATGTTCAACAACATTAATCAAAAATCCAAATCCATTGATCCCGATAGCTATCGGGACCTTTAATACATGAAAAACCAAAAATCCGATATCAGTCAACTTCTACTTTTTTTGAATTCAATATTTTTGAAAAATATATTATCCCAATGAAAACTATGCCGAAAGGCATGACCTGATTTATCCTGATTATAACCCCCGGGAATAAATTATTAAAGGCTTCTCCATGAATTTGGAGAAGCCTTTTTATTTTTAAATAATCTTACTAACGGTATAACTTAAACGCAATTATTTTTACTACCAGATCTTCACTCGCAAACTATCCGGCAAATACATTGAATCTTTAGGAGTAACATGAAAAGCAGAATAAAACTCATCAATATCGCTGAAAGGGCCGTTAACTCTATATTTCGCTGGTGAGTGAACATCAGTCATTAAACGTGCTTTCATTATCTGGGGACGCATTTCATACAACCAGCTTAGAGCATAGCCCATAAAAAAACGTTGCATGGGTGTAAGCCCGCCAATGATCTCATTCTTTTTATAAGCCTCAGAATTTTTAAAAGCATCAATACCAATCTCAAGGCCGCCAAGATCAGCAATATTTTCACCCTGCGTGGCTCTTCCATTAATATGGGTTCCGGGTAATGGCTCATAATTATCAAACTGCTTGATCATCACTGCTGCTCTTTTTGCAAACTCTGCAGAATCTTTTTTTGTCCACCAGTTATGCAAATTCCCATTTGCATCATACAACCTTCCCTGGTCATCAAACCCATGAGTAATTTCGTGACCAATATAACTTGCGCCCACATAACCATACATTGTGGCATCATCAAGATCTTTATCTTCATAACCGGGCACAATAAAGGCAGCAGCAGGAAAAACAATTTCGTTGTTGGCAGGGTCGTAATAAGCATTATAAGTTTGAGGATACATTCCCCACTCATCACGATCTACAGGTTTTCCCAATTTATTCATTTCAAAATTATGCCACCATTTACGCGCATTAATAACGTTTTGAGCATAACTTTCTTTGCCAATTTCCATTGCCGAAAAATCTTTCCATTTATCAGGATACCCAATTTTCTTTTTGATGGCTTCCAGTTTTACAATCGCTTTTTGTTTAGTGCTGTCGGTCATCCAGCTTAATTTCTCAATACGATTTTTATAAGCGGTCCTGATCTCTTCAGCCATTTTTTCGTATCGTTTTTTTGAAGTAGAATCAAAATATTTTTTTACATAAAGTTGTCCAAGCAATTCGCCCATTGCGTTTTCCTCAGATTGCATCACTGTTTTCCATCGCGGTTTTCTTTCTTTGGCTCCGCTAAATAACTGGCTGTATTTAAATCCTTCTGCCACATACTTTTCGGGAAGTTCCCTTACATAGGAATTTATCAAATGGTAAGTGAGATAATCTTTCAAATTTTCAATGGAAATGGATTTCAAATTAGCATCGAGTGATTTAAAAAATTCAGGTTGCCCTACAATCACTGAATCAATTTTTGTAACACCGATATCTTTTAAAAATTTCTCCCAGTTGATTGAAGAAGAAAGCTTTTTAAGATCAGAAATAGCAATTTTATGATAATTCGAGTAGGGATCACGCAAATCTGCAAGTGACCTGGAATCCTTTGCCAGCTTTGTTTCAAAAGCAAAAATATTATTCGCCGCTTTTAAGGCAGATGCAGAATCCTGTCCCTGGAATTGTAAAATAGTGGCCACATGTTTTACATAAGCTTTGCGGATGTTTGCTGTGGAAGAATCAGTATTGAAATAATAATCACGATCAGGAAGCCCCAGACCGCCCTGGTCCATCCTATAAGCCATCACATCGCTTTGCTTGTCATCCTGCACAACACCACTACTGAACAATGAACCAACGCCAATTTTATCAAGGTCGGCTACTGTATTCATTAGCGATGGAATATCTGTAATTGCGTTTATTTCATCAAGATAAGGTTGAAGATATTTTGTTCCTTGTTTTTCAATGGTTGCACTGTCCATTGCAGCAGTCCAAAAGTCTCCGATCTTTTGAGTGGCAGAACCTTTTGCGCCCGATTCTTTTGAAGCTTCTTCACTTATTTCGCGAAGGCGTTGTTGGTTTTCATTATAAACAACGTTGCCAATTCCCCACGAACTTTCTTCAGCAGGAATGGGATGATCTTTGATCCATTTACCATTCGCATATTCAAAAAAATCCTGACCCGGACTAACGGTAGTATCAATATCTGCCGCAAACACGTCTTCATGTGTAGCGTTTGTTTTGGTTTTGCAGGAAAAAATAGCTGCGCAAATAAAGAAGTAGAGAATTGGTTTTTTCATTTTAAAAATTTGAAAAGTAAATGTATGAAATGATCAATTGAAAATTGAATGCAGCCTAATTTTTACTTTTTCTTTCAGATAAAAATAATCCCAATAGCACTAAAATTACTCCTGTAACAGTATAAGCACTAATTACATCTTTTAAAACAATGGCAGCTATAGTAAAACCAAATACAGGGCACAGAAACAGCCACAGTCCGGCTTTTACTGTATTTTTCTGCAGCAACCAAAGCCAAAGCTGTACAGCAAAAATTGAAACAACGATGGCAAGCCAAATCGTTCCACTCCAAAACTTAAAATCAAAATAGTTGACATTACTGTGGTACTGCCAAAGAGTAAAAGGCAATAATAAAAAACCTCCAATGACTGTTTGCCATCCGTTTATGGTTAAAATATTCATAGTGTCCCATTGCCTCGAAGAAAAATAAATCGCGCCTGTTGAATAAGAAACCATGCTGAACAATAACAAAATCAACCCTCCCGGAGTTATGGAAGAGCTCTTCAACAAAGGCCATGAAGCAATCAGCACACCCGCTGTTCCTAATAGTAAAGCAATAAATACTTCAAATTTTAATTTTCTTTTTAAGAAAAAAACTGACAAAAAGCTAATGAATAAAGGATTGGTGGCAACAGACAAAGCGCCAATGCCGGCTGTGATGTGTTGCATTGCCGTTATATAACAGCCCAAATAAATGGTTATATTCAAGAAGCCATAGATAGTTACTTGCTTCCATTGCTTTGCGGTAGGCCAATTCTGTTTTTGAAGAATATGAGCAAAAAATAACATGATCATTCCTGCCAAAGCAAATCTGCATTGCGCTATTACCAGGGGTTGAGAACTTTCCAAAGCAATTTTAGTAGCCGTAGAAGCAGAGGACCATAAAAGCGCAAAAAGAACGCCCGCAGCGATCCATTTATATTCAGCCTTAATGGTATATCTTTTATTATAGTTCAACAATAACAGGAGAAAACAGATGTGAGATCAATCCAAAAAAACAAAATCACTGTTGAGTTATTCTAAGCAACTTCTTTGTTTTTAGAAAAATAAAAAATTCCAAAAATTCCTACAATAACGAGTGTAGCTGAAATCAGCTCTGCCTGAGTGGGATGAATTCCAAAAATCGAATAAGTAGTGTTGACGCGAATCGTTTCTACCAAAAACCTTTCGACACCATTCATGATCAGGTAAATGCAAAAGAGCACACCCGGCACTTTGATCTTTTTCCGGATAGCCCACAAAATGAAAAACAAAATAAAGCACGCCACAATTTCGTAGAATGGTGTTGGGAAAACAGGCTGGGGCAGGGCGCGGCAATATTTTCCCTGGCAATCAGGCAACAGAATACCATCTTCATTTACATTATGTGGATAGGTAAAAGCAAACATCCAGGTTGGTAACCACTTAGGCCCCCTGAAACTTTTATGAGGAACTTTAGCAAGGGAGGTTTCGATACGATCAGTAACCATTGTAGTTTCACCATTGGGATCGGTAACTGTGCCCGCTAAAAAATAAGTTGAATTTTTTTGCAAATTTTGTTGAAACTCTTCGGGGGTTGCGGGAACCACGTGACCAGGAACATCTGAAATATAAGCACTGTTGAAAATACCCCAATCTCCATCGCCCGCTGTTTGGCAACCCATCCGGCCAATTGCATAAGCAATCATTAAAGCAGGAGCGGCAGCGTCAATTAAATGGAGTATACCAATCCCTTTTTTTCTTGCATAAATTAAAATGGCAACTGTAGCAAAAATTAATCCCCCATAAAATGTAAGTCCGCTTGGTGCAATTAAATTAGCAATAGGATCCGCAATAAACCTGTCCCAATTTTCGAGGTTATCAAAAATTTTAGCGCCAATAATTCCAAAAATCAAAGCAAAGATCACAATATCTCCTACCCTGTCGTGCGGCCATATCCTAATGGTTCTTTTCTCCGGCTTCGGAAGTTTTTGCTTATTCTTTTCCTGGTATTTTAAATAGATAAGTGCCGCTGCAATTATAAGTCCGCCAAGCCAGCTTCCCTGTGATGAAAAAATGTATGCCTGCAAGTCAATTCCAGCATGACGACTTGCCAGGAAGGCGCCAACGAGTTTATAACCAAATAAAAATCCTACAAGCCCGTTAATAAATAATTCAGGAAACGATGCAGGTTTTCCGGTAGTGATGGTTTCTTCGCGAGGTAATAAAAGCCCTTGCTTTTCTTTTCTTTTTAATTCTTTGGTGAGAAAATAGGCGGAAACAATAAAGCCGATGGCTACAAAAATGCCGAAAGTGTAAAAGATTTTAAAAGCATTGATTTCCCATCCAAACCAGTCCTTAAATACAAAATATAAATTCGGATACATGTTTACCTTTTAGTTTCGTAAAAAATCTATAAAGACTTTTACAAAAGATATTTAAAAATAAAAACCTCCAAATGTACTGAAGGTTTTTATTTTTCTATTTAGCAATAAGCTTCAAAAGCGGCAGAAAGATTATTGGCGATCATTGAGGCAGATGCACCTTCAATATTGTGCCTTTCAAGAAAATGAACCAATTGGCCATCTTTAAATAAAGCAACTGCAGGAGATGAAGGCGGATAGGGAAGCAGGTGTTCGCGAACTTTATTCACTGCGTCTAAATCAAAACCTGCAAATACCGTTGCAAGATGATCCGGTTTTTTGTCCGCATTTTCAAGAGAGAGTAAAATGCCGGGGCGCGCAGAACCTGCTGCACAACCGCAAACCGAATTGACTACTACCAGTGTAGTTCCTTCCTGCTTAATTGCTTGCTCTACCTGGTCGGCGGTTACTAAATCATCAAAACCATTTTCTGTCAATTCCCCTTTCATGGGAATTACAATTTCTGCTGGATACATATCTTTTAAATTTAAAATTTTAGAGTGCAAATTTACGATACTTAAATCTTTTATGAGTCAATGATTTCTTAAAGATTTGGGAAATAATGTCAGGTGTTTTATACCTGATAAGACTTTTTGTCTCAATATGTTATCAAATTTGCAGTTAAAACCGGTTGGTATTTTTTTTGATCTTAAAGATGAAAATTTAATAACAAACTTCTTAAAAAAATAAACATTATGACAACCTTAAAATTCAACCAGCCATCCTTGAAAACTTTGGATAGTTTCCTGGATAATTTATTAAGTGATATGCCGGTAGCCAATAACAGCAGCATGAATTTACCAGCAGTAAATATCTCTGAAACCAACGACAACTATGAACTGGAATTTAATGTTCCGGGAAGAAAAAAAGAAGATTTCAAAATAACTGTAGATAAAAATATTCTAACAGTTTCTTTTGAAAAGAAAGAAGAACAAAAAGAAGAAAACAAGCAATTCATTAAAAGAGAATTCAGTACCCTTTCTTTCAAAAGGTCATTTACGCTTGACGAGAAAATAAATTCGGAAGCCATCAATGCAAAGTATGAAAACGGAATTTTGTACCTCACTCTTCCTAAAAAAGAAGAAGTAAAAGTGGTGCCCAAAGAAATTGCAGTAAGTTAGTTTGAGTGGAAAATGTAGATTTAAAAACCTCCTCAAATTGAGGAGGTTTTTTTTATTTAAAAAATTTAAAAATACAGTAGATGAACAAATTTTAAAGATTCCTGTTTTGGCTTACCAAACTCCTAAACTTACTTATAACCCAATATCTTCAACATACTTTGAGCGCTTTGTTCTTTAGCGTAAACCCAATCTACCAGTTTACCGTTTTTATCATAATCAAGTACAATATATTTTGGAGAAGGAATAAGACAATGTTTTATTCCGCCATAACCACTTATCTGGTCCTGGTAGGCGCCCGTATGAAAAAATCCAACGTACAACGGTTCTCCTTCACCCACTTTGGGTAAAAAAACTTCATTGATGTGCTCTTCAGAATCATAATAATCATGACTGTCGCAGGTAATTCCCCCAAGCGTTACTCTTTGATATTCGTTGTCCCATTTATTGATGGGAAGCATTAAAAATTTTTCACCAATGCCCCAGGTATCCGGCAAAGTTGTAATAAAAGAAGAATCGATCATATACCAGGTTTCCCGGTCGTTTTGCCTTTTATCACCTATTACGCTGTAAATATGAGCCATACTTTCTCCCACCGTAAAACTTCCAAACTCAGTGAAAATATTCGGCATAGGAACTTTGCTCTTTTTACAACCCGCTTTTATGTTTCTTACAATTTCATTGATCATGAACTGGTAATCATAATCAAAACCCAAAGAATGTTTTATCGGGAAACCACCGCCAATATTGATCGAATCCAGTTCAGGACAAATCTTCCTGAGCTGGCAATAAAGGTTGATCACTTTATTGAGTTCGCTCCAGTAATAGATGTCATCTTTGATTCCTTTGTTCAAAAAGATATGAAGCATTTTTAATTGAAACCTGTCTTCATTTCCTTCAATTTCATCTACATAAAATTCAAGAATATCTTTTGCGCGTATGCCTAACCGTGAGGTATAAAAAGGAAAAGTAGGTTCTTCTTCAGCAGCTACACGAATGCCGACATTAAAAGGAACCTTCACTGATTTTCGGTATGCTTTCAACTCATCTTTATTATCCAGAACAGGAATTACATTCTTAAACCCTGAATTTATTAAACGCGCAATTCGGCTTGTATAACTTTTTTGCTTAAAACCATTGCAGATAATAAAAGTATCTTTTGTGATCTTTTTTCTTTCAAACAATTTTAGAATTATCTCAATATCGTATGCATAGGAAGTTTCAAGGTGAATGTCGTGTTTCAAAGCTTCTTCTACAATAAAAGAAAAGTGTGAACTTTTGGTACAATAACAATAGTTGTATTTGCCTTCGTACTTGTGTTTTTTAAATGCGTTGGCAAACATTTTTTTTGCCTTATCAATCTGCATTCCTATTTTGGGCAAATAGGTAAATTTCAGAGGCGTTCCATATTTATCAATCAAAGCTTTTACATCTACATCATTATATTCCAGGTAACCATCCTTAAGGACAAACCCTTCCTGCGGAAAATTAAACGTCTGGTCTACCAGGTCTTTATAACTATTATCCATTCAAAACTTTTAAAAAATGTAAAAAATATTTACAAATGTAATTGAATGATTAATTAATGAAATAAAAAAAACCGTCCTGAGATCACAGGACGGTTTCAGAAATACAAAATTGAAAAATTATTTTACTGATAAAATAAGGTTCTTAAAACTTTCAGGCTCATTCATTGCCATATCAGCAAGAACTTTCCTGTTAAGATCAATATTTTTTTCATTTAATTTATGAATAAACTGGCTGTAAGTCATTCCTTCTGCTCTAACAGCAGCGTTGATACGCGCGATCCATAAAGCACGGTATTCGCGTTTTTTAAGTTTACGGCCTACATAACTGTAAGTAAGGCCTTTTTCCATTACATTCTTTGCAACGGTATAAACATTTTTTCTTTTACCGTAGTAACCTTTAGCGGCTTTAAGAACTCTCTTTCTTCTTGCCCTTGATGCTACTGCATTTGATGAACGTGGCATAATTTAATATTTTTATTTTTTGAAATTGTTTATCTTTTTTTTCCTTCAAGGGTTCTTACTTCATGCGAAGTAACCGCATTACAAAAGGACGGTTAGCTGCGCTAATGGTTCCTTTTTTGCGTAAAGCGCGTTTACGTTTAGTAGATTTTTTAGTAAGAATGTGGCGTTTGAAAGACTTTTGATAAGTAATTTCACCTGTACCGGTTACTTTAAAGCGCTTCTTTGCGCTGGAGTTGGTTTTAACCTTTGGCATTTTAAACTATTTTATTTTTACACCCTCGCCGGCGCCCCGAACAGACGGGAACTTATGGAGCCATGTGGGCAATATGTTTTATAAGAAATCCTCTTTAGCCAAAACACAAAATGCTAAAAGGGCTGCAAAAGTAATAAAAAGTTTGGTAAAAAATATAAAGATTTAAAGCAGGCTAACCCGGATTCTATGTTTCCAGTTCCGGCTTCTCCTTTTCATGAGTGAGATCATGTAAGGTCTGCACCTTTAAATGATCGTAAAGAGAGTGCTTATTAACAAATAAAGAAACGAGTTGGGCAAGCATCCCTGCAATTAATAAATAAAATATTACACTATGCCTGTCGGTCATTTCCAATACCAGAATAGCGGAGGTAAAAGGAGTTCGCGTAACACCCGTTAAAAAACCAACCATACCGCACAAGATGAGCAGGTTGGCGTTGGATGCCGATTCGTTAAATAATCCAGCCATAAATGATCCGACACTTGCTCCAGCTGCAAGAGAAGGTGCAAAAATGCCAGCAGAAGCGCCTATCCCAAAACTTAAAATGGGGCCAATAATTCTGAAGATAGCTGTATACCAATGAACATATTTATCGGCGCTAAATAAAGTGGTAAGCATTATATCTCTTCCTGAACCCAGAATTTTAGGGTCGATAAAAAAAGCGATGGATGCCATTCCAAGTGCACAGGCAATTACATACAATACATGTTGATAAGTAAACTTAAATGATTTCTTCCACTTGAAAAGTGCTAAAATTATCACAGACATGTAACTTCCCAGCAAGCCGCAAATCACGGAAACGACGAGTAAGGCAAAAATGATGGAACTTCTAACGTGAGTTACATCGGGGAAACCTAAATACAAATAAGGGCCTAAAATACCCTGTGCGGTTAAACCGGCAATAATAACCGCAGTAAAAAGAGCCGTTTTAAAATAACTGAAATGGGTTTGGGTTAATTCTTCGATGGCAAATACAATTCCTCCTAAAGGTGTATTAAAAGCGGCTGCAAGACCGGCAGCAGCACCTGCTGTAATCATATTCTTTTTAGAGATGGGCGGCCACCATGAGGGAAGCCAGTCATTGAACTTTTTAAAAACTATCCCTGACAGTTGAATTACCGGTCCTTCTTTTCCTACCGCGCCACCACCAAGGATCATAAAAAGCCCTGAAACTACCTTAACAATAAGTATTTTAATGCTTAATAACTTTTTGATCTTTTTATTATAGGTAGTTGTATCTAATTCAATGGCAGCACGCACCTGCGGGATACCACTAGTACGTGCATAAGGGCCAAATCTTACAACCAACCACCATGCGATAAAAAAACAAACCGGGCTTAAAATAAAAATCCACCAGCCGTGGTATTGGAGAATGTTGAATGTGCGGCTTTCAAAATAAGAAAAGGCTGCCGAATAAGCAACGGCCAATAATCCTGCAACTAATGACGCAATCCAGAATGGTATTGCCTGGAGGATATTACGCTTGACGCGATCATTATTTATTCTATCAAAACTCCGTTTTAAAAACTTCCTTATGGTTAATAATGTCATTAATTTACTTACTCTTCAATGAAAGACAACAAATTTATCTAATACGATTCCAAATAAAAAATTAATTTGAATTTATAATAATATCGAAATATACATTTATTCTAGCTGATCTTCACAATAACTTTTCCGTCTGTGTTATGCGTTTCAACTGCTTTATGCGCTTCAGCAATATCATCAAGTATAAAAACTTTATCTATTTTAACCTGTAGCTTTTTTTGCTCCAGTAAACGGGCAATTAACTGCATTTCTTCTCCAGCCGGATGCATCATTGGCCAAATCAGTTGTACATCGTGTTGCCTTGCCAGTTCAATTGCTTTCGGATCATTTTTGGTAGATGAAGGAAGGCAAACGACCCTACCTCCTTTTTTTACGCACGAAAAAGAACGATATAAAACTTCCCCGCCCATTGCATCCAAAATCGCGTCTCCGTTTTTAAAAACCTCTTCAAACTTTTCTTTTTTGTAATTAATAAATTGATCTACACCCAACGACTTTAAAAAATCTTTGTTCTTTCCGGAAGCAGTACCTGCTACAAAAGCACCGTTTAATTTCGCAAATTGAACCGCCAGATGTCCTACCCCACCGGCAGCAGCTTGTATCAAAACTTTTTGCCCCTCAGAAATTTTCAAATGCTCATTAATTGCCTGGTAAGCTGTTAAGCCAGCCAATGGAACTGCCGCACATTCTTCAAAAGAAATATTGGATGGTTTTTTTGCCAGTAATTTAGGATCAGCAACTGCAAATTCTGCATACGTTTTACCTAATCCCGGGAAGCCAATGCAGCCAAATACTGCGTCGTCTTTTTTAAAACCCGAAACATTTTTACCGGCACTTTCAATTATTCCGCTTACATCCCAACCCAAAATTGCAGGCAATTGAAGCCTTTTAGACATGCCGCTTGTGCCCGCCCTAACTTTTGTATCCACAGGATTTATCCCTGCAAATTTTATTTTGATTAAAACCTCCTCATCTGCAGGAACGGGCCTTTCCAAATCTTTAATTTCCAAAACTTCCGGCGGACCAAACTTATTGATTATTGCTACTTTCATTATACCCTTTCTTTTTGAATTTCTAAAACATCTTCTTTTTTAGGACGGATAATTAAACGCAACGTTGGGTTGTTGGTAATGAAAGACCAGAACCAGCTAAAGGCGAGTTTTACTTTATTCCTGAAACCAACGAGTGGAATAATATGAACGAAAAGCCAGATGAGCCAGGCAAAAAATCCGGTGAAAGAAACTTTCGGAAGATCCGCAACTGCTTCATATTTGGAGATGATCGCCATACTTCCTTTGTCGTTGTAATTAAAAGGTTTCAGTTCTTCATTTGCTTCCATTCTTTTCAGATTTTCGCCAAGAAGTGAACCTTGTTGAATAGCTACCTGCGCCAGTTGCGGATGCCCGTTCGGATAATTTTTATCACTGGTTTGCAAACACAAATCACCAATGGCAAAAATATTTTTTGAGCCTTTTACTTTATTATATTCATCCACCAATACTCTTCTTCCGCGACCTAATTGCCCAGGTTTGAGGCCAGGCACTTCCCGACCAATCACACCTGACGTCCATATCAAGGAATTAGTAGGAATAGTATTTCCATTTCCCAGCACCACATTTCCGTTTATATAATCCTTTACCACTGTATTCAGTTGGATTTGCACCCCAAGGTCGCTCAAAACTTTTAATGCTTCTTCCTGCGCTTTTTTACTCATCGGTCCCAGGAGATGAGGCGAGGCATCTATTAAATGGATGCGTGAATTTCCAGTTTCAATTTCAGGGTATTCTTTTCTTACTACCGTTTGTCCCATCTCTGCAAGCATACCTGCCAATTCCACCCCGGAGGGGCCACCGCCCGCAATTACAATATTCAAATGCTTTTCTTTTTCTTCCGGATCATGAGTTGAAGTTGCCTTTTCCATGTTGAGCAGCATATGATTTCTCAGGTTGATAGCGTCTTCAATTGATTTCATGGGCAAACCATTTTGCTTTACATTCTCTATTCCAAAAAAATTCGTTTCAGTACCAATAGCAAGAACCAAATAATCATACTCCAAAAGGCCGGTGGTCGTTTCAATTGTATTTTCTTCCTGAGTCACTTTTTTCAATGCGCCATAATGGAAACGCATATTATTTTTTCCCTCAAACATCCTGCGAAAAGGATAACTGATATTAGAAGGCTCGATAAAGGCGGTTGCGACCTGGTAAAGTAAGGGCGGAAAAAAATGATAGTTATCAAGATCAACCATCGTTACCTGGAATTGCGGATGATCCCATATTTTCTTTATCAAATTAATTCCTCCAAAACCTCCGCCAACAACTACTACTCTTTTCACTTTTTCCTGCATACTGTTTTATTTTTTTGAAAACTAATAAAATATTTTATTACGGTTCAAGTTATAATATATCTCAAATTTTATTCCTCAATTATTAATTATAATAAAATAAAAATTAGTGATAAAAGTTTGTTTACTGCAACGCCTTGAACAAATTAAAAATGTGGCTTTATTGTTGGTTCACTGCTAAGCGTTTATTTTTATTCTTCTAAAAAACCTGGTTTATGAGAAAGTTGCTATTCACGTTGGTTATTGTTTTATCTTTTTTCACATCAAATGGCCAGAAAGCTAAACTGGAAAAATCTGCAGGAGTAACGCTATCGTTGCCCCTTGTTACCCAATGCACTTTTTATAATTACAACGACAATAAGCAGGATAAAACAGCCAGTAATCTTGGTGCAGGCTTTGGTTTATTTTACAGGAAAAACAGAAATAAATTTTCGCTGGCTTACGAAAACCCTATCGTCGATTCGAAAGTCTCAGTAGGTGGTGGTTTTGATCTTATGACTCATCTCTTTGAATTAACGATGCTTCATAATTTTCACCGGCTTTTTGCCGTCGTTGCAGGATTAAACTATACAATTTACAAGTTTCATTCCAAGGCAGATTATCCACCCTTTTCTGAGATAAATAAAAATGACCCTACAATTGGCCTTACCACGGGCATCGAGTTTTTCCCGATTCCTAATGCAAGTATTGCCCTCTCTTACCGGCCTTCACTGTTCTCCTCCGATAAAAAAAGTTACCGAACGAATCTATTTTATCGCTTGGCTTTCGTTATGATATAAATTTTTGGAAGAACTAAAACCTATGTAATTTTAAAACCTCTTGTTTTATTTTTTTTAAAATCAATACTTTTTTATGGAAGAAGAACAAATCTGCGATCACATAAAAGAAATAAAAGAACTCAAACAACCCGTAGACCTTGTTTGCGATGAATGCATAAAAACCGGCAGCCGCTGGGTCCATTTAAGAACCTGCCAAACGTGCGGCGCTACTTTGTGTTGCGATCAATCACCTAATAAACACATGACAAAGCATTTTCATGAAACACAACACCCTGTGGTAATCTCTGCACTGCCGGGAGAAAAATGGTTGTGGTGTTATGAAGATGAAATTTTTGTGGAGTACGATTGATCTTTATCTTCCAGCAACTGCCTGTCCCATTTGGCAAGATCAGCGCCGGCAACATATGTGCTTTTTAAAAACTGCAACAAAGTGTTTTCGGGATCTTCTGAATGTTGTACCGCCGTATACGGCAAAATAAATTCGCCAAGAGTTGAATTATAATTCGCATCCTGTGGTTGCACTTTAGCCGTTTTATAACCATCCGGCTCGGGGTACAAATAGCAATAAAAAGAAGGTTCAGGAAGCATTTCATTTCCGGTCCAGAAACCGCAACTGCTCACCTCTCGGCAATATGCTTCTTCCGCTATTTTATCTGGCAATCCCGGTACTCCGCCAGGATGTTTCGGCGCTCTCCTGCCGGAGAAAAATGAAAGCGCCAAATCGAAACTTCCCCAGAAAAAATGGATAGGGCTCGCTTTGCCCATAAAGGCACTTCTGAAATTCAAAAAAACTTTTTGAATTAAAATCAAAGCCTTGTGAAATTCTTTTACCTCTTCGTCATCATAAGATGCATGAACCGAATCTTCTTCAAAAGGAACGGGATTAGAAATTTCAACAGGAACAGGTTTTATTTTTATTTCAATGTTTAATTCATTCAGAAAACTGAATATTTTTTCATAAAAATCAGCAACAGAAATTCCATGTAAATCAAACTGGCGATGCTCGCCTTTGCTGGTAAATATCTTTAATTGGTGATCGAGAAAGTCAAAATCAATTTTAAAACTTTGATCCTTATATGGCATGTTCTCAGTGGTTAAACCATTAG
>JBBQWJ010000021.1:0-24080 GCA_038210685.1 Chitinophagales bacterium | reverse complement strand
TACAAATGGGGCTGCAAAATTCTCCTGAAACGCAGGTGTCAATCCCGCTTCTTCAAACTCGCTTATTCCTGCCTCATACTTTGCACTGGTTTGATGAGCCTTTTGCACAAAAGAAGTATGGATATGATTGATGGTATATACCCCGGTTGACCGGATATTTGCAAGCGTATGTAGCGCTGCTTTTACAGGCCTGTTGATAAAGCCAATTAAAGGTGGATTGGAGCCAATATGAACAATGCTGCTGAATATGCCCAGATTGAGCTGGCCTTCAGTATTTACAGTGCCAATAAGGTTTACAGACTTAAAGCCGGTAAGACTGTTGATGAAGTTAGCCCGGTAAAAACGTTCCCATGATTCTATATGTGAGATATTATAAGTTGCCATGAAGTGTAATTAATTGATAAAATGCTATAATTTTTTTTATATTTTTAAAGTAGACATCCCGCCATCCACATGCATAATCTGCCCGGTTATCCAACTTGCTTTAGGGGAAAGTAAAAATTCAACCATATTAACGATGTCATCAGTTGTTCCAACTCTTTTTAATGGATGTCGTTGTGCATTTGCTTCCTTTTTGGTTTCGCTATTTAGAAAAGAAGCCGCCAAAGGAGTATCGGTTAGCGAAGGCGCAATACAATTCACTCTTATTTTTGGTGCATACTCAGCAGCCAGCGCTTTTGTTAATCCTTCAATAGCACCTTTAGATGCCGACACCTGCGAATGAAAGGGTAACCCGGTTTGAACCGCAACCGAAGAAAATAAGATAATGGAAGCATTGTCGCTGCTTTTTAATTTTGGGGCAACAGCTTGTATTGTTTTTATGGCTCCTACAACCTGCAAGTTAAAGTCGCTTGTGAAATCAGTTGGTTTAATTCTTTCAAATGGCCGAAGATTGATGCTGCCAGGACAATATATAATACCCGATAATGTTCCGGGTAAAAAATCAAATGAAAAGATTTCATCCAAAACATTTAATTGACAGTATTTAATAAGGGGATTTTCTGAATGTATTTCATTCTTATTAAACGTTCCAAATACCTGGTGACCGGTATCAGCCAATTGTATAGCAAGTGCTTTACCTATTCCTGAAGAAGCACCAATAATTAAATAGTTTGCCATTTAGTAAGTATTTTATTTTGTTCAATAATAGTGAAAATCTGAGTGCTGTATTGTTGCATTTGGTTTGATTTTTTATCGTTCAGGTTTGTTGGTGAAATATTTTATCAGATAAAGAAATAAAGAAAAGTTGCTAAAGGTTTGAAGTATGTCAGGGTTGTTTACGGTACGCATTTATGCAGGCCGGAAAATAGAGCTCTGTCAGCCCGTACAGTTGCCAAATTTATAATTAATTGTTCATTGTTATTCCATTCGTTCCTGTCGGGTCTCTATTCCCGGCTTTTGAGCGCTTGCAGGCACGGGAGTAGAAGAATAACCGCTGGGCTAAGCCAGCAAAGGAGCAAAGTGCGTGTTAGCGGTTCGTCGTTATTGCCTGTTCACTGCGTAATTCAGTTCTGTTACCCCGCAAGTAAATTGCCTGGTAGTCAATAGTTGTAGTTTTATTTTGTCTTTGATGTCTGTAAACAATGGAATGCCTCGTCCAAGAATAATTGGATTAACAAATAGCCAGTAGCCGTCAATTAAGTTCTGTTGCATAAGTGAATGTGTTGCTGTCGGGCTGCCAAAAAACAGAATCTCGCTACCTTCCTGTTGTTTTATTTCATTTATTCGATCCGAAAGGTTGTCGCTGATAATTGTTGTGTTAGTCAAAACGGCGTCTTTCATTGTTTTTGATAAAACAACTTTGTGAGTTTTGTTATACCACTTTGAATGGTCGATGTCGTGCCGGGATGCATCCGGCTCGTCTCCTGCGGTTGGCCAGTAGTTTTCCATCATCTGGTAAGTTACCCGTCCATATAATGCAGTGTCAGTCTCGCTTATCCGCTTACCGACATGATCAAAAATTTCTTCATTAACTGTAATCCAGTTCATTTCTCCGTTCGGTCCTGCTACAAAACCGTCAAGCGATATGTGCATAAATGAAATTATTTTTCTCATATGGTTCTATTTATTATTGTTGTCTATGGTCGTTTACTGTCGTTTTACAAAAACCGCTAACGCTTATATTTACGAATAAGGCGCAATAGTAAATTACCCGTCTAAATTAAATAATTTGTTCAATTCATCCAATGCCAATTTATCTACTAAATAAAAATTGCCTTTATTTCTTCGTTTACTACAAATCACCCCAGTTCTTCTTTTACAATTTGTGCTGTTCAATCTTTATAACGTGATGAGGTAAACGAAAATAACGCAAGGGTTTAGGATAAAAGATCAAATAATAATCTTCCTCTTTAAAATGTCGTTGGTTATGAAACCAGACGACGGAATTAACTTTTAAAAAGGAACACCCACGGGGGCCAACGCCGCATACAAAAAAATACCCACGGCTAATGACGAAGCTATCTTTGCTTATATCCGCCAAAAAGGAAATCATAAGATTTTGGTAGTGCTCAATCTTTCTCCGCAGCCACAGCATTTCACCATAAAAGAAAATGAAGTGTATGGAAATCCATTAAATGTTTTTGCCGGGAAAAAAGAGAAGCTGTTTCAAAATTATGTTTACGAAATGCAGCCGTGGGATTATTTAGTTTATGAGTATTAAATCCAAACCAAAATAAAAATCCCGATTAATTGTTGCTTTACTGTGTCGGTTCAGTTTTTATATAGTTTCCGATCTCATCTATCTCGTCTGTGTTTCCGATCCCTTTTGGATTTGGACCGTATTTGTTTGGGCCATACTGGCTATCGGTAAAAAAAAGAACCAGCAGCCAGATAACGCCCACCAGTGGTATCAAAATTATAAAAAAGAACCATCCGCTTTTTCCCACATCATGCAGTCTTCTTACTGTTACAGCAAGCGTCGGAATAAGTACTGCAAGGCGATATAACACGTAGATATAACCCGTATCCTAAACTCATTGGCCCTCTGTAGCAAGGTTCATAGTGAAGGTATCGCCAATAAGCCTATCGAGCAGAGATGCGACGATTGTGAAAATAAGGTTGAACAAAGCGAAGTACCAATATTCGCTGCGCCGTACCCTCCCGGTGAAGGTGGCATAATTCTTTAAAACTTGTAAATAGTAATTCATTAGCTTGGTTTTGATGATGAAAAATAAAAGCAGAAATAAATGTAGAATAAATATTTTATATGTAAAAAAATAATAAAACTTTTATGATATACGGATTTGCGATAGGCGTTGCCCATTGTTTAGATATTACGCCCGTGTTTGCCGGAGCATACAGGCAGGCTATCAAGGTTTGCTACCATGAAATTATTAGCGTTCCCAGTAAACAAACTTAAAAGTCGAATTTGTATTTTTATTTTTAATCTTATGACTATCGCACCGGGAAATATTGACATTACATTCCTGTTTCCCGCATTAGTGCAACTGCTTTCTTAGGATTTATCACATTTATTCCTTTTTCAAAAATATCTTTATCACTGCTGTCGATCATCAATTTCTTTACCTGAACCGGGGACAGGTTTGGATCCAGACAAAATAATTTGATGGCAAGGTTACAAACTACCGGCGATGCAGCGGACGTTCCACTGCTTTCAGGGTAGCTGTCTTTGTAAGCTTCTAAATCAAAGTGTGCCGGAGCATATATTTCTACATCTTTACCGTAATTTGAATAATCTTTTCTTTTTAGATCCCGACCAAGTGCACCTACGGTTAAAGTATTCGGTGTATGAATACACAATTCCAAACTTTTGTTACTAACGTTATCTATTCCATTATTACCTCCCGCAATTACAAATAGTGTATTGGGAGATAGTTTAAAAATATCATCAAACCCTTTTACCATTTGCCAGAACTTTTTCTCCGTAAATTGTTTTGTATCCAAACTGTCTTTACCGCAACCGGTTAAAACAAATTCATCTCCGTTCAACAAAAATCCCAAAGAATTTATTTCTGCTACCCGCACGTTATTTTGTTTACAATACATTACCAGGTTTTTCCAGATTTTTAACCTCAGGTCAATTAATGAATCTATCAATTTTCGATTGTGACCGATGTCTTTTGTAAAATGCTGAAGCGTTTCTTTCCAAACTAAATCATACTGATTATGTTCCAATCCCATAATTTTCACATACGGATTGTCTTTCAACATTAATTCCAATGTCATATTTCCGTGTCTGAAGCCTCGTGCTCTATCTGTGAGAGAGTCATAATATTTTTTTGCCAGTTCCCTTTCCAGCGGAATACCAACTGCATCAAGGCTTTTATTCTTTACATACATTACCCCATTTATATCATCCACAAACCCGTTTTTGTCGTCGTCAATACCGTTGCCAGCAATCTCTTTTGTATTCACCCATATTTGCGAAGCAGGAAAATGATCTTTATCAAAAACCTGGAAATTAGCTGCTACAATAATTTGAGGCCGATCGGTGGAAGAAAAATAATATAATCGGGATTGCCATAATGAATCATTTTTTTTCTGAAGAGGATTAATAATCGCTAACTGATTATTGGCAAATTGTACTTGTTCGTCTTTAATGGCAATAGCCACTTTTCGTTCAGACCCGGTAAGTAAAATCCAGGCCATTTCCATTTGATCCAAAACTTTTACAGGCCTGTTAAGGTTTTGCAGGGAGGGCACAAATTGAAGAATTCCCGCTGCAGCACTATCAACGGGTTCAATTGCAGGGTTGATTACGGAAAATGGCTGGCCGATAATGTCTGGCCTAATCCGCTCGCTGTACATAAATTCCCTGTCCTCAACCGAAGGCTTGAATTTTTCAAATGCTTCCTCTACAGCGTTGTAATAACTATTTTTTCCAGGGTGCAGGGTATAATAAAAGTACCCATACAGAATTGAATTCAAAACTTTTTCACCTGCAAAGCTCATAGACGATTCTTGTATGCGCGACAATTCGCTTGAAATTAAATTCAGCCCTTTTTCATTTTCATTTAAAATCGAATAAGCAGAAGCCTGAAAAGCAACTATGGGTGTTAAAGATCCATTATTAATATATTGTAGATATTTTTCAGCACTCGTTTTTAGCCAATTGGTATCTTTTAATAATTCAGTAAGTGACTCATGTGAATAAGGGAATTCCACCTTTTCTTTTTGCGCATGCACAGACATTGTGCAGAAAACCAGGAGGCTGCATATTAGTTTGAGAAAGAGTTTCATGATTTATTTTTTATTCTTTTACAAATTTTAAAGTCTCCGTTTTATCGCCGTCAGACAATGTTATAAAATAAGAGCCTGCCGGGATCTGATAAATTTGGATCTGATTCAAACCGTTTGAAATCGATTTTTTCAAAATAATTTTTCCTGTCAAATCGGTTATCACCAGGTTGCGATAAGTCAAATCATTCCTGATATACAAATTATTTTTTGCCGGGTTTGGATAAATAACAATCGTACGATTAGCAGAAGATTTCAATGTTACGATTTTACTGAAGCTACTTTTGCCATCGATATCTATTTCCTGCACACGATAATAATTCATCACATTCGGTGCGGCTGGAACAGTGCAATTGTAACTGGTAGCGTTGTTTGCGGCTACATTACACACATTTAATGATTTAATCAATTACACAAACAACTTTACAGAAATCATTGTTTTGTTCCCGTACAGGATGAATAAATATTTGGCCTGTCTTCAAAAATCGCGAATCCTTTTATTGAATTATTTTGAATAATATAATAGGCTTTCATACCAATGAAATGAAGAGTAGAACTGGAAAATATTATGCCAGCGCCACTAATTAAATAAGTTCTTTCTTTTGGATAGTTAGGCTCGTTATATTCTAATTTGTTATCGGCTTTAAACTTGATGGTAGCTTCTTCCCCAATTGTGTATTTCACTTTCCATATAGAATTTACAAGAGCATCTGGATTGGGCACAACCGTTTTTTCAAGATTTATAATCTGCTTTTCATTAGCGGCCACTTTCGTGAAGTCAGACCAAGTGTCTTTTGACACGTTGGCGGTCAATACCTAACCATCAAAAAAGGTTATTGTTATTTTATTATCCAGTATTGACCACACTCCCGGATGTTCTCCACTGATATCAAACCATGTAATAGTCTGGTCAGCATTTAATAAAAGAGAAAATGGTTGGGTTGTTGTAACTTTGGGGAAATCATAGGTATATAAAAATTCACCTGACCACAAAGTCCCTCTTAATTCCTGTTCCCGGTTTTTAGTAGCATCTTTTTTACACGATAACACAACTATTGTTGTAAGAACCAGTAAGCTGATTGTTTTTAAAAGTTTCATGTATTGATTTTTATAAGTGAAAATTGTAAATGTTTATATATTTAAAGTATGGCAACCTTGCTGGTAGCAATTAATCATTGCTTTGCTTTATTAGCTCCAATACGAAAAAAGCCATTCGTTACTTCTATCGTTTTGCTTTTCTTAGCGTCATAACTATCTGCTGTAAAAAAGAATTTGCCTTCTATCCATTTGCCATCTGCTTTCGTTATTTCCAATTCGCCTTTGTTGCCACTCCTTATGCCTACACTATCATCTGTCGTCAGGACTGCATTGAGATCGCTAAACGATAATTTATTTCCCACCACCAGATCCTTTGGGTGATAATTCAATCCTATGTATTTATCGCCATCATAAAAACCAACAATCTCATGTTCTCCTTCGGGCAGCCATACAGAATAAGCACTATAGTCTTTACCATTTATTTTAGCTTTCATATTCCAACCATCATCTGATGTTGCCATCGCGCCAAGCCGCATTTCTTTTTTTCCTGATTTCGGAATTGTTGTATCGTTATTGGCCTTTTTCTCACTACCGTTTTCGCACGAACAGAGTATAAAAGAGGAAATTACCAGGAAGAGAATTTGTTTCATATTTATAGATTTGATTTATCTTTTTCGCTTTTCTACTGCTTTTTAAGAATCAGTGACTTATTTGATTTTGTTATTTTACTATTACTTTGTTGAGGGATTGGTGTTGGCGATGCTTTTTCGGACACCGGAGGTGCCTTAACAGGGCCTTCGCCAAATTTTTCATTGGTTAATGCCAGTGCATTTTTCTTGGGACCCCATACAATTACTCCACTTTCAAACTTACTGATGCGTGTATAACCATTTATCTTCCAGCTTGAGAGTAAACCTTTGGATTCGTCATTAATATCTTCTTCATCTGATAAAGGAAGTCCAAGGCGCACAGTTGGTTTATTATTGTATAATTCATAGATGTATCCATATATAACAAAAATGCCGCGTGGTGTGTGGTAAATAATACCACGTTGAAATTGCACATATTTACTATTCAAGATGCCCATACCTATCACTCCGGTTTGGCAATCACCTAATGCGTCTTTGTAATATTCCCATTTTGCTTTAATCAAATTATCATCTACTCCTATGCATCCTGCAATAGGTATTTTTGAATAGGTAAAAGGCATCCTAGAGGGAAACCTGCTAACTCCAATTTCCCCATATAATTTCTCCAAACCCTCAATATCCATTTTTGACAAAGTGGTTTGATCACCCATACAGGAAGGACAAGGAGTAACTGTACCACAGGAAGGGCATGGAGTAATTTTACAAGTAATCGTAGGAACATTTTTTATAATTCCAAAGGAATTCATAGAAGGGTATTGCATGATTGAACAATAATCGTAACTACTTCTGACTGTACCGTCCAACTCGATCTGAAAGTCATGTTTCGCACTTTCATTTATATTGCCCCAATTAATATTTATGTAAGAATCCCTGTCGATTCGGGACTGTTCGTGATAAAACCCTAATGCGTGCATAAGCTCGTGTAAAACAGTACTTTTATCAAATCCGCCTTCTGTGAGAGGAAGGATATTGCTTCCCCCGATTTGCCTTCCTACTGGTGAAGCCCCTCCTCTTCCGCTTTTGTTTTTTTCCACTGTTATATAAACATAATCTTCTTCATTAGTTCGTTCTTTAAAAACAATACCGGTATTGAAATTAAAAAAATCAAAAGCTGACTTAATGGTGTTGTAACTGTCAGTTTCAAATACTGATTCATCAAGTACAACCGGAACATCGCCACCTGGCCATCTATATAAATTATGTTTACTCGGAAGAAAATTGTTGTCATTTTTGGAATAACTCATAGTTGACTGAAGAGCTAAATCAGCTACTATGATATCTCCATTCAAAATGAGCCTGCTACCCCATTTCTTAACATAATAATCCGAAACCTTATCGCTTCCTGGTAGCTGTAATGAGATAATAGAATAATCTCCCTGCCGCAGTGCTGTAAAATCATTTTTTAAAGCACTAAAAGAAGATGTGTTTAACCGTTTTATATTTTCAGTAGCTACAAGCTGTTTCTGCTTAGTGGGAGTTTGGGGAGCTTGTAACACAGGGTTTGGGTTTTGACTAATAGTAGTTTTACGGGCAGGAGCATTTATAACCTTTACTTGTGCATGCAAATGGTTTTGGATTATTATTACCAACACTACAGAAAAAAATACTTTAAATGTGGTGCGAAATGACTTTGTGTTTTTTTGATCGGTTGTCATAAAATTTTATTTATAATTAATAATTGTTTGTCAAAGATTCATTTCGTTAAATCTTTTTTTAATAACCTGGGTTTTGAACCAGGTTTTTATTTTTTGCCATTTCAGCAGAACTAATAGGCAAAAAATACATTTTATCATTCCACGTTCTGTTTTCCTGGCTATTATCTTCAACAGGAGAATAAGTGTAAGTATAAATTGTCTCATCATGACGATATGGAACCAGCGCAGTTTTCCCTGGTTTTAAAGTCGCAGTTACTTTAATATAAGTAAGTTTTCGACCCAAAGTTGTAGGTCCAATCATCCATCTTCTTGCATCGTGATATCGGTGTTCTTCAAAACCCAATTCTATTCGTCTTTCCTTTCTATATTCGTCTCTTAGCGCTGTTCCCGTCAAAGTTATCAATGGCATGCCTGCACGAAGCCGTATCTTATTTATCCATGTTTTTGCTACATCTTCCTGGCCCAATTCTATCGAGGCTTCTACATAATTCAAAACAATCTCCGTATGTCTCAAAAATGGCCATGGGACAAATTGCTTGTCAGTTTTATCACTTATAGTTGCTGAAGGATGAATAAACTTTCCCATATAATAACCTGTCCAGCTTCCATTTTGGCCATCAATGCTGCTGCCTCTTGAATCTAACCCTGCAATGGTTCCTGAAGTAGTTTGATATTGGCCTGTCTGTATTTGATTGGCCGGATCTACATTTCCTGCTACAAGGTTTCTTGGTTTCCAACCTGCGCCATCATATAAAATAGATGCATAAAATCTGGGATCCCTATTTAAATAAGGACGCGCTTTCTCAGAGGGGTTAGACCAGGAAAAATTAGATCCATCCATCATTTCAAAATCATCTACCAATAGGCCGGTTGGAGTATTGCTGGCTTTATTGTGATAGCCATTTGGGCCATTGTATAATCCCACATGGTTACCAGTTTCATCTTTATTATTGGTGAAATATTTTGCAAAAATTAATTCAGGAACAATTTCAATTTCGATGATTGGAATATCAACACCGTCTATACTCCTACCATAGGTAACGCCACCTGTTGCAATAAACTTATAATTAGCAATTGCTTGTGAAGAAGACGCTGGAGCACTATAATTTAGTTTATAACCAGTACCTGCTGCATTTAAAGCAGCTAATGCTGCATTTCGGGATGCGGTAAAACGGTTGTAATTACTTGTAGTATAACCTATCAGTGAAGGATTTGAATAGGAGGCAATTAAAGCGGACTTAGCAGATGCTTTAGGGAAATCATGTAAATCGCTTGCGGCATATAATAAAACACGGGATTTTAGAGCCATTGCAGCAATGCTGCTTGCATTTCCGAATGAAAGAGTAATTGATTTTAATAAAAAATTAGCGCTATCACAATCATTGACTATAAAATTTACACAATCCTCAAAAGAACTTCTACCCAAAGTATTAATATCCGTATTCGCATCTTTAGCAATGATAAACCCGCCATAAAACCTCAGCAATTGATGGCAAAAGTATGCCCTGAGAAAATAGGTTTCTCCCCTAAATTGATTCTTCATCATCTGGTCAATGTCCGATGTTTGAAGCCTTTCCAACGCAACATTACAGGAATGAATTTTATTGTTCATACTGCCCCATTCCCAGTTTGGGCTCATCCAACCTGTATTAGATGCAGTTATATTTCCTTCATTCAATATATTCATCCCTTTGCCGGAATAAGTATATAGCGCTTCATCACTTAATGATGCCAGCATTTGTTCATCGAAGCCGCCATTTCCAAGCGAAGCATAAATCTGGTCAATGTATTCTCTTGCATTACCATCATTCCATCTTTTACCTCCATCAACATCTTTATTCTTATTACATGAGATCGTAAAAAGGAGAATAACAAAATAGAAATTGATTTTTTTCATAACTCTATATTTTTTATAAATGCAGGAATATTTTGATTTTGTTATTTTAAAAAGCAGTTAGATATTATTTGCGTGTCAGCGGAATGCGAAATACGCCATCAGTTACTGCAAGCTGTTTATCCGATCCGGTTGCTGTTCCGGTTAGATAAAATTTCCCTTCTGCATAATTATCTTCTACCTTGGTAAACATCATTTTCCCCTGGTGGCCACCCCACATTCCTATATCGTCGTTCAAATAAATATCCACAGCGTGATTTTGAAAATCTGTTATTCTACCTTCATTTGCATATCGTAATTCAAAGGGGAGGGTAAAGTGTTCTCCATCTTTTGTTTGGCCTACTATCCCGCCTCCATCATTTACCATAAACTCATCAGCGACCCAATCCTTTCCATTTATTTTAGCTTTGAAGTAATATTCAGGGTTGGTAGATGTGTATCCTGGAGAGTTTGCTTTGACCATGCTTGTAATATTAGTCACCTGTTTTTCAGCATCACTTTTAGTTTGGCTATTGCAGGAAATACCAGAAATAATTAAGATTGAAACAATAACCAGGAATTCTTTTTTCATACCATTTATTTTTTAGAGTTAAAGATTGAACCAAAGATTTTTCATCGACTTTAGCCCGGCAAATACCGTTACGATTAAGAAAAGCATGAGCCTGTTTTTGAATCGAATTTTCTTAAGGAGAGGATTGTGGTTTTTAAAATTTCGATGATACTAAAAGTCAAAATTAGAATAAGCAAATAGCAGGAAATAGTAAAAATCCGACAAGTTTTCCGAAGGTTGACGCCCCTCAACTTTTCTCAAAACTGAGCGCTTTTTAAATCATACTTATCAGTGCTTCGATAAATTTTCAATGGACACATTATACTCATGTTTTGATGCATCGTAATGTATCTCGTAGTTTTTTGGATAATAACCAGGTTTTTGAAATGCTTCAGGTTGCTTGATGGGCAATGTTATATCCGCTTTCGTATCCAGAAAAGCTTTGGTGATCATGGGTTCTACAAAAAGCATTTTAGATTTGTAAAAGCCATACACAAAAGTGTGGGCAAACATTACTCCATGAAATTCAGAAGACAATGAATCTGTCCAATGAACTCCCATATTTGGCTGCGCCATAATTCCCGAAACATAGTCCTTGGGAATAAATTGAGGATCTACCGGCGTCATGTCCGGTCCTCCTGTTACATTCATCAACTCGTTCATATCAACAAGATAAAAGTGAAAATCAAAATGCGGAAATCCATAGATTGGCAATGGCACATGGCCATTCGGGTTCCAGTCAAGTTCCATATGTTCAAACCCTGTAGCCGCGGCCTCTTCAGGAAGATCCAGCATAATCATGTTCTCTTTTCCAACCACTGCTGGCAAATCCTCTAACATACTTTCAGGGAAATTGAACCCAATAGAAGTAGGGATACCTGCCTTATTTAAAGTGACATAAGAACGAACAGTTCCATTGCCAAGCTTTTCGGGGGCACCATAAAAGGTTGCTCCTTTAGAATTGATGTCTGCCTTTTGACAGCTAAAAAAATAGATGAAAGCTCCTAATGTAGCTAAGATGATCGTTATCTTTTTCATGATAATTTAGTTTAATTGTTTCGCTAAAATTACCCTGCAATCATATTTGCAAAATTGATTTCGTATGAACTAAATTGTTTGGGAGATACACAACGTTATGCAAGCTTCTAACAGCATTTTTAAAGCTAATATTGTCGTTTGTAACCAAAATATGGCTGTCTGTCTATGATTCACAGGAAATCATTTGCATTCTAATAATTTGCTTAAATTTAATAGCTGATAATTTTTTATGGAACAGACTAATATTATTTGGAAAAAGAAAATTCAACAGATATTACTTCATCTGTTATTTTGGATAATAATCGTCACCTATTTTGCCTGGGGATTCGGGTTTGGTGTTAATTACAAGGCTTCCTTTTTAAACGCTTCCTTTTATTTACCCGGATTTATTCTTATCGTTTATTCACTTGTCTATTTTTTAATACCCCGCTATTTAATTAATAGAAAATATTTTCATTTTTTTGCTGGGTTACTTATTGTCCTTGTCATTTGTTCAGCCTATTCGTGGCTTATACAACTTAAACTATCCGCTAATACATCGTTTCCGGGATATACCATGGCCACAGGGCGCACAATATTGCCCTTTATTCATGTTGCAGGAATTGCCATCTCAATTAATTTATTAAATTATTGGTATCAGCAAAAACAGAAAACAACAGAAGCACAAAAAGAAAAAATGGCTGCAGAATTAGATTTATTAAAATCTCAAATCCATCCACACTTTTTATTCAACACGTTGAACAATCTATATTCTTATACATTAGAAAATTCAGCAAAAGCGCCGGAAATAATTTTGAAACTTTCTAACCTGCTTAGGTTTATGATTTACGAAAGTAATGTCGCCTATATTCCTTTGGATAAGGAAATTTCACTTTTACAACAATATATTGATTTGGAGCAATTGCGTTATTCCGACCGCCTGGATATTTCCTTTACCATTAATGGAGATTTAAACAATAAACAAATCGCTCCGTTACTACTACTTCCCTTTTTGGAAAATGCTTTTAAGCATGGAATTAGCCACCAGCTTGATCAATGCTGGATCAGTTTCGATTTACGTTTATCCGGTTCTTTCCTTTATTTCAAATTAATCAACAGCAAGGATAAAGATGAAACATCCGATTTTACGGAAGCATCCGGAATTGGCTTGCAAAATGTAAAAAGAAGGTTGGAACTTTTATATCCGGACAAATACAAATTAGAGACTTTGGAGCAGGAAGAAATTTTTATCGTCAATCTTGAACTTCAGATAGAGGAAATAAAAGATTCAGAAAAAACGAATGATTCTAAATTAAAAAAAATAAATCAGAAATATGATTTGGAAATGCTTAATAGTTGATGATGAGCCACCAGCTTTAAAGATCATTAAAAGTTATATTGACCTGGTAGAAAATCTATCTGTTGTAGCTTCATGCAGCAATGCCTTACAGGCAATGGAAATTTTAAAAAAAGAAAAAATTGATTTGCTTTTCCTGGATATTCAAATGCCAAAATTAACCGGAATTGGTTTCATAAAAACATTGGCTCAGCCACCGAAAATTATTTTTACTACCGCTTACAAAGAATATGCTGTAGATGCTTTTGATCTTGATGCAGTTGATTATTTATTAAAGCCGATTTCATTGGAACGTTTTCTAAAAGCGGTTAATAAAATTACTAATTCGAATAATGTTACTGAACAAATTATGGCTCCTTCAAAGCAAGGTTTTTTATATTTCAGGTCCGAAAGAAAAATGGTGAAAGTTTTTTTAGATGATATGGTGTATATAGAAAGCCTGAAAGATTACATTAAGATCCACCGGATTGGCGATAAGCCTTTAATGGTAAAGCAATCCATCTCAACGATAGAAGCCATGCTGCCACCTGATCTTTTTTTACGCATTCACCGGTCTTTCATCATTTCAATAAATAAAGTAACTGCGTTTACGCCTCATGATGTGGAGATAGGCGATATTGAAATTCCCATCGGAAGACAGTACAATTCGAATCTAAAAAAGTTGTGCTGAGTTGGTATTTTTTGATCCAGGATATATCTACATTAAACAAAATCTTTTATCAGTAAACAAACAAATAAATGAGATTTCTATTTACATTCAGGGTTAAGATCTCAGCAATCACAAATCCAAGTGTTGTGATTGCATTCCAAATTATCACAACAGCTAATTACATTTTGAGGTTGCCTGCCGTATTATCAACATCCACTTACTTTGAGTTTTAATCCATACGTCCGTATATCTTCCTCCGCCTTGGTTCGTGGCACACGAAACAAATTTTCTAAATTTAAGTCAAGACTTGTAAATTACATTATGCAAATTCAAAGGAAATCCTATTTTGAACTTGACAGAATATATTTTTTTACTGCCACCATTCACCAATGGTTGCCACTATTGAGTTCTAAAGAAAACAAAGAACTTATAGTTAACTATTTAAAAGAGCTATCAAACAGAGGCTTTATAAAAGTATATTCTTTTGTTGTTATGCCCAATCATGTTCATTTCATTTGGCAGCAGCTTCAGAAAAATGGAAAGGAAACACCCCAGGGAAGTTTCTTAAAATATACAGCACACGAATTTTTAAAAATATTAAAGCAAGATGGCAAATCCAAATCCTATGAGGTAAATGCACCAAATAAAAAACATGAAATCTGGCAAAGAGATTCTTTGAGTATTGAAATAGTTAGCAGTGGATTTGCAAAGCAAAAGGTAGATTATATTCACTTTAATCCTGTGAGCGGAAAGTGGAATCTTGCCAAAGATTATTTGGATTATTATTATTCATCTGCGAGATTTTATGAAACAGGTGTGGATGAATTTGGTTTTTTAATTAACCTGTTTCATGGTGATGCATAAATAATTGTTTCGTGTGCCACGAACCAAGGCACAGGTACTTTAATTTTTGTTGGGTCAAAGTAAAATTCTCTGTCAATGAAATACAACTGTTGAAATTCGCAGCGAAGGTTCTTATAAGTGTCAATCATCTTTCGATTTGTAGCTCAACACAGTTTTGCCGCCTGGAAAAAGCTTTGATTGTATCGGTGTAAATCTTTGTATTCTGTCAAGAGAGTTAAAAATAGTCATCCCGTTGCCCATGGCTGTTGGGTTTATGATAAGATGATACTCGTCAATCAGCCCTTCTTTTATTAGTGATGAAACAAAATTGGCACCGCCAAAAACAAGAATGTCTTTACCGTTTTGTTTTTTTAAGCCGGCAATTTCTTCTGCAAGATTTCCTTTGGCCAAAGTGGTGTTGTTCCAGTTTGATTTGTCGAGCGTTTTGGTGAAAACAACTTTTGGAAGAGCAGCTATTTTCTTTGCAAATGGAGGAGCTGGATTTTTTTCTGCTGCATTCTCCCAATGTTTTATAAACCCGTCTGCCAGTTTTCTGCCTAGTAAAAGAGTGTCTGAGGTATCGAGCAGAGAATCGAGAAATTCTATAAATTCGGAGTCAGGATTCCATGTCATCCAGTCATTTTCTCCACCTGGGCCGCCAACATATCCGTTTATGGTCATTTGCATTTGCAATTTTACTTTTCTCATTGTGTTTTGTTTTTAGTTTGTCTGCTCTAATGTAGTACAAAGGCAGGCTCGTGGCAAAAAAAATCTGTGCAATCTGTGGCAAAAGAATTCTGTAAAAAAAAGCGTTGCCAACATTAAAAGGTGTGCATTGCTATAGTACAGCAATAAATTTCCCGGATTTATATTTTGAATTAGATCTCATTCAAAAAGACAGGCAACCTTTAAAACCTTAGTAGAAATCGTTACTGGTTTTTATTGACGTTATTATCTTATCTCCTGGAACAACAACATAAGAAATCATCTAAAACGTTATGGTTAATCCACCATCTACGGTTACTATAGATCCTGTAATATAACTTGCATCAGCACCTGCTAAAAACCAGGCAACACCCGCTATCTCTTCGGGTTGTGCGGCTCTTTTTAATGGCAGGCGATCATACTTAATGTAGTTTTCTTTGAACCATTCACTTTCTAATTCGTTTCTGCCATCTGCTTTTAAAGACATGGGCGTTTCTACAAAACCGGGGGCGATGGCATTACACAAAATGTTTTTTGGTGCCAACTCTAATGCAAGTGAGCGGGTAAACTGTGTGATGGCGGCCTTGGCCATGCCATAAGCAGAGCTTCCATTAGCCACCCTTTGGTAATGAATGGAAGTGATATGAATGATCCTGCCGCCATCTCTTATCAATGGCACCAATACACGGCAGGTATTTACAGAACCATACAACATAACCTGCAGTGATTTATCCCATGCAGAAAAATCGGAATCAATGGCTGATTGACTTTGCGAAATACCAATGCTGTTTACCAATGCATCAAAGCCATTGAATTTATCTTTAACCATTTGCTGAAGCTGGTGAAGGTGCTGTTGATTACAAACATCTGCTTCGCAGGCAATATGATTTTCACCTTCCAGTTCATTAACTGTTGCCAGGCATTGCGCCAGATTATCAGAGGCTACAAGCACCTGCCAGCCTTCTTTTGCAAAACGTTGAGCGGTGGCTTTTCCAATACCTGAAGACCCGCCCAATACAATTACCTTTTTTTGCATAACTAAACAATCGTTGATTATTAATAGGTGGCTCTGCCACCGGAAATATCAAATACAAAACCTGTATTAAAACTTGCTTCTTTTGAAACGATCCATGAAGCAATAGAAGCAACTTCTTCCACGGTTCCCAATCGCCCCATCGGAATTTTAGCAGTCATATACGCTAATTGTTCGGGGGCTGTGTTTTCATTCATCGCCGTTTTAATAACAGCAGGTGCAAGCCCGTTAACGGTTATTCCTGTTTGCGCATATTCTTTACCGATACCTTTTACAAGCCCTATTACACCCGCTTTCATGGATGAATAGCCTGCCATAAAAGGATTGCCTTCTTTACCTGCGATGGATGCGATTAATAAAATGCGTCCATAATTATGTGTCTCCATTGCTTTGATTGCATACTTCGTCATTAAGAATGCACCGCGTAGATTGATGCCATAAATCTTGTCGTATTCTTCAACCGGGTACTCTGTAATTTTTGTATTGGTTGGTCCCACAATTCCTGCAGAATTAATCATGATGTCTATCTTACCAAAGGTGGTTTCAACAAGCTGCATAGCATGCTGCACTTCGTGTTCAGAAGAAACATCTACTTTATAACCCTCTGCTTTTACACCCTGTTCTTTTAATTGGTTCAATGCTTCAGTTAGCTTTTCCTGGTTAATATCAAACAAAGCAATGTTGCCACCTTCAGAGCCAATGCGTTTGGCAATACCAAAACCTAAACCATCAGCACCACCTGAAATAACAGCAACCTGGTTTTCGAATCTTTTCATGTGTTATGTTTAAAAATTTTTTACAGAATTACGCATTTTGATCGCAAAGCCTTGTCATTATTATATTCTATCGAAATTTGAATAAACTTTCCTTGTGCTGTAAGCACATTTTATGGGTAGATCATAACCATCAAATTCGCACCAGGCGTTCCGAAGGAACGTTTTGTGTTCATCTTTTTAAAATTTCTACCTACGAAAAGTCCTTCCGGGACTAAGAAAAAGCTTTTGCCTCTTCCTGCTTTTCATTTTGCGAACAATTTACCTAATCCAATTTTTTTATAAAGTAAAATAAGATATTCCTAATTATTATTTCTTTTTTTAGCCAAACAAAAGAATTGCTATTAAGCTTTACCTGCGACATACAAGAGTGCGATGCATCTCGCGATAGTGGACGTTGCGTTTTATTCATCGCCTTCGGGTCTCTTTAAAAACACATGCAATCATTCGCCTCCATTCGTGTTAATTCGTGTAATTCGTGGCAAAAAAAATCTGTGGCAATCTGTGCAATCTGTGGCAAAAAAATCTTCATGCAACTTGTTGCAATCATTCGCCTCCATTCGTGTCTCAACAATACAGCCTGCTCTTTACAGGCTTTTTTGGTAATTAACTTCCGGTAATTCCATATCGAGTAGAAGTATTTTTTCAAGAATAAGTGAAAAGGATCCCATGAGTGCAGCATCCGCCAGGAAACTTGAGGGTACAACAGGCACCGATCGTGATATATCTTTTAAGTAGTATTGTTTAATCCCGGTTCTTATTTTTTTAAGTAGCAGATCCTTCTCGTCAATGAGGTCGCCATAAAGAACAATGCATTCAGTATTGAATAACTTGATCATGGTATCGATGCCTATGCAGAGGTAGGCTGCAATCGAATCTACAATCTTGTTGGCCAGCGTATCGCCTGCCCTGGCCGCATCAAAAACGTTTTGCGCTACCAGTTTTTGTGAGCCCAAAATATGTAAGGTGCTTTCCGGATGGTCTTTAATCATTTCCCTGGCAACATCCGCTATGCCATAGCCGGAAGCCAGGGCTTCAAGCGTGCCATGTATACCTTCCATACCTTTGCGCTTGCTGTTTTTGTCAACTACGATGTGTCCTATTTCTCCTGCGAAACCATCTGCACCCGAAAAGAGCTTTCCATCGATGATGATTCCCGATCCGATACCATACCCCACATTGATACAAATGAAATTTTTGTACTGCTTACCGATACCATAGAGCAATTCACCTATCGCTACCAAATCAACAACATTTCCCAGGGCGATGTGCAAATTGGTATACCTGGATAGCGCCTGCCTTACATCTACATTTTTCCAGTTAAAAATGGGAGAGTATTCCACAAGGCCTGAATTCTTATTTACCATCCCGCTAACGGCAATGCCAATTCCCCAAAGCCTCAAGTTTTTCTGAAGCGCGCGCTGACTTAATTTTTCAATAAGCGCACCCACTTGCGACATCACTTCTTCAAATCCATCCATGAAGTTGGTGGAGACATGTATTTCAAAAACAAATTCACCTGCTAAATTTGACAGTACCGCACGTATGAAAGTGGCATCGATATCAATTCCTATTACAAAATTGTCTTTTGAGTTAAACTTAACTATTTGAGGAGGCCTTCCTCCGCTGGATAAACCTACACTATCGGTTTGTACCAGGTTCATTTGAGTAAGGCTATCGATAATTCGCGCTACAGTAGGAGCGCTTAATCCCGTTCGCTTAATAATATTTGCACGGGTTATTTTCTTATCATTTCTTATGAGTTGCAGCACAGAGACCTTGCTTATATTTCCTTGCAGATCGAATTTGCCTTTTTGAGTATCAATTTGATTCATGCTGGTTTCTTTCTTTTAAAAGGGATACCTTCTTTCCAAAACTAAAGATTACAATTGATACTAACTAATAGGATAATCGATATAAGCCATTTATACATCAAATAGGTATACTTTTATAAAGACATGAAAATATATAAGCTATAATTTTCTATTTCCAGGATAAAGAGATTGTCCACGGTTTAAAAGTGAATAATGCAATAGGTGCTGGCAATCTCTGTAACCCAGATTTTTTAAATTAATAAAATAAACCGACAAAAGAGTTGGCGTTAATGTACAATTTATCTACTTTTATAAAATATTGAAATAAAGTATTTAAAAAAACGGCTCTAGATTAACGTATATGCATAAGAACTACACTTATTTAATGGTTTTTGCCGCCGCCGGGCTTTTCCAGTTTGGCGCTAATAAAGTACAAGGCCAGGTAAACTCCTACAAGGGAAGGCCTTATGAAGATTCAGTTTACAAAGGTGGTCCACAGAAGATTCCGGGTAAGCTGCAGTGCGAGTATTACGATTTCGGAGGCGAGGGGGTAGCTTATCATGATAGTGATTCTACTAACTCAGGTAGTGGCGGACTCAATAAGGCAGATGGTAGCTATTTGCATGGTTTTCGCATGAATGAGCCCGTTGATATTTCTTTTACCAAGTTTCAAACCAATCCTCTTATTGATAATACGCCCTATAATTTTGTGAAGCCAGGCAAAAATCATTTGTATGTAGGGTGGACATGGCCTGGGGAATGGACGAAATATACAGTTGATGTTGAAAAGTCGGGCCACTATCAATTAGGCCTCATGTATACTTCCAATAAAAATGGAGCCATTTCTTTTGATGTTAATGGTAAAGATGTGACCGGGCCGTTGAAAGTTCCTTCAACTTATGTGGCTGCAGACACAGTGGCCTGGAGGCAATGGCACCACTGGAATTATATTGATAATATGGCAACCATTTATTTAAAAAAGGGAATTCAAACGATAACCATGCATACGGTTAAAGTAGGCAATATGAATTACGATTATGTAAATTTTAAAAAAGTAAATTGAGTGTAAGTTGGGTTAAATGATAACCCGCATACTTACATTGTCCGGAGGATGCAATGGCAATAGCAGATGATAAATTCTTTGTAATGCACTTCATTCATATTAATAATAGCATACACATTAAGTAGTTTAAGATAAACCCTCATGAGCACAAATCTAAAAAGGTTAATGAAAGCGGGTCTTCCGTTAGCGTTCATAATTTTACAGCAGGCTCCCAGCCAGGCCCAAACCGAATCTGAGAAAATTGATTCCCTGGTTTCTCAGATGACATTAGCTGAGAAGGTGGGGCAGATGACCAATATCACAATCGGTATGGTAGCTCACGAATCGGGTAACACCATTGTCCTGGATAAGGATAAATTGAAGGATGTAATGATCACTCATCATGTGGGGTCTTTTCAAAATGTGATGAGTCATGCGTACTCTCTTGAAACCTGGCACCAAATGATTGATGAGATTCAGGCTATGAACATGAAGGAATCCCGGTTAAAGATTCCAATACTTTATGCTATTGATGCGGTGCATGGTGCAAGTTATACCCTTGGTTCTACCTTATTTCCGCAAAATATAGGTTTAGCTGCCACCAGGGATACGGCCTTGGCCAGGGAGGTAGCTCAAATTTCTGCCAAAGAAGTAAGAGCAACGGGTATTCGCTATGATTTTTCTCCCGTACTGGGGGTAGGCAGGCAGCCGCTCTGGCCACGGCTGGATGAAACGTTCGGTGAAGATGTCTATGTCGTAAAGCAAATGGGGCTGGCGGAAATAAGCGGGTACCAGGGCGATAATCTGAAGAGCGTGGACAACGTGGCTTCCTGTATGAAACATTTCATTGGGTATTCGGATCCCACGTCCGGTAAGGACAGGTCTCCGGCACTCATTCCGGACATTACATTAAGAGAATACTATCTGCCTTCTTTTGAGGCAGCTATAAAGGCGGGTGCAAAAACCCTGATGGTCAATTCCGCGGAAGTGAATGGTGTCCCTGTTCATTCCAGCAAATATTTATTAACCGATCTATTGAGAAATGAGCTCGGGTTTAAAGGAGTCGTTATTTCGGACTGGGAAGATATAAAGAAATTATACGACAGGCACCGTGTGGCTTCGTCCTATAAGGAGGCGGTTTACCAGGCCATAACAGCAGGTATAGATTTATGCATTGTGCCGATGGATCTGGATTTCAGCAAATACCTGGTTGAATTGGTAAACGAAAAAAGAATCCCGGAAAGTAGAATAGATGAGTCGGTAAGAAGGATCTTGCAATTAAAGTACGATGTAGGCTTGTTTGAACATCCATATGTAGAAAAGGAAGCGTTTAAAAACTTTGGGCGTCCGGAATACCAAAAGGTTGCCCTGAAAGCAGCCAGGGAATCGATGACTTTATTGAAGAATGAGGAGCATGTGTTGCCCCTGTTAAAAGATAAAAAGATTTTCGTTACCGGCCCGGGAGCCAATTCATTAACCACGTTAAATGGAGCGTGGTCCTATACCTGGCAGGGTACAGACCCGAAATACTTCCCAAAGGATGAGCGCACTATACTCGAGGCTATCCGGGAAAAGGCTAAAAATACCACCTATAAGCAGGGCACTGCGTTTGTTGGAACCGATAAGGGCATTGCAGATGCTGTACTTGCTGCCAAAGATGCGGATGATATTGTCGTTTGCCTGGGTGAGGAAGCCTATGCCGAGACCCCGGGAAATATTGAAGACCTGGAACTACCCGAGATTCAACAAAGGCTTGTGATTGCTTTGAGCAAATTACACAAGCCTGTTATTGCGGTATTTACCGAAGGCAGGCCCAGGATAATCCGGAAAATTGAGCCGCTGTTAAGTGGTATTATCATGGCTTACTGGCCTGGTTGCCAGGGGGGACAGGCCATTGCAGATGTGTTGTTCGGTGATTACAATCCTTCGGGAAAATTACCTATTACCTATCCCAGGAATCCTAACTTTTTGATTACCTACGACCATAAATATTTAGATGAAGTAAATGAGACGGCCAATCCGCAGCATTATTCGGAAGAGTTTCACCCACAGTTTGCCTTTGGATCCGGATTAAGTTATACCACTTACAAAATCGGAGACATCCGGGGATCCTCAGATACACTGACGGCAGATGCCCCCATGAACATTTCGGTTAACGTTACCAATACAGGCAAGATGGCCGGGCAGGAAACGTTGGAATTATATAGTTCTGATTTATTTGCATCCATCACACCCTCAGTAAAGAGATTACGTAAATTTGATAAAATATATTTAAAGCCCGGCGAGACGAAAGAAGTTACTTTTTCGTTGACGGCAAAGGATCTGGCTTTTGTGGGGAGGGACTTAAAATGGGTGACCGAGCCGGGAGCATTTGATATCCACATGGGGAACCAAACAAAAAGAATCATTTACGTAAGTCAATAAAGCAAAATAAATAGCGATTTTCTCCCGATTTACCTGTAATCAGAGAATAATCCATTCATAAAAACAACTATAACCAAATTATAAAATTTAATGGAAAATACGATTGACAACCAGCAAGAGACACAGCAATTTGCCGATAAAATGTTTAGGGCAATTGAAAAACTGATACCTGGTTATATGGCGGTAGAAGAGGATAGAAACATTGCGAATGGGAACGTTGCGGCATGTATCATTAATGCTGAGGGACTTGTTTGCGGGAAAATGTTTGGAACCGATAAAGCCAGGCAGCGACAAACTTATAAAGTAGCCTGGACCAAAGCAAGCCAGGTGTGGCTAACCGGCGAAAGAACGGGAGAATATGAAAGACGGGTTTTCAACAAGGAAATTGAAGAAAATGCCAATGGTATTGAAGCGCCGGATTTGATTGGATGGGAAGGGGGGCAGCCCCTGGTTAGAAAAAATGGCTCCATTCTGTCGGTGGGTTTTAGCGGTTTCCGTGGATTTAATGATCTTGAGATTATGCAAAGAGCCTTTGAGGAAGCTGAGAAATAATTACTCTTAAAGAACAGTATTACTATCACTAATGGCGCATCTTCTCTAAAAACAATTAAAACTTTGCTATTGATAGCTGCTATTGGTACTCCGCTGGTTGGGATATACACCACCTTTGTTTCCTGGACATTTAAAGGAAAAGTAAAATTGGATGAAACGAGCTATTGATCAGGATACTCATTTCATTCTAAAAGAGTAATAGGATTCCACAAAGTTCAAAATATTTTTGTTTACCCCCTTGGTTATCGAAAGCGTTGGTTTATGACATTGTAATCATTTTACAGAATTACGCATTTTGATCGCAAAGCCTTGTCATTATTATATTCTATCGAAATTTTAATAAGCTTTCCTAGTGCTGTAAGCACATTTTTTGGGTAGACCATAACCATCAAATTCGCGCCAGGCGTTCCGAAGGAACGTTTAGAGTTCATCTTTTTAAAATTTCTTCCTACGAAAAGTCCTTCCGGGACTAAGAAAAGTGCTTCAACATATTCTTACTTTTCATTTTGCGAACAATCTTCCTAATCCAATCATTTTATTATAGTTCTTTATGAATGCGACGCGTTTTTAGTGTGTGGCTTTTTGCCAAGGTCGTGCCAGTCTTCCTCTTCTATATCCACATCATAGTGCTTTGCGGCTTTTTTAATATTGGCAAAAGCTTCATCACGATCGCTGTCTGATACGCCCTTCACCTGGTCGAACCGCGCCAGGGCATTTTGAACATGCGATGCATCAGTTAAAGGCTCTTTACGTTGCTTAGGAAAAGCAAACACGCTGTCAGGGAAATTTTTTTCTTCTTTGCTGCTCAGTTTTCCATGTTCTGTGTGAGGTTTCCATGTTGTATGTGCCATAATATTATAATTTTTGTTTCACCTTTTTTCGCCC